>DEAW01000175.1 GCA_002348315.1 Planctomycetaceae bacterium UBA2972 | reverse complement strand
GTCCAGGCCATGTAATTGCCGGACTCGATAGGTAAGAACCGATATAAATCAACGTCTTCGGCTGTCAACACAAAGGTATCGTCGTATCCAATCTCGGCAGAACGCACATCACCAACAGCCAGATCCAAAATACCCTGATGGCTCAATTTGTCGTCCGTCAATAAGGGGTAAGCTTCCGGGCCAAACTCATCCCATTTCATTTGGTAATAGCCAACCTCGCCCGGCACAGCGTCCCCAATAATGAACGGATCAAAAGACTGATTCCCGAACCCGCTTACGGCAAAGTAATAAGTCTCACCGGCAGTTCCCGCCAGATGGATTTTGGCATCCCACAGCTCTTCTTGAACGAAATCCCAATCTCTTTGAGCAATATAATTACCGGATGAGTCAAACACGGTAATGACACTATCCAAATCATCATCATTGTCCTGAAGTACGAATGAATCGACATCGAATTCCAATACTCCGCTGACTGTCGGCGTCACGGAATAGAAGTCGATATCTTTATCACTGACTTCAGCCCAGTCATCTGCTAGTGAGTCCCAGTCGTAATAGACAAATTCTTCGTACCAGGTATTTGCATCCGGCAACGCTAAAGCCTGATAGATATTGCCCGTGAGATCTTTGGAAACGAATTGAAATTCAACTTCGTAGAACCCTCCAAAGGTCGTCTTGCGTCCATCAACACTCATCGGGTTGTAGTTGTTATTTCGCTGACCCGATACTCCAAAATACAGAACCTGTCCCTGTTCAAGGTCTGACCCCATCACATAACTGTCTAAGGTATGACCGTCGAAATACTGACGATCTGTGGGATGCTCAAATACGAGTCCGGGGTAAGCCGCATCGATGTATTCAATCGGATTACCAAACGGATCAACCTGCAAATCATCATCGCTGTAAATTAACTCATTTCCATCCGCATCAAAGACGCGGAGGAAAGAATCGACATACCCCTGGGTATAGGGCGTGTCGATATCGACCATCACCTGGCCGTCATCGGGCACCACCAACCGAAACAAGTCGACATCCTGTGAGCCCACATGCGTTCCATAGTCCTGACCAATCAACCCCTGAAAGGAGGTCTCCCCCTGGTTAAAACTGACTTGCACCGCGGTGTCCAGGAAACCATTTAAGTCATCGTTCGCCCAGCTAAATGCAAGCTTGTAATAACCTCGGTCGGCAGCAACCCCTGTGCCAGCATGGGTAGGCGAATACGAATCGTTACCCGAACCACTTACGCCTACGAAATATTCCCCCACCGGCAAGGCAGCTTCAAGATGAGAGAATGTTGTGTTGTCGTAATTATCGTTGGACGTTAATAAAGTACCGTTCGAATCGAACAGACGTAAAAGCGTATCGGCTGGTTCTCGATTCCCCCAGGCTTCGGTTTGTAAAATCACAACGCCGGGTGCGGACAATTCGAACCGAAACATGTCCACATCCGCATCGCCGGACTCGAAACGACGGCCATCCTTACCCAAAATACCTTTAAGCTTCACAGCTTCCGTAGGGTCATTGTCATACACACTCCAACGCAATGGCAGGACCGGCCCCTGATACGCTCCAGCAAGCGTACTATTGGCGTCACCACTATTAACTGCGTACCGATCTTCACGCTGCGTATCCGTTTCGACTAAATCTCTAACGGCCATGACGGCGTTTTGTATATTCAGGCGAGGATAGTCCGCATTGGTGTAGCTAAACTCAACGCCATCAATGGTCGTGATCGAATTCTCATCATCGCCATCGTGTATGACATCAGCAGACGAGCGAATGATCTGCTGGACTTCGGAAGTAGTTAAATAACGACCTCCAAATGTCATCGCCGCATCCTGCATCAAAACTACCGCTCCGGAAACCATCGGAGAGGCCATGCTCGTCCCTGCTAACTCCTGAAATTCATCACCAGGCACACTACTGAAGATAAATGCACCAGGTGCGAAAATTACGTTTTCCTGTTCCGGCGGTCGTTGACTGAAGTGCACAATTCGATCAGCAGCGGTGGTGACATCGCAAACATACTCGCCCATACATATTCCACCACCTTCATAGGATTCCCAAACGGCTCCGACAACCAACGTGCTATAAATTCCAGGAGCATTGGCGTTGCGTTGCATTTGGCTTTGGCCGCTTCGATCCACTCCGTATTCGTTGCCAGCAGCACTCACAACAGTAATGCCAAGTCGCTCGAGATTGAGTATTTCACGGTAAACATCCTGGGTTACCGTGGCAGCATCGTTGACATTGGAGAACAGCCCCCCTCCCAAAGACATATTCACCACTTTGATATTGTGCTGATAATGATTCTCTCTCACCCATTGCAGTGCTTCCAGAATCTCAACCCAGGACGAATAACCATCGGTCTCAGAGAACACCTGCAAAGATATAATTTCAGCTCCCGGAGCGACACCCACGTCCGGGTCTGAAGCCGCTGCTATCCCGGCAACATGCGTGCCGTGATTGGAAGTAAAAAAATTGCCTTCGTTTTGATACACCAGATCCACATTGGCCGCCATTCGACCCGTAAACATCGAATGCGTCGTATCCACACCAGTGTCGATAATCGCGATACCAATTTCATCCCCATCGATCTCCTGGAATTCCGGGATGCGACGCATGTCATATAAATCAATCAGGTCGAAAGCAAAGGAATGAGGAGTGATCCCCGTCAACACGAGACGGGGTTCTAATTGCTCTAAGAACAATCGTTTACGCCGTAAACCAGCTATTTTTCGACCCCGTTGTCTTCTCATTGTTATTCCCTTGTAATCCCTGAATGTCATCAGTTCGACAACACCTGTCCCCAGATTGAATAGCGACAAACTCTATAAAAGTACAGTTATTTGTTGATTTAACAGTTATTATATGCAATCTTCATGCCACTTGGTTCACCCCATCGCAATTCACTTACACCGGGTGAATTTGGGTATAATCGGTGAGCATCGACCTTTCGAATACCCTCGCATTTGATTCCGGAAAACGTCCCTATGTCGCGCATGTCATTAGCCCTTTTATTAATCCTGATCCCGTCTTCGGTTATCTTACAAGCGAACCCATCAGAGAAGCCGCTCAATGTCATCGTAGTACTCGTCGACGATTTGGGTTGGATGGACTTAAGTGTTCAAGGATCCGAATTCTATAAAACTCCCCACATCGACCGCCTGGCGGCAACCGGCACTCGCTTCACCGACGGCTATGCAGCCTGTGCCGTCTGCTCACCAACTCGAGCGGCCTTGATGACCGGGCGTCATCCGCATCGTCTTGGCATTACCGACTGGATCCGCGCAGAATTCCAACTCGGAGGAAGGCAGGGGCCCAATTCAGACAAACCCGGATACCATGACGCCGGATTGAACTACTTAACCCCTGTCAACAATTCCTTCTTACCACATGATGAATTAACCGTCGCCGAATTGGTCAAACCTGCCGGCTACGCCACTTGTTTTATTGGTAAGTGGCATCTTGGCGGCAAAGGCTATTTACCCACCGATCAAGGATTTGACGAGAATTTTGGTGGTTGGGATTATGGTCAACCGCCAAGTTATTTTGACCCTTACACCAACCGTCGCCTTGCCGAAGGCATTCCCACATTGAAACCACGGAAAGAGGGCGAGTATCTTACAGACCGCGAAGCGGATGAGGCTGTTGGATTTATCAATCGCAATAAAGACAAACCATTTCTGCTATATCTTTCCCACTACACCGTTCACACTCCAATTCAGGCTAAACAGTCCGTCACCGAGAAATACATTCCTCTTAAGGATGGCAAAGGTCAGGACAACGCCACTTACGCTGCGATGCTTGAGAGCCTGGATGACTCGATGGGACAAATCCTGAATACCCTTGAGCAACAAGGATTAACCGACAATACGGCAATCATCTTCACCGGTGACAACGGGGGACTCGACCGCAACGACAATCCGACTGACAACGCCCCTCTAAAAATCGGCAAGGGATTTGCAACCGAAGGTGGAATTCGCGTACCCTGGATCGTCCGCTGGCCGGGTGTCACTAAAGCAGGAACGGTCAACAAGACCCCTATTACCAGCGTAGACCTCTTTCCAACGATTGCCGCTATCACCAGAACGGCCATCCCAAAAAACCACCTCCTGGATGGCCAGGACTTGAGCAAAGTACTTCAGGGCAAGAGTGGACCGGAGCGTCAGTTATTCTGGCATTTCCCACACTATCGCCATCGAGGTGGCGCGGATCCTTATTCGATCATCCGGGACAAAGACTGGAAGTTGATCTACTATTACGACCCCATGAAGATCGAACTTTACAATCTGGCCAACGACATTGGCGAACAGCACAACTTAGTGGAGGACAAACCTGAAATAACAGGCAAACTGCTCCGAGCCTTAAAAGAACACCTCGAAGAAACCGGGGCTAAAAAACCAATTGCCAAAGCGACAGATTGACTGAGTTCTACATATCGTAGATACGTAAACTCCCATCGCTGCAGGCTATCACGAAGCGACGGCCATCGGCAGTGAAGTCCAGGCCCCGAACGGCTTTGTCGACCTCGACCACGTGAAACGGCTTGATATCCCGTGGCTTCTTTTCTTCGGTCTTATCGTCGGCCGAGTCGTCCGATGCTCCATCTTCACACCCCTCTGACATCGGCTTAGCTTCTGCAGGCTCTTCCACCTCATCGGCCAGAGACCAAAACTCAACAGTCCCTTTACCGTTTTGATTCCCCATCGCTCCAACGACATATCCTTCAGGGTGAAAATGCACTCCCCAGGCGATACCTGCAGCGTTGCTCTTGGTTCGCAGATGACTGGTAATCTCTTTACTCTGCCAGTCCACAATACAGATAATCGGATCCTGCTGCCCGGCAAATGAATTGACGACGTTGGTGATCCCGGCACATCCGAGCAAACTGCCGTCTGCGTTGAAGGCCATATCGCGAGCTCCACCCATGTCAGCCTGGAACTTATTATCAAATCCGGTCATCACCGATTTAAGCTCACGTGTGCGTTGTCCCGTCTTTGCATTCCAAATGAAGATTTCACCCATCAAGTCTTCCGACACCAGACTTTCACCATCCGGATGAATCATCACGGCATACGGATGCCTTCCATGCCCAACGAATTCCTTCTTCAACTTCCAACGCCGCGCGTCCCAAAGCTTGACAATCTTGTCGTTGCCACAAGTCGCAATATACTTCCCCCGAGGCCCGGCATGCACCCAGCGAGAAAAACCGCGATGAGCCTCAATAACACGTACCGGTGAATCGACCACCCGTTCAATTTCCGGCTTCGTTTCCCCATCACTTTTTTCACCTGAATTCGCCGTCGTTTCATCTGTATCCTTTTCAACAGGCAACTCGACCGTCTTCAAAGATTCCGGTTCAACATCCCATACAACGATACGGCCATCCCAACCTGATGTCAGAATTTGCTTTCCGTCCACAGAAAAGTCAATCCGCCGAACCCAGCTATCATGGACTCCGCGGTAGATCACCTTTTCCCCGGTCTCCAAATCCCAGCGATAGACACCGAAATCCTCGGCGCCGGCGAACACATACTTACCGGTTGGGTCGAGACGACAGTTAGTCAAAGCTTCTGCATGCGAAAACTTTTTAACTTCGCTGGCCTTGGCCGGATCTGGTTTGGCTGGCTGCTGCACTTGCTGACCATCCTGTTCGCCAGCCTGACTTTCGCTCTGCGAGGTTGACTCTTTCCCTTCATCCTGTCTCATGCTAAGAGCTCCTTAATGGGAGCGGCTACAGGATCCCCAATCGGAACAGCACGCCCGTCAAGCGAATGATTCGACTGAGAATCAATTCCCACTGCCTGCATATAGGTATGGAACAAGTGGGCTCCATCCACCTCACGATCGGATACTTCCGTTCCGTCTGCATTGGTCGCACCAACCACTCCCCCCGGTTGGATTCCGCATCCGCCCAGAGCAATCGAGAAGGATTTACCCCAATGGTCTCGTCCATATTTATGGTTCACCTTCGGTGTTCGACCAAACTCTGAGTAGATAACCACCAGGACGTTATCCAACATCCCTCGCTCTTCGATGTCGCCGAGCAGCGTGGCAAAGGTCTTGTCAAACTCATCGAGTTGCTCAACATGGAAATTAAAGTTTTCAGCGTGCGTGTCATATCCGTGATGCGTAACTTTCACACAGGTCACACCCTGTTCAAGCAGAGTACGTGCGAGTAGGCAGCGACGTCCGAACCAGTGTTTGCCATAGCGATCAAGCTCTTTCTCATCCTGCTTCTCAAACAGATCAGCACGCGCCATTAACTGCTGAGCCTGTTCAAACGACGTATCATAGGAATCGATCAGAGCTCGGCTTCGCTTTCCTCCGAATTGCTTATTAAGCTGTTGGCGCAAGCTTTCTGCGCGGACGGCCAATTCAGGCTTCAGATCCTTTGGACGCTCCAGATTGGTCGGCGGTTTAACGCCTTCAAGCCGCATCATCTCGTGCTTTGAGCCCAGGAATCCTGCTGTCTGGTCCACGATTCCTCGTGTTGTGATATGCACGTATCCCGGCAATGGGTTATCTGCCGCTGTTAAGTATTTGGATGCGACCGCGCCTACAAATGGATAGTCACCATTCTTACGACCTTTCTCCATAAACAGACGCCCCACCGTGTGATCGTCCGTTTCTAAATTGATGCTCCTTACGACGCTCAGCAAATGCATTTTCTGAGCAGTGTAGGGTAGCAGCTCGCAAATCTGCATTCCGGGAACACTCGTCGAAATCGGCCTGAATGGCCCACCGTACTTGGTACCTGGCTTACAATCCCACGACTCAAACTGACTGACGCCACCCTGGAGGTAGACTTGTAGAATTTGCTTTTGCTTGGATTTCATCTCTCCAGCCATCGCCGGAGTTAGCAAGCTTCCAAATCCAGCCATCGCCCCGGCCATCGCGCCGGTACCCATAAAGTGACGGCGAGTGACATGATGCTCTAAAGCATTACAACCTGAATTACGTCGCTTTGTCATATCCCTGGTCTCCCATATCCCATTCGTGGAATGTCCTGTCTATTTATTAAATCGGAATTCTGCACTGCAAAGTAAAGTACGAACAAGTTCTCGTAAAACTTCTTCCCGACTTGCGCCATGCTGACTAATAAACTCCGAAGCGAGTTTCAATTCCTCAGCACTCGGCAATCGCGAATAACATGCCAAATAACTCTGTTCAATCATCTCTTTGTCATTATCTGTTTTCAACAGCGAATCAAGCAACAGCTCTTTGCCCATACTAAGCCATTCAGCAACTTCGGGGCCATTGAGTAAATACAACGCATGATTGGCCGACGCATCGAATCGCGACGCTGCATTACTCGCTGCAAAGACTTTGACGATTAGATTTACTTTTGGCTTCAAGGCTGTGTGAATTTTTTCTTCCAACAGCGTTTGCCCGGAGAGGCTACTTTCATCAAAGTCCGCGTTTTCTTGTTTTGCTGCTTCGAGTGCTGTGCGACGCGTCTGATCGACAACTCCGACCGCCTGCATCAATGACCAGGCAAACTGTTCCGGACTAAGCGGCTTGATCGACGCATTCAAATACAGAACACGCCCGGCGTCACCGACTTGGACCACTTCCGATTCAAGTTGATAGGTTTTGGTTAACACAAGCTCCTTAACTAAATACTTAACGTCATACTTGTGAGCCATAAAGTCATCAGCTATCGATGTCAGCAATTCGGGATGCGTCGGAGCATTTTCTTCGTGGAACATATCCAAAGGCTCGACAAAACCCTGCCCCATGTACATCGCCCAAATCCGATTGACGATATTTTGACGAAAGGCACTGTTTTCGGAACTGATCATGGCCGGAGCGAGTTGCAGGCGTCGAGTGTATTTCGGAACACCACGGTTTTTTGAATCCGGCTTGACCTCGTAGGGCTCTTCCTCAGCGTCAGGATCTTTTATCTCTGATAAATCTAAAATCCGAGGCTGTGTCTGAGATTCTTCTCCGGTGAAGACCGAAGTAAACTTAACATCCCCTTCGACCTTATCTCCGATCGAAACCACTTTCGACTTAGGATCGGTAAAAAGATAGCTGCGTTGCAGAAATGCAGCGACGCCAAAATAGTGTTGCTGTAGATAGTCGTCGACGTTCGGGTGATCATGACACTGAGCACACTGAAGATCACGCCCCAGAAAGACACGTCCGATTGCTCGCACTGTTTCCTCACGCTTAATTTCGCGATCGAGCAGAAACCGACTTGCCGGCCGCTGTTCTGGATTAGCGCCATCCGCAGACAGCATTTCCTTTACGAGTGCATCGTATGGCTTATTGGTAGCAAAAGCATCTTTCAGATACTTCTGAAAGGCTTCCGGCGAAATGTGTTTCTTGGGCAAGCGTTCCATGAACATCACATCAAATGCATACTGCATTGTGCGAGCGTATTCCGGTGAAGCAAGCAGCTTGTCCACCAGCAGCTCACGTTTATCCGCGTGCTGGTCGTTTACAAACTCAATTAGCTGAGCGGTCGATGGAATACGGCCTGTCAGGTCCAGATAGACACGCCGGACGAAACCGTAGTCATCGACAAGTGGGGCCGAGTTTACAGACAATTCGCCTTGTGTACTGCGCAGCGAGTCGTCAATAATATGACGCAGTGACTGAGTCTGGGCTGATGCAACCGCAGACGACAGAATTGCCACGATCAATAGTATAATTCGGCAGGTAATTTGCATCTTCCTATTATATATAGGTCGCGGATTAGCCGCATTACCATTTCCAAAATGGAGCCCCTCAAAAGATGGCGGAAAATTTCGAATACACCTGTAGTCAGTGCCGGGAATCACTCACACTACCCATCTCACTTCTCGGTCAACAGGGAGAGTGTCCGACCTGCCATCACGTGGAAACACTTCAGGAATCTTCCGCCTCGCTAACAACATCAACTCCACCTGGACAAACAGATCACGCTGACCCAGCCAGTCCGTTCGGTGGAGCAGCTCCCGTTACAGCCGAAAACCTCCCGACTGCTGCCAACCCTTACGCGGTTCCGGCAGCAAATGCATTTCAATTCGGCATGGTAAACCCCGATGACCGGGGCCGACTCGGATTGACTCTTTGGATTAGCATCCTGTCGTTTATCATCTCGACCATTTGGATGATCGTGGTCATTGTC
>DEAW01000181.1 GCA_002348315.1 Planctomycetaceae bacterium UBA2972 | reverse complement strand
TCCAGTACGGAATCGCTGTAAAAACCAGCAGGATGACGAGGAATCCAACCGTCGAATAAACCACTCCCTGTACCAATCCGTTACTGGCAACCTCCCCCATCACGTCCTGAGGTTTTCGCCCTTTCAAGGAACCAATGAATTCTCTTAATTCTGACAGGGAGGCAGCGCCATTATTTTTTACACTCCGGACATCGCCCAGTATGCCTCGCGACTGACTTTGATTGTCCTGATTCTCGTGAAGATCACTCATAACTAATCCTGATTCTTTTCAAGTACATGGACGATATCTCCGCCCACTTCACTAATGGCTTCAATGGCTGGCTCAAAATATAACGCTTGAGCTTCGCGGTGCACCTTAAACAAAACAATGCGTTCCCCGGCAGGTGTGTCGCCCAACAAAGCGTCTACTTCGCCCGCAATCTGCGAGGCTCCGACCTGTTGGCCATTTACATAGTATTTATTGTCGTTATCAATTAGCACTGAAACTTTTGCAGTCCCCTGTGCGTTAATTTCTTCGGCAGCGGCAGGTTGCCATTGCAAATGGCTATCATCCTGTGCTCTAGCTAAGATCACAAAGAAGATAAGGAGATTAAAGGCGATATCTCCCATTGCCATACTGGGGACGTCGGCCTGTGATGTACGTCGTTTTACTTTCATGTGCGATTCACCTGGCTAGCCACCAGGTACAACAACCTGTTGCTCCTCTTCAGTTTGAATCGTCACGATTCCACCGGCAGATTCGATCATCTCGGTGACGGTGACCCAGTGGTGGTAGGGTGTATCTGCCTTGCTTTTTACAATGACCACTCGATCTTCGGATCGTGTCTTTCCGTTTAAAGCACGGTGTAATGCAGCTTTAAAGTCTTCCTGCCTGAGAATATTGCCATTGAGCATGACCGTATTACGCCCCAGCTGCACTTCAATATTCTCTGATTGTTCTTCGGTTTCCTGTTCACTGCGAGGTAAGGTTTGCTGTCGCCCGCTGTCCGGTTGCACCGAAGCGCATACCAGGAAAAAAACAATCAGGTTAAACGCAATGTCCCCTGTTGCACTCGAAGGTGGTTCGACCATCAGTTTTCTGCGACGTCGTTCTTTCACCGTGCTTACTCGTCTCTCCCATCAATTCCGGCCGCAGCCAACTGAATTGAAACATTTTCAATCAACTCGGTCGCTGACTGTTCAACTTGCAAAACAAACCGATTAATAACACTCGTGAAATAATTAAATGCAACAAAGGCGGGAATACCGACAATCAATCCAAAGCAGGTGGTAAGCAGTGAGACCTGAATACCACTGGCGGCGGCCTCCACAATATTCGTTTCACCCATTTGTTCCACGATCTGCTGAAAAGCAACAATCATCCCCTGAACAGTCCCCAGAAAACCTAGCATCGGAGCGGCACTCGAGACGGTGGCCAGTACTGGCAGATGCCGTTCGAGTCCCGCAACAATATGAACACTGTAATCATCCATCGCTTTGACAACCTGCTCTTCAGTCCGAGCCACATCATAATCGAGCTTTCGCAACACGTAGTATTTTCTTAAGCCGGCCGAGAGTACGGCAGGAACAGGCCCCTGTTGAGAATCGCACAGTTCAAGAGCCTCTTCAATGTTGTCATCAAAGAGAAGTTGCTGGACCTGTTCACGAACTTGCTGGTCATCTGCATTGAGCATTTTCAAACTACGATAACGCTCGATAATTACTCCAACTGCCAGAATCCCCATTAATAAAATGGGCCACATGAAGGCACCACCATTAAGCAATAACCCCAACGCACCGGAATTCAGAAATTCCTCGAGACCACTCGTTTCCTCTGTGGCTGCTGCCTCTTCGGCATCTGCACCTTCCTGTTGAGCCTCGCTCTGCTGAGATTCGACCTCTCCGATAGCCCCACCTTCTGTGTCAGCGGATTGTTCAACGGCATTATCACCTGTTTCAGCGGCTTCCTGGTTTTCCAGAGTGCCCTTCGTAGCCTGCGCGGCAGCCGCTTCACTTTCTGCTTGAGTCTGTGTGGGCTGGTCTTCGCCTGCCAATTCACTAAGAATGTCATCCTGCGCAACAGCCGAATAACTGACAATCAGCATAAGCATTGTCATAGCCACTAGAGCTGTCACCACTGAGATTTGATTCATTCGTCGAAAAATCATTCTGTTGTCTTTCTCATTGTCGGGTTTCGACTGTCTATTTTTTTGCAGATAAGCTGTCGTTAATTATCGTTATCAATACTGTTTGCTTCGGCTTCAAATTGATTGAGCATTTCGGGCAATGCCAATCGTCCCCGGGCAAACTTTGCGGCTTCACTTGCCGGGAAGTCCCAACGACAACGGTTGTATCGTCGGAATGCCAGCTGGTTATCGTTGCCCATCCGATAACTTTCACCACTCCAGAAAAGAGCATCCGCACTAAGAGCATCTTCCGGGAAGAGTTTCATAAAGCGATCAAAGGAGTCGCCTGCTTTCTTGAATTCTTCATTCTTATAAAATGCCTGCCCGATACGAAACGCCATCCGCTGCGCATGTTCATGCCCTTCGAATTTCTCCAGAAACTTTTCGCCAACCTGTGCAGCAATTTCATAGTTTTCTGATTTATAAAAATGATCTGAAATACGAATCATGACACTCGCAATCAATGGGCTCTTCGGATAGGTCGCAGCCAAAGTGACATAGGCCTCCAGTGCTTCATCAAAGTCGCCGGATTGTTCTAAACACTGCGCCAACTTGTACTGAGCATCTGGTGCCAGCGTATGATCACCATACTGTTGAAGAATGACTTCATAAGATGAAATAGCCTGGGACCACTGCTCCAATTCCTGGGAAAACTGTCCCAGCAAATAGGAGATGCGTGGCACATATTTCGGATCCGGATAATCTTCCATGACTTCCTGCAGGATACGACGCCCAGCTTCCAGGTCGATCGTTTTCTCTTCATCACGTCCCAGATCTTTGTGGCTCTTAAACAGCTCAAAGTAACTTTCCGCGATTCGGAATTTCGTTTCCACCGCCAATTCTTCGTTCTCAAATGCTTTTGAAAACGCTGTTACCAAACCATCGGTACCAACCACGACCGGTAATGCCTGAGTTAACTCCAACGCTTCTGTTGATTCAGCAGACCGCTGATCCGAGTAGGTGACCGTAATTTCATCACCAAAATAAGTTTCAATTTGAGGCGTACTCACATCGATATTATTCGCCGTTGGTGATTCAATCGCTTCCAAATCAAAAGCTGCAGTAAACTCGCCACTATGCACCGTTGTTTCAAACAGCGATACGGTTTCTGATTCACCAAGTTCACCGGAAACCACGACTTCGATACTATCGCGCTGGTCAGAAACGTCCTGATCCGGATCATTGACTTTGATGAAGATCTTTTCACCGACATGCAGTAGTTCCACCGATTCTTCATACTCTCGATCAGTAATCTGTAGCTGACCCGTGGAAACCAGTTTGGCATTATGGTCAAGGATCTTAGCTTCTCCTGCCACGTTGACTTCATCTTTGTAACGCAGACTGATCGAATCTTCGCCGGTTAGATTCAGAACCATCGCGACCAACCCCGGAAGCAACTCGGACTCTTCCTTGCCATCATGCGCGCGGCCAATCAAGCCTCGCGGCATTTCAGAAGTCAGCGGAATAACATTCGGGCTATCTTTACCTCCAAGCTGCATAATGACCTGACCAACGAATCGTCCGGCAACCAGTGCTTCATTTTCAGTCACACTCTGTGGCAAATCGGAATGGGCGTTACTGATTACACAATCCACAAAGACGACCGAACCACCGGTCGTCACAAGAGCAACGGTAATGGTACTGCCGGAGTCTTTCGCCATATCCGGGTCAATCACTTCAACCAGGAGCGGAGCGTCGAAGGCAACGGCTGCGTTATCCTGTCGCTCGGCATCGGCAAGATACTGCACACGAGCTGGTACAGTTGGCGATTCACGCTGAGCCAGCGATGGAATAATTCGCACTCTGGCATCTGTCGGTTCATTCACAAAGACAGTTCGTTCCCGAGCAACGGTATGGCCCGGGAACGTATTTTGACTATCCAGATAACGGAGATAGACTACATCCCCGGCCTTTATGGTGAGTACATTCTCTGCGGTCTCATCAGACGTATCAATTTCCCGCGTGAAGATTCCTGTATTCGGCCCCGTCTCGGTTGCTTCAAGCTCAACAGCTTCGCCATCGTTCACGGCAACTTCCACAGTGATCGTGTCAATTTCGTTACTACGATCTTCATCGTAATCAACCACTTCAACCACAATGCGTTCACCGGGGTCCACACGCATTAGTTCTTTACGTTGCGCGTTCACTCCGCCCGCTGCTGAACTGGAGAGTGCATAGGAAACAGCATTCACTTCACCGTTGTTATATGTAGCCGTTAGCTCGCGAGTCAGAAGCTGGGCCGTATTAAGTTCATTGAGCGTTTGTTCATCGGTGTAAGTCGCAACCACTCGGTCTCCCGCTGCGATTTCCAGAACATCATTGGAAGCCAATGAGAGGATGTCCGAATCGGTTGGAATCTGTAACTCGCCGTTGGAAGCATCTCCGACTTCGATTTGATTAATCGCAACAGCATCACCTACATATTCATTAACAACAACTTTGGTATATCGAATTTGACGCTCCGGAAACCGAAATTCCCAGCTATCACCGCTTTTAACAACGGCATCACGATCAATTGGACGTAATTCCACTGCTTTGAGTTCCATCAAATTGGATGTGACTGTCACCGGGGTAAACAACAACTGTTTCTTGCCGGAAGCTTCAATCATGACATGACCGACAAATACTGTTTGATAAGTATCATAGGAGCCGGTATTCACGAGCGAATGTTCGAGAATTTGTTGATCCAGACCGATCCGGACCTGATTACCGGTTCCACTGCGGCTGTATTCAAGCCAAAGTTCATACACTCCGGAAGCCATTCCTTCAAGACTAACACTGAGCGTATCTTCAACGGCATTCCAGTTCTGCGTCACCATCGAATCTGCTTTTTCGACCACGGCAAAAGTCTCGGTCGTCTTCACTAACTCTGCGGCGGTCATATCAAGCCGCTTGACTATCTGCGGTGCTTCCAGCAATTCCACTTCAGCAGGAGCTTCAATAAACTGCTCAGCTCGCAAGGGTTGCAAAAGAACCTGTTGAGTATCAACGCTGGCAATCGCATATTCGAGTTTGGCTCCCTGCTGTTGATTGGCAAACGCGCTAAAGGCCTGCAATTGATGTGTTCCCTTATCCAGCCAGACATCCACCGTGCGAGTCCCATTGGACAACGGCAACTCAAGGATCCCGTCAACCGCTAGTCCGGTCGTATTTCCCTGCACTCGGAAACGAACTGCGGCACTGCGTTCCATATTAAACAGCCCTGACCACAACACGCTGCGAGCTACTGCTTTCTCGTCCTCGGCGATCTCCTGCTGAACAATTAATTCATTTTCAACGGCTGTAAACTCATCCGACTGGTTTGCGGCCAGAGTGAGAACCTGGTTCCATTCCCGATAGCTTCGATGATCGCCCATGACCACCAACTGCTGGATACCGGAGATATTTTCACTGAATCCCCGCACCTGCGTTCTACGAGGGAAGCTGGATAATCTAAACCAGAATTCACCGTCATAGCTTCCAAGTAAATCCATCCGAACAGGCAGATTATCCTCGTCATTCGGTGTCCCAACATTCACTCGGGAAACGCTGTACAGATCTTTCATATCCACGGTCAGGTCTTTCGGGGCGGCACCATCGGGTTGGCTCAACCAAAACGTAGCGGGATCCTTATCAATGGCCATCAGCGGACTATGATCAATCGCCGAATCCGTCGCCAACGCTCCGGCTGGCAACTCACTTGTGGTCACTGCTCCTTCAAACACGCCTGAGTGCGGCGATGTTTCGGTGACTTCGACCTGCACTTCATCACCACTATCGGTCACCAATTTCACGACCAGATTGTCAATTTCAGCCGTCAAATCACGATCGGGGTCGGCGACCTGAATATACAGGGGGTTACCGGGCTTCACTTGATTCGCCGGACGTGACTGACTTAGTCGTTCGTCATCCGAGCCTTCCTGCTGTGCAATCAACTCGTCACTAAAGGTGGTTTCTTCACTTTCGACATCGATACTGCTGGCGATTTCAAATTCCGCATTCGAAGCGATACTAATATCAACATCTGACAGCGGGACGCTTTTAAACTCCGAGCGAAATTCTTCAGGATAGTCACAACGGATCACGTCAGTACCGGTTAACTGCAGATACCCATCATCTTTCGCAACATCTCCCAGCACTGTCTCCAGATCACCTCGGAATAACCCTTTCCCTGCACCTGTAGAGATCAGGTAGACCATTTCACTATCACCACCGGTGGTCGTCACTATGACGGGGATTCGATTGTGTCCCCGACTGATTCCAAGATCGCTGTCATGCACCACAATCGACAACGGCGTCCCGGGATTGTGTCGACTTTTACTCTGTCGACCGAGACGTCCGATCGTACGAAGCAGATTGAGCTGATCGATATATCGTTCCTCGACACGGTATATTTCGGCCAGATTGTAAAGAGTTTGGTTCGCCAGCTCGACATCCGGCACTCGTTCCAACACACTGCGGAAAATACCCCGAGCTTCATCCCGATCACCACGACGGAAGGAGAGTACTCCGCGAAGGAACTCCGCTCGGACAACAATCAGTGTTTCATTACTATTTGCGAGCTTATCAAAAACCTGTTGTGCCTGATCAAATACCTTTTGCTCCATAAAGGACTCACCGATACCAAACTGAGCTTCCATGGCCTGTTCGGTATCCGGATACCGATTCACCACGGTGGTGTATTCACTCCGGGCGATATCGAAGCGACGGGCCTTGAAGTAATTCCCGGCCAGAAGAAGCTGCATCGTCGCTTTGGCATCATCACCAACTTCTTCCGTTTCGCTATTCTTAACCAACCAGGTTCGCACCAGGTCTTCCACATAATTGAAATTATCATCTCCGCCCGCAGCAATCAGACGTTCCACAATAAACTCAACAAGGTCCACTGGCATCTGGTCACGATGTTCATCAAACAGATCTCCATTTTCACTGTAGAGATCGAATGCTAATTCCTGATCACCTAACCGCAGATACAAAGCCGCCTGCAGTAAGGGAGCAATCGGACTGTCTTCATCAATCGTTAATCCAACTTCACCGATCTGAGTGTAACTTCGACTGACTAAATCTCTCACTGCTTTACGCCGATTTTCATCGACCGAAGCGAAGTTAGCGAGGATCCCTGTTCCGATCGTTGTGGCAACCACATGTTGTTGGTTAGCCGCGGCCGATCTGGCAAACTGAGTCAATTGATCGAAACCCCGATATTCATCTCCACTGCGATACGTTGCCTGCTGATACTCCAACAACATCGGCATCAATTCCGGCTTTGGAGTTGCTTCATCGTTTAACAGCAACAAGCGGGCAATCGGTGAAACCAAAGGGAGATCAAGTTTTACAAAGCGATCCAGAAACGCTCGAATCTGTGCGGGTTCGAGCGTTTCTGATGCTCGCAAAGTGGAAAGGTAACTGACACAACTATTAAAATCGAGACCACAGGATGTGAACGGTCGATCGAGATCACGATCACGTGACTGCTCCAGCAGTGTCAAAACAGCATTCCAATCGACCGTCTGCCCTTCGGCCGGCGTAAGCCGAATGCTAATGATATTATGAGCCAGAGCTCCAAACTGGTCGGAGGGCTTACGAAACGCGGCTTCGTAGAGCTGTTGCCGTTTTTGAGTGTCTTCTTCCAATGCTGCCAGACGATCGAGACATGTTTTATTCGCTGAGGTCAGCACAGGTAAATTCGCGCCAGTCTGATATCGTTCCTTCGCCAAATCGACAAGCTTCAATTCGGTAAGCACATCGCCCATGGTGGTTAGATAGTTTGCCTGAATTCCATGTTGCTGTTCTTCCCGGCGAATCCAGTTATATGCCTGACGCGCCAGATTGGGATCTTCGTTTCGAGCTGCACAAATCAATAACCGTCGATATAGATCTGAATTTTCTTCCTGCGGATCAAGTCGCAACATATGCTGTAACGCCGCGCGACAGTCTTCGGGCGTCCCGTAGTCTGTCGCCATCGCGACATAGACTATAGCGACAGGGATTTCCTGCGGGAAACGTCGTACCCATAGTGCATAGTATTTATTCCCGGTACCTCGATCATTGGTCGGAGCGTAACTGCGGTAGTAACTGGTTTGTGCCATGAGCTGTCGAACTGCCATCTCATCATTCATGGCGTTAAAGTGTCCTGTTTCCAGCAATTGCTGTCGGGCACTTGCGGCGTTCTTTGTGTTCCCGCCGGATTGCGACCAGAGCTTGACCAGAGCATCGTTGTCAGCGGTGGCTAATTCCTGCTTGAGAATCTGTGCTCGTCCTTTGTAATCCGCATTGGCTCGATTGGTTGCAATCCAACTGGCCGGATAAGTGATGAGCCCGGAATGCTGGAGGTTCTTTTTGCGTGATGCCAAGACCATACGAACGTCATTACGGAAAGTGTTGTCATCCGGAGAATTTTTAAACAGGTAGTCAATCATGTAGAGTGTGTCGCTGCCACCTTCCGGATAACGGGACAAATACTCACGGCACAACTGTAACGCCCGGTTTTGATTAAATGCTTCACCTTTATAGATATTAAAGGCCAGATAACGATACAAACGAGCTCGCGAGGCGGGAAGCGTCGATTTATTGATTGCATCTCGAAAGACGCGTTCTGTATCCTGTAAACGAGCGGGCTCCGAACCATTGAGCGTGATAAACAGTGAGGCTGCATTATGAGTGACCGCGTCGCCCTGAAGTGCTTCACGGATCAACTGCAGTGCTTTTGCATTATTCATGGCGTTGTAGTACTGCAGTGCAACATACTGCTGTAACGTCCATCTTCTCTGATCACTCCCAAACTTCTGCTTGAACTGATTCAACAGAGATTCGGTTTGGCCCGGATTGGTCTTACTGTTGTAGACAAGCAGTGTCTGAGTGTACAACGAATCAGCATCGTCACGAATTTGTCGCGCTCGTTGAAACGCATTGGCAGCATTGGTGTACTGTTGCAGCTGTTGGTAATTCCTGGCCATCAGGAGATACGCATCGCGTTGTTGTTCTCTGTCGCCCGCCAATCCTCGCTGGAACATTCGATTGATGACCCGATTCGACTCTACATATTTTGACAATCGTGCATATAGTTTGACTGAATAATCCCCCATCGCTCGAGCAAAGTCCTTAGCGGGAATCTTCTCCATGGCTTCTTCAGCAAGCACGGCAGCCTGGGTCTGTAGCTGATTGCCTGGCAGTGCCTGATAAATATAAACGGCGCGTTCCACATACCGTTTACCAATCACTGAATTACCGTGACGCTTCCAGACCACTTCAGCAGCTCTGGCCGCCGCTTCCCGATCCGTGGTTTGCTCGAGTGCATCCGCCAGACGGATTTCAATCGCCGCAGCTTCCCCCGATGCTCCATATCTCTCTAAATACTGTCGGCAGGCCACCACGAGTTCATTATTACGCGAAAGAACTTGCTGAGCGTCAATCAGTTTAAGCATCATCTCCCGATGTTTGGGATGATTGATTTGCACTTGTGTAAATCGCTGTGTAATTCTCACCAACCCCAGTGCGCGTCCATGTTGGTAGTATTGATCCGCCAGTTGCAACATGAGGTTGGCTGCTTCGGGCGCTGAGTCCTTGTATTTTCCTAATTCAGACTCGAGCTGACTCAATTGCTGATTCACTTCAGCCAGACGCGCCTGCTCGGCTTCCAGAGCAGCCTGTTGGGCCTGAGCATCCTCGGCGGTCTGGGCTTGCTGAGCTTGCAAAGCTCGCGAGAGCATGGGTAGTGAGAGAATTGAACAAACACCAATCAACCATGCCAATGCGCACAGGCTCGTTAACTGCGGGAAACGAATTCGAGTCCAGAGTGTTGCGTGGGAAGCTTTCATTGTTTTATTTCTTTTGTTTGTGATCCGTGGGGATTTCAACAAGTTCGGAGGTAAGGGTGTGCTGTAATGGTTAGAGAATCAAATCACGTTTCAGCCGGTCAGAAACCAGCATTTTTAAGTGCTTCTGCGATTTTTTTAGCCTCTGGTGCCAGTTGGCTTTCCGGAAAGTCCGCAATCAGTTGTTCAAAACGCTGGCGAGCCGGTCCGCGGCGATCCATGCGAAACAGGCAACGACCGTAGTTGAACAAAATGACATCCAGAAAGCGGGCATCCGGGTGGCTTTCCAATACTGTTTCAAACGTATCAATCGCTCGAGAATAGTCTTTCTGTAGATAATAGTGATTTGCCATCTTGGCCACGGCTTCACCAACTCGGCCACTTTCAGGGAACTGATCGTATACTTTCTTATATTCCTGAAAGGCTTTGTCCTTGAGCTGCGCGGCTGCCGCTTCACTTGCTTGCCCCTCGGCCATCGCTTCAAAACACTCGGCAATTCCAAACTGAGCCTCCCCTCGCAGTTGACTCGTTTGCATATTGGCCAGACGAGTATAAATACCAATCGCCCGGTTAAGATCTCCTTCGACTCGCGCGACATCCGCCAACTGCAATAACGCATCATCTACGAATCCACTTGCAGGAAACTCACGTTGCAGGCGCTCACACATCGCAGCGGCTAAATTCAATCGATCCATTTCAAAATACACATGCCACAGCTGAACGTAGGTTTCTTCGAGCAAACGCCCTCGAAGTTTTTGCACTTCCGGCATGATTTGTTCACACACTCCCAACGCCTGAGAATACTTTTCTTCAGCCTTCTTCTTGAGTCCAAACTCCTTATAGCGATTACCAATGCGAGTCAGGGCATCAGCCGTTTTAAGCTGAGTCTGAACACGCAGTTCTTCGTCGGTAATCAACGCTCGCGTCACACGCACTCCGCCAATATTACCTTCGAGACATCGCCCTTTTGAGGTCAGAATTGCAATCCCTTCCCCGGTATGAAGCTGATCTTCATAAGTAATCCGAATCTGATCTCCGGGTAACGCCTGCAATTGTGCGTCGGCAGCAGCCTGTTCGGATCGCACCACAGCCACCGTCGCTCGGAAGACTCCACTATGAATCGCGTTGGATTCCGGCGGAGCATCTGCCTGCGGATCCTGCTCCGGCTCGGTTGCCTGCTGATCTGGCTGTTGTTTTGGCTCGGTATCATCGGTTGCGTCGTCCGGCATTTCAACAGGATCGGGAGACTCGTCTTCTAGCGGTGCACTACCTGCTGCTTCCTGTTCCTCGGGCGTCAGTAAAATTGCCTGGCGTTGCTGCTTAACCTTTGCTTCGGTCAGTGTCACCTGGAGTGTTTCGATCAATTTAAAGGGATCGATCTTCTCTTCTTCCTCGTCAAACAACGGGATATCATCAAGCGGAGAATCATCCGGAGTATCATCCCCTTGATCAGCAACTCCCTGCTTTGCGATTAACTCGGCCTGTTCTGTCTCAATTTCTTCATCAGTCTTCCGCCGATAGATCGAGATTGTAGCTTGAATTAAATCCGCATTTTCCGTCACATCACGATCCGCATCGACGATTTCAATATTCGCCGTTTTCCCCAGCACGACTCCGTTAAGCGATTCATGAAACGCTCCATCCTTAAACTGCACAACTCCGTCGCCGACCACGACGACTTCCGAGATTACTTCGACATTCACTTCCTTCTCTTCAGTATGTGCATCCTTATATAGAACCTGAACAGTATCGCCACCCTTGACTTCCAGAGTCCCGTTTCCTGACTGGGGCACACCCAACCCTGTAGGAATAGAGCCCAGCACAATGCGGACATTACGTCCGATCGGGAAGCAAGCTACCACTTCCTCGTCACCGCCTGACGATTTACAGATCACATCCACACTGTCTTCGGCATCAAGCACAGCCAAATCAGCATCTTCCACTTTGACAAAGAACCGCTTACCGGCTTCCAGCTTTTCATTGTTACTGTCTTCGTCGGTGAGAGTCGTTCCCACTTTCTCCAATGCTTCGATGGCACGGCTGTAATGGCCCTGTTGGAAGTGCCCGAGTCCTATATAGTAGTAGGCCTGGTTTACCTGCGGGCTAACAGGGAATTGTTCAATAACATCCCGCATGACCTGAAAGCATTTGCCGTACAGGCGTGACCAGTAATGACAGACGCCTACATTTAACATTGCTTCAGCACGCTGATCATCATCGCGATTATCTTCAATCACGACTTCTTCAAAATGTGAGCGAGCCCGGTCGTAAGCTCGTTCACGATCGAGATAGTATTTTCCCAGCTTCATATGGGCGGCAAAACGAACGCGACTGCGCGGATAACGCTCAATCACCGACTTCCATATCTCCAACGCCTTTTCGGTCTCGTTAGCATCCATCCGGGCTTCCCCGGCATCGATTAACTGACGAGCTGCACGATCTTCGACCAGGGAACCTCGCATACTGGTCCCGGCGGGCGTGCTTTGAGGCTGATCCTGAGCCTCTGCGGAAGGAACAAATGCAACAAACAGGGCCAACAGAGCCCAGCAGCTTAGTGCGTAGTGGGGGGAACGCAACATAATCCTGAAACCTCGATCGAGTCGATCTTCAAATTGTCGTGGGGTATTCTCATTCGATAAAAAAACCCGGCAGACCAAAATACTTGGCCATGCCAGGTTTCATTATAGAACCAATAAGTTTCTCAAAGTTAATCTGGCTGGCGACTTAGCTAAACAACTCCATCACGGGTGCTCCGTTGTCAACCAGCTTCATCGGACGCAACAACGGAGTCATGACTTCTTTCTCATGGTCAATTCCCATTGCGTAACACAAGGTTGCGTGAATATCGGCAACTTCAACCGGTCGGTCTTTCGGCATCGCTCCGTCTTCATCCGACGAACCAATCACCTGACCACCCCGGATGCCGCCACCGGCCATAAAGCAACTAAAGACCGAGGCCCAGTGATCACGCCCGGCATTGTCATTAATTCGTGGTGTACGCCCGAACTCGCTTAGCATAATCACCATCGTTTTTTCAAGCATACCGGACTCGCTCAAGTCTTCCACCAAGGAAGCCAGCGCGGGGTCCATAACTTCTCCATGATTGTTCATAGCCGGGAAGTTATTGCTGTGGGTATCGAAACCACCTCGATTAACCTGAACAAACCGGACACCTTTTTCGACCAGACGCTTTGCCATCAGGGCTCCACGACCGAAATTAGTGTCTCCGTATCGTTCCAATGTTTTGGAATCCACTTTATCCAACTCAAATGCTTCCAGAGCCGGAGAGCGCATCAGGCGGACAGCATCTTCGATAGACGTCTGAGTCGAAGTGAGACGAGTATCGTTCTTTTTGTCCAGAAACCGCTGGTTGAATTTAGCTAACTGTTCCAGCCGACGGTCGCCACGTACCTGCGTGATACCCGCAGGAAATGCGAGGTAGGGGTCCTTCTCGCCGGGAGCAGCCACATAGTAAGCTTCACACTTCTGACCTAAGTAACTGGCTCGCGGAGCCTGACCGCTAATGGTGATATACGGTGGTAAATCGCTGTGGTTATTCAGTTCATGAACCACGACCGAACCTACACCGGGGTGACGCAGATTGGGACCTGGCAGATAACTGGTTTGCAGATTGTAACTGGCACGACCATGAGCTCCCTGTGTTCCTGCAATCGAGCGAATCAAAGCAGCGTTATGCATCTGCTTAGATAGCTTTGGAAAGATCTCAGAAATCTGGACTCCGGGAGCTGACGTCGCAATCGGACTGAAGTCACCCTGCGTAGGTCGACCCGGTTTGGGATCCCAGGTATCGATGTGTGACATTCCGCCACCGTTCCAGAACAAAATAACGTGCTCTGCTTTGGCTTCATGGTCGGAACCGGAATAAGCCAAAAGGTCACGGATACTAAACCCGAGGATGGAAGCGCTGGTAGCACCCATCATCGCTCTTCGGCTCAGCTTGTAGTCGTTACATGCCATGGGTTTGGTTCTCCTGTTTGGTAATTGTACCAATCTTCGAAAAAAACTAATCGTTGGTTTGTTGTCTGCCTAAGGCAGGAATCTAAACTCGTTACTGTTGAGCATAATCCAGCGAAGATCCGCCATCCCTGCCCGGGGTGACTTCGCTTCCGACAGAATCGTTCTGGCCCAGGCCAATTCGTCTGCACTTGGATTGCGAGTAAGAATCTCGTGGTAAGCCAATTCAATGGCCTTATCAAGTTGTGGTTTACCGCCTGTCAGATATTTGGACACAGGTTCGAGTGTCCCGACGCGAGAGGCTTCATGCGTGAGACGACCGTTGAGCATCATCAATGACTGTCGCATCGAAGGATTGTCATCCCGAGCTTCTCCCAGGTCGTTGCGACTGGTTTGCCCAAAGACGCGGACAAAGTGCCCGACCGGTGCCGGTGTCGCCATTCTCAATGCCGAGCTAAAGCGAGGATTATCGTCCACCGTACGCTCGACTATTTTGGTTTCATATTGCATGCCGGGACGCGGCCGCTGCCGGTTTTCCATCTGCATGCGTTCAGCTTCAAGCTCTTCCTGAGACTTGGCAACCATCTGATCCAATTCGACTTCGTCTTCATCCTTGAGTAACGCGTCAAAGTCTAATTCAATGGCATCTTCCAGAGTGTATCCTGCTCCACCGCTATTGTTCATAGCCATCGCCTGATTGGTCATCTGCTGAGGATTGGCTGAAAGGTCCTGCACGTCTGCTGTTCCCAAATCCTGTTGCTCACCATTGCCAGCGATCAATACGCGAACTTCCTGTTCAATTATTTTCTCATTTTCACCCGCTCGATATTTGAGATCGAAGAGGTGGCCGGCAGTCACAATGCTGTCGTAAAGTGACTCGCTAAGCATGCGTCGCATCGGCGTTGCGAGAAATGCAGCTTCCAATGCCTCCTGTTCCAACTCATTGGAACCCCGTGGCACCTGCTTTTGCTGATAAACATCCGATTGCACAATCGACTTTACAAGCTTCTTAAAGCTGTAACCATTGGCGACGAATTCTTCCGAGAGGTAACTCAGAGTTTCCGGGTGACTGGCTGGATTGTCTTCCCGGAAATCATCCACCGGCTCAACAAACCCACGTCCCACCAGATCGTACCAGATTCTGTTAACAAAGGATTCGGCAAACAATCGATTGCGTGGACTAGTGATCTGATCGGCCAACGCTTCACGATATTCACTGCGTTTGTAAAGGCTGGCCTTCACATCGATTTTGTTTATTTCTTCCCGAGCTTCCGCGACTGCCAGATCAATACCATTGCCAGTGGCTGCTTCCACCTTGCCGTCTGCTTCAGCCAACAGGTCGTCGAGTGACGGCGAGTTATCCTGTGCTGCCAATGCGTCCGCTTTTTGTTTTAGAAGTGCTTCATAACGGGCGATAAATTCAGGTTGTTTCTGCCGGTCAATTAAAGGAAACGGAAAGGACGGAATCATCGCTTTACGTTCAGCTTCATCCGCTTTGTCTTCAGGAGGCCATAAGACCGTCGTCTGCTCACTTTCCGAGGTGTAGACCACACGGGTGAAATTACTTTCAAATCGACGCGTCTTACCGAAGTAGGCAGCAACACTATAGAAATCTTTTCGCGTCCAGACATCAAAGGGATGATCGTGGCACTG
>DEAW01000225.1:25188-25532 GCA_002348315.1 Planctomycetaceae bacterium UBA2972 | reverse complement strand
CGGTGTCTTCCAGTTGAGACAGTATAGGGCCGGATGCTGAGAGGGCTACTTTTTCGATGTCAGCAAGCTGTGAGTCCCCCCAGTCGTCGGGCATGACTATCAAACGTAGACCACCCTCTTTAGTATCCGCAGGGGCTTCTACCGAGGGGACGGATTTGAGAGTGTTTTGGATTTGTTGAATAATTCTGCGTAGAGCTCGATTCTCCGCTTCAAGTTCTTCAATGCGTTTTTGTAACCGAGAATCGTCTTGTTGGCCCTGTACATCAGATATCTGAATCGAAAAGAATGGTACTGCTGTAATTGCAAGTGCAGACAAAGTGAATAATGCGGCGGGGAGTTGGACT
>DEAW01000225.1:0-24813 GCA_002348315.1 Planctomycetaceae bacterium UBA2972 | reverse complement strand
AATTCATTGCTGCTGATCATACTACGGATGACAGAAAGCCAGGCCGTCTTTTCATCGCCGACGTCGGTGAGTCGGGTGATGACCTGAGATAGATGCTCGAGTTCCATAGCTTCTGGTGCTCGGCCGAATAACAGTCTATAAGCCTGTGTGATTCGAGACCAATTGTCTGGAGACTCGGCAAGCAGGCGATTGGCAATGGCCTGAGACCGCTGATGGATGAAATCCGAATTCATCATAAACAAAGCCTGAAGCGTCGTTGTTGTTACCTTGCGTTCCGCCATCTGAATATTCCCATCCGGACCATCGAAGAGATCGAGATAGTCATTTTTTACGAATCGTTGTTGCATCTGGTAAATAGTCCGCTGCTTGGTTTCAAAATTACCCACAAACGGCTCATGCTGGCGATAAAAGTATGTCAGGTGATGGTCAAATGGATGGCGTTCTCCGCGGGACAGGTCCAGTTCGTTGCTGATGGTCAGTAGTGTGTCGCGGATTTGCTCAGCATCCAGACGCCGGCGATTGACTTTCCAGAATAGCTTGTTGTCCGGATCGATTTCATCATTGCTGTCAATATGGTTAGAGGAACGCATGTAAACGTCTGAGTTCATAATGCGACGGTGCAGATGCTTTATCGACCATTGGTTCTTGATTAATTCAATCGCCAGATAATCAAGTAACTCCGGATGAGTTGGCCTGGAGCCCCGTACACCGAAATCACTTGTGCTCGTAACAATTCCCTGGCCAAAATGATAATGCCAAATGCGGTTGGCCATTACTCTTGCAGTGAGAGGGTTGTCTGCCGATGCAATCCAATTGGCAAGCTCCAGTCGACCGCTTCCGGAATGATCCTCTGCTAATGTCTGGCCTCCGAGGATCTGCAGAAAGCCACGCGGGACGAGTTGGCCACGAGCATTGCCTGAGGGATTTCCGCCACGTTGAACGTACTCGTCATGACTGTTGCCCTCCTGGATTGCAAAGGCGATTTCTAAGTCCGGGAAGGTTTCGGCATGCTGGCGACGTTGTTCACGAACGGATACTACATTTGCCCAGGTCGACTGCCGCGTTTTGCCGGGTTCTGTGATTTTCATCCTCTGGAAATCCCGATAGACTTCCAAAGCAGCTCGCTCTTTAACGTTCCACTGTTCGAGAATTCTGCGTTTCTCCTTCAATAGCTCCGCCGCTTCAGCATTGCCCATGCGGTATACGAAATCCTGTCTCCAGGGTTTGTGTTCGGCACCGGCATGCGGGTAGATCGAGCTGTCAAAGATACCGTACAACGCGTAATAGTCAGTGGTTGGGATCGGATCGAATTTATGATCGTGGCACCGTGCACATCCGAGTGCCAGGCCCATGAACGTGGTCCCGAGATTGTTGATCGTGTCTTCGATCGTAATGTGTTTCAGATTCTGAGGCCCAACGCCAATACGTCGGCTAATGGCCAGATACCCCGTGCCAATGGTCTGTTCCCAACGCTGGTCGTCATCCTGATAAGGTAATAAATCCCCTGCGATTTGCTCTCGAATGAATTGGTCATAGGGTTTGTCGTTATTAAAAGAATCGATGACGTAGTTGCGGTATTTATATGCCTCGGGAACCGGGAAGTCAGATGCGTCTCCCGCAGTATCGGCATAGCGAACCAAATCTAACCAGTGGCGTCCCCAACGCTCGCCGTAATGGGGCGAAGCCAGAAGATCGTCTACCAATTCGGTAAATGCGGCCTTCCCTCGTTGGCTGAAGTCGCGTTCAAAGTCATCCGCTTGCTTAGGAGTGGGAGGTAGGCCAAGTAAATCAAAGTAGGCACGACGTACTAACTCGCGTCCCGAGGCTATTACTGGAACGACTAAACCAGCAGAGTCGATTTGCCTCTGGATGTAATGGTCAATCGGGTTGTGTGATTCTGAGCTGCTGTTTGGTGCTTTCACGTGCTGAACGGGTTGAAACGACCAAAAAGACCACTGCTCGTCACTAATCACATACTCTGGTGAAGCATTCGGCTCACGCCAATGAAGGCCATCGTTAATCCACTGAGTGAATAATTCACGGCTTTTACGATTAAGAAAGGAACTGTGATCGGTAGCTGTTTTCTTTTGCCCTGAAACAATCTGCATCAGTAGACTACCGGTGGCGTTCCCCGGAATTGCAGCAGGACCTCCCGGACCTCCGTGTAACAATCGTTGACGGCTTGCCATACTCAGGCCACCGGCGCGGGTCTGTTCGTCATGACATTTAACACACGATTTGCTTAACGTGGTGAAGATGTTTTTTTGAAAGAACTCGATCTTAGAGACAGGCCAAACAGCTCCATCGTCAATCCACTTGCGAATGTTCGCTATCTCTTCGTTGGAGAGCGTGTCGTCGGGAGGCATGGCGAGCGTCTTATGTGTTTGCGCTACGGCCTGATAAAGTAGACTGTTTTTTGCATCGCCCGGTATGACGGTATCGCCCGACATGCCACCTTTGAGCAGTCCGGCCTGATGGTCTAATTGAAGTCCACCCTCCTGACTTACTGCTCCATGGCATTCGGTACAGCGGCTTACAAGGACAGGACGAATCTTTGCCTCGAAAAAGTCACTACGTTCGTCAGCGCATGCAAAGTTGCCGCTTAGGCAGAATAGAACAATACAGGCAACTGCATTTCTAATCATTGACGACACAATGGAAGAGACTGAAATGAAGAAAAACGACGCTTAATCTACTATATCAGACCGTCGTTAAACTAGCTCAGCGATCGGATCCATTTGAGTCAGGTACTGAGGACGCCCGGTGGGATCCACAACCGTTGTGGCACTCGTATCAATGCCAAGATTGTGATAGAGTGTCGCAAAAATCTCCTGAACGTGGACTGGTCGGCTATGGGCATGTTCGCCCAGACGGTTTGTGCTGCCAATTGCCTGACCGTTCTTCATGCCACCACCGGCCATATAGGCACAGCTAACCTGAGTCCAGTGGTCACGACCACCATTAGGATTGATTCTTGGAGTTCGCCCGAATTCACCCCAGACAAGGACGGTTACATTGTCCAGCATCCCACGATCTTCGAGATCATTAACTAAAGCTGCAACAGCCTGGTCGATGCGTGTTCCGTGATGGCGAACAAGACCTTCGTTGTCACCGTGGCTATCCCAGCGACCGTAGGTTAACGTCACACAGCGAACTCCGACTTCCACCAAACGACGGGCCTGCAACAAGAGTTCATTGTTGGTGTCTGCACCGTCATACTTGTATTTGAATGGTTGGCCTGTACCATATTTTGCTCGTACTTCAGGGTCTTCTTTGGAAACGTCCAAAGCATCTACGAGCTTGCTGGATGTTAAAACATCGAATGCCTGTTGTTGGTAGGAATCCAGACCTTCGAGTTGTCCTGTCGCATCCACACTGACCTTCAACCGATCAAAGCTTTGGAGGACTGCCTTGCGGTCTGCTAAACGGTCGGTTGTGATTCCCTGTAATTTCATGTCGGCCAGACCCTGCCCATCCGGGATGAACGGAGCGTACGCTGCGCCAAGGAACCCGGGCGTACCGGGGTTTCTCCAAACACCATCGGTCTTCATGCCGATATACGGAGGAACACTTGGATCAACAGGCCCTTGAACTTTGTGCAAGACACTACCTAATGCCGGGTGACCACCTAACGCTCGCATTTGAGCATGGCGAAAACCAGTCATGCACTGGAAGGAATCGTGACGGCCTTCACACCCAACGACAGCGCGTAGGACAGTCGATTTATGCATGATGTTGGCAATGTTCGGGAAACATTCACCTATTTGGATACCAGGTACGCTGGTCGAGATCGGCTTAAACGGACCACGAATCTCTTTCGGAGCTTCCGTTTTAATTTCCCACATGTCCTGATGCGGCGGGCCACCACCAAGGAAGACATTGATAACAGATTTGTGCTTCATCGAAGTTCCGCTAGCAGCTTCCGCTCGCAAAACATCAACCATGTTGAGGCCAAACGCTCCAACACCCAACGCGCCGATTTTTAAAACGCCACGTCGACTGATTCCATCACAAAATGACCCTTTAGGAGCCTTCTTGCCGTAAATAGATAGCATTAGGAAATTCCTCCATTGATGTAAAAGCTATTACCATTATCGGTAACTAACGTCATCAATTATAAATAGCAGATGGCTATCCTGCCATGTCAGAACGCCAAAACCCACCACAGCGAGGGGGGGAAACGCAATTTTCTAATTGTTTAGCCGTCCAGCTCTTCCCAGCGAAGCATCGACTTCTCAAGGTCAGTTTCCAATTCAGCCAGTTGATCACTAGCAAGTTTGATCTCCTCCGGAGGCTGTTTGTAAAAATCCGGATCCGACATGAGGCTGTGGATCTCACCAATCTGAGTTTCCAAAGCGTCTATCAACTCAGGCAGTTTATTCAGCTCCTGCTGTTCCTTATAGGAAAGCTTGCGAGGTTGGTCTGCTTTAGGTGCCGGCTTAGCCTTGGCAGCGGTCGGCTTACCAGTTGTTGGTGAATCGGCAGCAGTGCTGTTTTTGGATTGCCGCAGCCAATCGTCATAGCCTCCGTCATACTCTTTGCAATTACCATTTTCAAAGGCAAGCGTACTGGTGACAACATTGTTCAGGAATGCTCGATCATGACTAACAACGATCACCGTTCCCTCAAAGGCCAGCAATCTTTCCTCGAGCAATTCAAGCGTCTCGGTATCCAGGTCATTCGTCGGCTCATCAAGCACGATGACGTTGGCGGGCTTGGCGAATAGCTTGGCCAGTAGGATTCGATGTCTTTCACCTCCGGATAGAAACTTCACCTGCATTCTGGCTCGTTCCGGCGTAAACAGAAAATCCTGCAGGTAACCAAGCACATGCTTGGCATTCCCGTTAATGTTGATTTTGGTCGCACCTTCTCCAACGTTTTCCTGAACGGTCTGCTTGGGATCGAGTTGCTCGCGGAGTTGATCGAAGTATGCCAGTTCGATATTTGTACCCAGACGTATGCTGCCGGACTGAGCGGAAAGCTGCCCAAGCAGGAGTTTGATCAGGGTGGTTTTACCGACACCGTTAGGCCCTAACACTCCAACACGATCGCCACGCATAATCATGGTGGAGAAATCTTTGACGATTGAAAGGTCGTCATAACTGAATGAAAGATTCTTTGCTTCTACCACCAGTTGTCCGCTCTTCTGAGCCTCCTGGATTTGTATGTTAGCCTTCCCTGTATGTTCCCGCCGTTGACTACGTTCCAATCGCAATTGCTCGAGCGCACGCACTCGTCCTTCGTTGCGAGTGCGTCGGGCTTTGATGCCCTGGCGAATCCAGGCCTCTTCTTCGGCAAGCTTCTTGTCGAATAACGCATTCTGTTTCTCTTCAGCCGCAAGTGCCTCCTCTTTGCGAACCAGAAAAGTGTCATAGTCACACGTCCAGTCAAAGATCCGCCCCCGGTCGATTTCCAGAATGCGTTTTGCAATTTTACGTAAGAATGCCCGGTCGTGGGTTACGAACAGCAACGACCCTTTCCAGTTGCCGAGAAAACGCTCCAGCCACTGAATCGACTCAATGTCCAGATGGTTGGTTGGCTCGTCAAGACACAGCAAATCCGGTTCGGATATGATGGCCCGAGCCAGTAGCACTCGGCGTTTCCAGCCGGAGGATAATTGATCACAGCACGCATCTAAATCCAACTCCATCCGCGACGCTAATTGCTCAGCCTTGTGCTCTTTCTCCCAATTCTGCCAGACACTACCAGACAGCCCCTCGAGAATCACTTCCCGAACCGTGCCGGACATGTCCAGAGGAACATCCTGAGGTAACCAGCCAATTCGCTTTTCCGGATGAACGACAACCGCGCCATCGTCAGGCTCCTCAACACCCATGATGAGCCGCATCAGAGTCGTCTTACCTGCTCCATTACGCCCTAACAGACCAATGTGCTGGTTTTCATCAATTCTGCAGTTGGCCTGATTGAGGAGTGAAGGTCCGCGATAACCAATACTGACATTTTCCAGAGTGACAATCGACATGCAGCTTACTTTGATTCCAAACCAACACTGTTAATGGTGATGACACGGTATTTAGCATCTGCAACCGGAGCTTTGTCAGTGAACTGCAACTTCGGGAATCCAGCAGTCGGAGTGTCGCCGTACGTCTTGCCCTGAAATAAATTGCGATACGCTTTTTTCGGCAACGTGGATGGTACCCGGCCGATCTCTTTACCATTTCTCAAAACAACAAATTGTTGAATGCCGCTTTCAAAATCAGCGTCGGCATTCCAGGTAATAAGAGTTCCCGCATCGGTTACCCTGGCATTCACTTCCGTTGGTGAAGGTGGTCTGGTCAGATCCGACACAGCTCCGGTTTCGACAAACTCAGACCACTTTTTCGCGTATTCGGCATTTGGAAGCCAATTGGCTTTCATGGGATCACCCTGGAACCGGGCTGCCGAGCTAATCGTGGATGACTCTAGTTTGGCCAGGTAGGACTTGGATTGGTCAATTAGTTTTAATTCCTGACTGGCTTTGTCTGGCAGCCGCATCTCAAGCGTGACATCAAAGAACGGTATCGCTAAATACCTTGAATCACCGGTGTCGTGTCCGGTCGCAGGATCGGGAGTAAACGCAATCGGAGCTCCCTGATTGCGATAATCCTGAAACATCTCCAGACTATAGTCCCAGGCGACATGAAATCGCTCGTGATCTCGTTCCTTCACACCGGGGTTGGCCATCATCGGTATTTGCATTGCAGCTTTAGGGATGGTGGGAGCAGGCGTTTCTCCTTTTTTCCAATAACCGTATGCCGTTCCGGATTGAAACCAAATCGACACAATCCGCCTGGGATATTGCATTTGCATTAAGCTGGCCCAAAAACCGCCGCCGGAATGTCCCCACAGGCACCACGGAACCGTTGCGATCTCGGGGTGACTGGAATCCTGAGCAAGCTTTTTTAAAGAGTTGATCAGCACATCGGCAGACCCATTGCGGGGATCGCACCAAAGCCGGCAGCTTTGTTCAGCGGCTTGACGGTAAGAGGGACCAAGCAACGCGCAATCCCACTTGGCTGCGAGGGCCTGCCAGTGTAAATCATACGCGGCCGTTTCTCCCGACTTGCAGGCTCCGACGCCACAGCCATGTTGATGTATGATGATCCCTCGAATGGATTTGGCCGAGTCGGGGACCCAAAGCGTGTGTGTTACTCCAATCTGTAAACCGCCCTCGCGGCCTGTTGGTTCATAATTGACGCTGTAATATTTACCATCAATGCCGTTGGCTGAAGAGGCAGTTGAGAAGAGCAGCAATGCCGTGAAAACAAAGCGGATGTGTTGTGTCATGTTGAGATACTTCTGTGAGCTAAGCAGTCAAGTCGGAAATGGTACCAGTGCTGTCAGCAAAGGAATCCACTTCCATGCCCAGGGTTTGAGCTTGTGTAAGAAAAAGATTAGCAAGGGGCGTTTTGTCAGGGACATGGATGTGTTGGCCTTGTTTTACGCCCAGTCGACTTCCACCAGCGACTAAAATTGGTAAATCGTTGTACTGGTGTGTTGTGCCGTCCCCAAGTCCCGATCCATAGGTGAAGAGTGTGTTGTCGAGTAATGTTGAACCGTCCGCTTCTATAATCGAATCCATTCGATTCATAATGTAAGCGTATTGCTGCATGTAGAATTTGTCGATTTCCAGCAATTCGTTGATGAACTTCACCGGGTTGTGAGTCATTAAGTGATGACTTTTCGGTTGATCGAACAACGTTTCGAATGTGTAAGGAGTATTCCAACGTTCCGGACCAATCATCAGGGTTGCAATATTGGTGAGCCCGGTTTGTAACGCCGCGACCATGATGTCGCCCATAGCTCGGATGTACTCACCACGTGGCAGTAATGAGTCAACAGGCAGCTCGGGTTTTGCTTTGGATATTTCCTCCCGCATGGACTCGAGTCGTTCAATTTGTCGCTCCAAACTACGGATGCCGTCAAAATATTCTTCGAATTTGTCTTTATCCTGTTTGTTCAGGGAACGCTGTAATTCACTGGCATCTTCCAGTACGAGATCGGTGATGTCCCGCAATTGTCCCTGTTTCCGAGTGCCAAACAGTCGGCTATAGGCTTGCCTTACGTCACGAATGGACGGTGTGACATGGTTGGTTCCGTACCAGGAAATGTTGTCAAAATAGATGGACTCTTTGTTGTCTTTATGGCTATTGCAGCTGAGCGTCAGAGTGCTGAAAGGAGTTTGTTTGCCGATTGAATCTGCGACGATGTGGTCAAACGTGCGATCTAGCGGATAGGCCGATTCGTTTACCGACTCCATTGTCGCACTACTTAAAAAGCAGGAGCCACATTGAGCGTGAACGTCTGTTCCTTGCTTATACCTGCGGTCCAGTCCGGAAATGAAACTGACTTTATGCTTTAGGGATTCCAGCGGCTGTTGTGATGCTGTAAGCGTCTCAAACTTCTTAACGCCCGCCGGTCGTTCCAGGCTAAATGCTTTGGTATTCGAACCAGCAAACTTGGGGATCGTGGACGACTCTTCACCCGGAAAAAAGCCCCGGCGAACCACACCCATTGGAATGTAATAAATCGCCATCCGTTGTTGAGGCTTTGGCAATCGCCCACCCGCAAATGAGACACTTTCCAAAAACGGCAGGGCCATCGTCGTACCGGCAGCACCACGGAGAAATTGTCGTCTGTTTGATTTATCCATCATTTGTCATTCTCGTTTTTCTTTTATAGAAGCCTGCTTGTCGGCAGATAGCCCTTCAGCTGGTGAAAATGCCTCGCTTAGTACTAACTGAGTGATAATCGTCTTTAATTTGTAATCATCATCAGCCGCCTTTGCGACAATGTTTTCAATGTTGATCGTGTCCTGGTAGGTGGTTTTACGACCCAGTGCAAAACTTAAAAGGTGTTGTGTAAAAGCATAGGCAAATCGATCCTGCTCCTGCAATAAGGCTTGCTTCAATTCGACAATGTTATGAAAGTCATATTTGCTATACAACGTTCCGCTTGCATCGATCGTTTTCCCGTTCTCATAGGTTTCTCGCCATTTCCCTACCGGATCGAAATTCTCCAACGCAAAACCAAGAGGATCAAGTTTCTTATGACATCCGGCACAGCTTGCCTTGTCTCGATGCATCGCTAATTGCTCGCGAATGGTAAAGCTCTCCAGTTGACCTTTGTCGTTCCGGTCGATCGGTGGCACGTCCGCTGGAGGAGGCTTGGGAGGAGCGTGTAGGATAGCGTGAGCGAACCAGGCGCCTCGGGTAATTGGTTTGGTGTGATCCGGAGCGGATGTCATGGTCATGATAGCGGCATTAGTGATAACACCACCCTGACGCATGTCTGTAATCGGAACTCGGTCAAAGGTAATCGCTCCGGGGCCGGTATGCTTCACTGTGTCAGCATCGTCGTACCAGGTCTTAAGCGTGATAGAACGGTAGGAGAAATCAGAGTGGATAAAATGAAGTATTGACTTGTCCTCAATCAGGACCGTCTCGAAAAGCAGTAACGGTTCAAGAACCATGTGCATGCTTGCGTTATATCGCGCGAAATAGAATTGAGGGAATTTGCCGGGGTCCGGTTGCGATGAAATGATGTGTTCGAGTTGCAGCCACTGAGCAGGAAAGCTGTCGCAAAACCTCTTGCTTTTGACGTCCAGCAACATCCGATCGACGTGTGCCGCGAGAATCGACCGGTCCAGCAACTCACCCCTGGCGGCACTGTCGAGCAGTAGCTGGTCAGGAATGCTTCCCCAAAGAAAGAACGATAAGCGGGATGCTAAAGTAAACTGTGCATCAGCCTGTTGATGAATATAAAAAAATCTGGGTGATGCCAGGATCCCGGCAACGGTTGCTTTCATGGCAGACGTATAGTCCGCACCCTCCCCGATCAACCCCAAGGCATAATTGGTGAACCGGTTGACCGTCGACGTGTTACTCGGTTGCCTGTAAGCTCGAGTCAGAAATTTGCGTAGACGCTCTGCAATCAAAGGACGCAAATCTGCCGGAGCATCGTCTGCCGGCAGAGCAAACAGTTCGGGCCAAACACCAACTGTTTTTGCATCGAAATTTGCAGCGTTCACGACCGATTGGCTCAATTCCATGAATTGTTCCAGCAGTAATGGCGAGAGACTTAACTGGTCCGCTTGATTGTCAAACCCGTGTTCGGCACGAAGATCCTGAGGATATGGAGTTACGCCCACCAAACGCGGTTCAATGAGTTGAGATTTCCCTAACGCTCGATTTCCGACCTTCAGACTTGACGGCATGGTTTTACTGGCAGGCTTGTAATAGTTTCCATATTCCCGTGCCAATTGTTCCGGCAGACTGAATACTGCGATTCGTAGTTGCAACAGATCTTTGACCGCATTGCTGTATTGAAATCGCGTCATCCTGCGTATGGGAGTAGGTTGCGTTGGGGGGGCAGCGAGGATGGCCTGGTGTAACAGTTTTCGGGCTTGTTGTGTTGCAGCATGTCGATCTTGTTCGCTCAGTTCAGAAGTCTCGAGCGGTGGCATCAGTGAAGTATCGATGGCATTAACGACATCGAGCAATAAGGCGGGTTGGCTGAGCAATTCAGCTGATGATTTGTAGCTTGAAAAATCGAATCCGCCCGGAGGTTTCTCGCCCTGATGACAGTCGACGCAATGTTGCTGCAGCAAGGCAACCGTGTCCATTGCCTGAACTGCTGAACTGCAAAGAGATATTTGCAGTACGAAGAAGACGAGCATGCGTGGACGGAAATTCATAGTTGTATCTTAATTGTGCGTCGATCTGGACAACAGACGAAATTGATGTCGACGGCTCGAAGTAAGCAACTATTCAACCCAGTGCGATGTAATCTTTTTCGATTGAGTCCAGAATTGAATGGATCCCCGCCCGGTGATGTCTCCGACTCCAAAACGTGAATCATTCCAGCCGCCAAAACCAAATGGCTCGCGTGGAACGGGAACACCTACGTTGACGCCAATCATACCGGCACTCGCCCGATCGGTGAATTCGCGTGCCACCTGACCGTCCTGAGTGTAGACGACAGCGGCATTGCCATAAGGCGAGGCATTTTCCAATTCGATGGCTTCATCTAAATTTCCGGTGCGTATGATCGATAACACGGGGCCAAATACTTCGGCACTGGCGATGTTCATTTCAGGTGTGACGTTGTCCAGCACGGTCGGGCCTACATATGTTCCGTTCTCGCAGCCTTCAACGGTCGTGTTACGACCGTCCAGTAACACCGAGGCACCCTGCTCTTCCGCTTCATTGATAAAGTTCTCGATACGAGCCTTTGCGTCTGCCGAGATCACTGCTCCGAGGTTTTCGCCGGGAACAAGTGCCCTGGATTGATTAACAACCTGCTCGACAATATGGTCCACTTCACCAACGGCTACCATCGTAGCTGCCGCCATACAACGTTGACCGGCACATCCACAGGCGCTCGCGGCCACGTTGGCTGCAGTATGTTCTACATCAGCATCCGGCATGACTATCAGATGGTTTTTTGCGCCACCCATCGCCAAAGCCCGCTTGTAGGTTGCGGTTGCCTGAGCGTAGACTGTTTTAGCGACTGGCGTTGAGCCGACGAAGGTGAGCGCTTCAACGTCAGCGTGATTGCAAATTGACTGAACGACCTGCTTGTCGCCATGAACCACATTGAAAACGCCGTCTGGAAGTCCTGCCTGTGTGAGCAATTCGGCGACCCGGGCTCCACTGAGTGGTACCTGTTCACTCGGCTTGAAGATCATCGTGTTTCCCAGAGCAAGTGCCATCGGTATCGTCCAGTGAGGCACCATGATCGGAAAATTGAACGGAGTGATACAGGAAACGACTCCCAAAGGTGCCTGCTGAATCGAGCAGTCAAAACCTGGACTCACTTCCAACGTTTCGCCAGCAACCAGATTCGGCAGCGAACACGCTAATTCGGTTAACTCAATCGCTTTCAGTACCTCCGCCTTTGATTCCCCAATCGTCTTTCCGTTTTCTTCATGGCATATTCGGGAGAGCTCATCCAGATTGTCCTGCAGGAGGTTGCGATATCTGTAAAACACATCGCATCGTTGACGCAGAGTTTGAGTGGACCAGCTTGCAAATGCAGCTTTTGCTGCAGTAACAGCGGCTTCCAGTTCCGCTTCTGTGGACAATGGCACAGTCGACAAGACTTCACCATTGACAGGTGAAATAACGTCTTTTGTAGTGCCGGAGGTTGGAACGGCGTTTCCGTTGATGTAGTTGGCTAAAGGAGCGTATTTCATGCTTCTATATACAGATAAAAGGTGGGATGGCAGGAGATTATTATTTGAGCCTTATTTTAACCGTTGTGACAGCAGACGTAGTAAAATCAGCAGGAACAAATTCTCTCTTCGCGATTGTGATTCAGGATCTAGAAAATGGCAACAGACACGGCATTTCAAATGGCCGCCTCCAATGTTCGATTTGGTAAGGGCGTGACAGGTGAAATTGGAATGGACCTCCGCGATATGGGGGTCAGGCGAACACTGGTAGTCATGGACCCGGCTCTCGTTGATTTACCAACAGGAGAAGTCGTTAGAAAAGCCTTGCAGGATAACAATATCGGATTTGATATCTTCTCTGAAGTCTCAGTCGAACCGACCGATGCCAGCTTTCAACGAGCAGCGGAAGTTGCCTGTGAAGGTGATTACGATAGCTTCGTGGCAGTCGGTGGTGGTAGCACCATCGATACCTGTAAAGCCGCAAATCTGTATGCAACCTATCCGGCTGATTTCTTCACCTATGTCAATGCACCCATTGGTGAAGGTAAACCTGTCCCAGGCCCAACGAAACCATTGATTGCTATTCCGACGACAGCAGGGACCGGAAGCGAGACGACTGGCGTTGCAATCTTCGATTATGTTGAGAAGCATGCCAAGACAGGGATTGCACATCGTTATTTAAAACCGACACTTGGAATCATTGATCCCGATAATACAGCGACGATGCCGGCTGCGGTGGCTGCCTCAAGTGGATTAGACGTGTTAAGCCATGCGTTGGAATCCTATACGGCGATGCCCTTTGACCAACGCCCTAAACCCAATAGCCCTCTGGAACGCCCTGCGTATCAAGGCACAAATCCGATCAGTGATATCTGGGCAATCAAAGCGTTAGAGCTCATGGCAGAATATCTCCCGCGAGCATACGCCGACACTTCAGATGAAGAAGCTCGGATGAGCATGTTAATGGCTTCCACGATCGCAGGGATTGGTTTTGGAAACGCCGGAGTCCATCTGCCGCATGGTATGTCCTACCCTGTAGCCGGCATGGTTAAGCAGTTTGAACCCGCCGGGTACGAAGTCGATCACCCCATTGTTCCCCACGGAATGTCCGTCATTCTAAATACTCCGGCTGTCGTGCGATTCACCGCACCGTCTGACCCCGGACGGCACCTGATTGCGGCCCGAGCACTCGGAGCTGATATCTCAGATGTGCCGCCGGAAGCAGCCGGAGAGGTGTTAGCAGAAAGAGTAATTCATTTTATGAAGTTGACGGATATGCCAAATGGCCTAAACGCAGTTGGTTATTCCAATGCAGATATTCCAGCTTTGGTTCAGGGGACGCTTCCCCAGCATCGTGTTACCAAACTGTCACCGATTGAAGCTGGTGAGGCCGAATTGACTCGGTTATTCGAAGATTCTATGAATATTTGGTAAGGACTCCCCGGCCCGAATCCTTTGATGCTACGTTGATAAAAAAGGTGCCGCTTATTGGCATGTGCAAAAAAGGCTTTATTACTAATGACTTGCAACCGTTGCAAAATAAACTTCTGCTTAGTGGCTATTGTGTTCGGCATGTTGACTTTTAGTTCAACTGCGACTGCAAAACAGCCAAACATCCTTTTCTTCCTGGCAGATGATCTGGGATGGCGAGACCTCGAATGTTATGGCTCGACTTTCTATGAGACTCCGCATCTCGATAATTTAGCGTCGCAGGGCGTTCGGTTTACACAGGCGTACACTTCTTCCACTGTCTGTTCGCCTACCCGCGCCAGTATTATTACGGGGCAAACACCTGCACGACACGGCTGTACCAATTATGGAGGTGAAATCGCAACAACACACATCGGTCTGGCCAAAGCGTTACGCGCTGGTGGGTATCAAACATTCTTCACAGGCAAATGGCATATTGGAAATATGACTCCCACGCTGGCCGGGTTTGATATTGATCTGGAAATTTCCACTCGCGCGGGCACGCAGGACGATCCTAAATCGACTCGGCAAATCACCCGGAACACGATCGAATACCTGCAGCAGATCGATCGTAAGAAACCCTTCTTTGCATACGTTAATTATCACGCCGTTCACCTGCCGCTGCGAGAGAATCCGGAATTGGTTCAGAAGTATTCGGATAAGCTGAAACGCGAGCCGCCGAAAAGCGTAGGCCCGGCCGGCCTGGAAAAGGAAGGTGATCGCGATAATAAACAGGTTCAGGATTTACCCGAGTACGCTGCGATGATGGAAGGCATCGATAATTCGGTGGCGGCAATTCTGGATGTGTTAAAACGCCGGACAATGGATCGGAATACCATTGTGATCTTTACAAGCGACAACGGTGGACTGAGTACGAAGCCATGTACATCCAATTTGCCATTACGCGCCGGCAAAGGCTGGGCGTATGAAGGTGGGATTCGCGTCCCTTTGATTGTTAAATGGCCGAACGAATTGCAAGCAGGGGCGGAAACGAGTGTGCCTGTAACCAGCATGGATTTTTACCCCACGCTGTTGTCACTTGCAAAACTCGAACCACTGACAGACCAGCATGTTGATGGAGTGAACTTCAGTTCGGTTCTGTACGGGACGTCAACAGTCGCTCGAAAAACACTTTATTGGCACTATCCTCATTATCACGGAGCGGGATGTGTGCCTGTGGGGGCCATTAGGCACGGGAATTGGAAAATGCTGCATTGGTTCGGAGCGGATACTTATGAGCTTTATAACCTGACAAGTGATCCCAGCGAACTTACTGACTTGAGCAGCCGGCAGCCGGCAGTGCTTAACGACCTGCAGTCCCGTTTGAAGCACTGGCAACAGACCCTACCCGGCATAAAGTTTGATAACCCAAATACCTTACGTAAAAAATAAGGGTGTGTGCTTTAGCGAGTGATGACGACCTTGGCGTTCTTGTCTTCGACGCGCACGTGCCCGGCGACTTCGTCATTGGTATAAGTAATAAGCCAGGTGGCATCTTTGCGAGTCAGTTGCGGTTTGGATTTCCCCGGCTCCAAGGCAAAGAAAAGTACAGGAGTCCCTTTGCGATCAATCCAATAAATGTTGATTGGGTTTTTAGATTCATTGACGAACGTGACAGTCAGTTTCGGTCCAACAGGCGCCGAGTTTTTCATGGCAACACCGGTCGACCATAGTGGTAGAGTCTTTAATGTGTCCAGATTCACGGTGTGGTATGGAACAAACTCCGCCGGTTGCATAGCACGATATTTTTTCAGAGTGGCCTGATGCTGGTCTGATGTGGCCAGGTTATCCCATTCATACCCGTCCTTTTCAATGTCATAGAGTTCTTCGTCCCCTCCGCGGTAATGGATGTATCGCCACCGGTTATCACTAATGCTGTAGCTCTCTGGTTCAGCCAGGTGAGTGATCGCAACATGAGGCCATTCGGTGTCGGGGTTGTTGAGTAGCGGCTTCAGACTTGGGTGGTCATGGTGTTCTTCCGGCGGCAGATTCGCCAGATCAAGCAATGTTGGAAACAGACTGGTGAGGCTTACCGGCTTATCGCACACTCCGGAGTTGGTGTTGGGGGTTTGGATCATTAATGGCACGCGAGTACAGGCACGCCAGGCCGTGAATTTCTGCCAATGTTGCTTCTCTCCCAGATGCCAGCCATGATCTGACCACAGCACAACAATCGTATTGTCTTTATTGGGGCTCGTTTCCAGAGCATCGAGAACTCGGCCCAACATCGCATCAGCATAATGGATCGAGGCGAGGTAGCCCTGTACAGCCTGCTTCCACTGTCCGTGCTTGCGGATATGAGCAAAATATCGGTTTGGGCCTCGTCGTTTCCCTCCGGGCGGAAGGTCGTCGAGATCGTCTTGTTTATAACCTGGCGGAAGTTGAATGGATTCAAGTGGAAATGGTTTGAAGTATTTTGCGGGAACAAACCAGGGTTCGTGGGGACGGTAAATCCCACAGGCCAGGAAAAACGGTTTGTCGGCTTTGACCTGCAATGCTTTAGAGACGTAATTGGTAACGAGGTAGTCACCACCGTACTCTTCATCAGTGGCGTCCAAAGGCCCCCAATCTGTTTCCACGTACTGCCAGGACCCGCCTCGCGGGAGGCTCAATGGTCGTGGGTCAGGATAAAGTGTCCGTGGAAATGGGTTTTCGGATTCCGCTTTTGGAAAGTAAGCATCCCAGGAAGCCGCATCAATGAAGTAATGCAGCATCTTGCCACTGCCATTGGTTGAGTAGCCATGTCGTGACAGTGTTTTGGGAATGATCTCTCTGTCTGGCATGACTTCGCGCATCGATTGATTGTTGGAATACAGACCGGATTTGTTGGGAGAGATGCCTGTGAAGACGGCTGCTCGGGATGGATTGCATGCCGGCGCTGCACAATGAGCGTTCGTGAAGAACATACTCGATTTTGCCAGCCGGTCTAGATTTGGTGTTAATGCCTGAGGATGCCCTCCCATACAACCAATCCAGTCGTTCAGGTCATCCATCGCAATAAAGAGAATATTTGGACGTTGGCGATCGTCGGCCGTCTGAGCGTTACACAAAGAATTGCTGAAAATAATCGCATTGAACAGGAGGCAGAGTGTTACCAGCCCCGGTTGAAACATCTTCATGAGTTCTCTTCCATTGATTGAGTGGGCAACGGTTCATTCTAGCGTATCGACAGTTGCCTGAAACGCCGGAGGCGTTCCTCGAAGCGCAGTTGAATCCATTGACTGCTTTGATGCGTCCCCGATCCATCAGTGAACATTGATGTAACAGTGGGGGGGAACCTGTCTCCAAAGACGTTCGCGATTATGAAAAAACGAAGATATATGTCTATAAACCGGGCAATTCCTGTCGGTGTCGCCTGCGATCTCGGGAGAAACATAATGCACCTGATGGATCCCCTTAAAAGGATGTGGTTTTTCAACATGATGGACTACTGAGGTCATGATGACAGACGTTTCTTTAAAATACGCCACCAATCCGTTTTCACATAGTGAGATATACAAGCGATTTGCAGAGCCAAAAACTCATCAGGAAATCATGGCGGCGCTCAGGGATGAAGTCAAATTGGTTGACTCCAACCCCCACTACTCTCGCGTTGGGGACCCCGATGGTCAGCTGCATCTGCAGAAACTCATTGGCCGAGTTTATGGAAACATCATTTCTCTGAAATACGATAGCGAACCGGATCAATTTGGAGCGTTAATGTTTCAATATCGTGAATCCTGCCCCGTTATCGACGAGTATGTCGAAAGTCGGATAAAAGAGGGAGTCGAGCCCGTGGAGCTCGAAGCCTGGTGGAATATGACTCCGGCCACACGGTTTTTCGGTTTGGAACTCGACCACATCGATTGTGTTGTTTACTTTGACGCACTGTGTGCCACCGGGCGGACCACCGAAGAATCACTCGAATACATCTACCAACGCTATCCCCGATATGGAGACCCTGATAGCGAACAAGGCTGGAACCGGCCGCTTCCGGTCGAATTTTCATTTGCGGTTAGGTCACTTTGGAATCGTCAAAGTCAGTTTCTACATCAGTGGAATGACATCATTGATAGCGGCGGAACCTTTAACGAGTTTTTGCGGAAACATGTTTTGCCATCGTCCTCTTAGCGAAATCACAATTCACCCGAATAGCAAATAGGCCCATTCACTCATTTAGCGGTTGTCGGATGTTGCGTTCGAGTGTTAAGTGAAAGGATGTCGAATCAACACACTTTTATCGCCACGACGGCCTTCGGTCTGGAAGCTGTTGTCAAAAGGGAGCTCGAAGCCTTAGGCTACGAACCTCGCAGTACTTCGCCGGGGTGGGTCGAGTTCGAGGGCGACTTATCGGCAATTTGCCGGACTAATCTGTGGCTTCGAACTGCGGATCGTGTGCTGGTTAAAGTTGCCAGCTTTAAAGCTACCGATTTTGAAGCTCTCTTCGAAACCACCAAAGCGATTGATTGGAATCAATGGCTCCCGCCAAACGCTCGATTTCCAGTGGATGGTCGCTCTCATAAGTCGCAATTGACCAGCGTGCCGGCCAACCAGCGAGCTGTCAAAAAGGCGATCGTCGAAGCCATGCTCGCTCAGCACCAGGTATCCACGCTGCCCGAAGACGGGCCATTGTATCGGTGCCAGATCGCTATTCTGAAAGATGAAGCTACACTGACAATTGACACAACAGGTCCCAGCCTGCACAAGCGAGGCTATAGAGAGTTCGCGGGCGGCGCACCGATCAAGGAAACGCTGGCGTCGGGCATGGTTCAGCTCAGTTTTTGGAACAACGAAAAACCATTCATTGATCCATTTTGTGGTAGCGGTACCATTGCCATTGAAGCTGCCATGCTGGGCCGTAATATGGCTCCCGGACTGCACCGTCAATTTGCTGCCAGCCAATGGAGTCTCATCGATTCGAACCAATGGGACGAAGCTCGAGCCGAAGCAATGGATCTACAGCAACCCGCTTTCGACGAGATCCTGGTCGCCACAGATAGTGATTTTAGAATTCTTAAAACAGCTCGCCAAAATGCTGAGAAGGCCGGGGTTGCTGACCAGATTCACTTTCAGGAAAAAGAATTCGGCGATCTTCAGAGTAGTCGAAAATATGGCTGCCTGATTTCGAATCCACCCTACGGTGAACGACTTAGTGACTGGCACCAGTTGAAACCACTCTACCAATCCATGCCGCTGGTGCTTAAACGATTGCCGACCTGGTCGCACTTCATTATTACCAGCTACGATGGATTTCAGAAGTTACTTCAAAAGAATGCTGATCGTCGACGCAAGCTCTACAACGGGCGGATTGAATGTGTTTACTACCAATTCCATGGCCCCAGGCCAAAGACCGATGAATCCCAACCGGTATTTGGGGGAGTGGATGAGAAAGCACAGGATCAGGGTGAATTGTTCCAGCGGCGATTAACCAAGCGAGCACGGCACTTTCGCAAATGGCCTAATAAACGTGGCATCCATTGCTATCGACTTTATGAGCGGGACATTCCTGAGATACCATTGGTAGTTGATAAATACGGTGACCATCTGCATTTGTCCGAATTCGAACGTCCGCACGACAGGGATGCTGCACAGCATGAAGATTGGTTGGAGTTGATGCGTGTGAGTGCCGCTCAGGCACTGGAGGTTCCCGTCACGCAGGTGTTTCTAAAAAGACGTGGCATGCAGCGTGGGTCAGAGCAGCATAGCCGCGTTTCACAGGACCGATATGAAATTGAAGTTGAAGAGAACGGCTTGAAATTCATCGTCAATCTCTCGGATTACGTCGATACCGGCCTGTTTCTCGACCATCGCGAAACACGCATGATGGTCTGCAACGATGCTCTTGGTAAAGACGTGTTAAATCTCTTTGGCTATACCGGATCCTTCTCTGTATATGCCGCAGACGGAGGTGCGAAATCCACGACGACTGTGGACTTGTCCTGGAAATACCTCGACTGGGCTCAACGCAACATGGCTTTGAATGGATTTGAAAGTGAGAACCATACATACGTCCAATCGGATATCCGTGAATACCTGCAGTCACTTCCTCAGGAAGAGCTCTTCGATTTGGCGATTGTAGATCCGCCAACATTTTCCAATAGCAAGTCCACCGAAGAAGACTGGGTGATTCAGCAGCATTATCCTGAACTTTTAAATTCGATGATCAACCGTTTACGGCCGGGAGGTGTGATCTACTTCTCGACGAATTACCGCCGCTTCAAATTTGACGACTCCTTCATTCGCGGGAACTGTCATGAGATCTCCAGGCAAACCGTCCCGGAGGACTTTCGGAATAAACGAATCCATCGTTGCTGGCGAATAGAAAAGTATGCGGATTAGCAGTTTACACGGAATTTACCTTAAAACTCTCACCGCAGGATTAAGATTTCAATCACAATAGAGATTGTTTAATTTCCTCCCTCTCCCCTCTTTGCGAGTCCCCGATGGTGTTGCAGTTTTTTAGCAAACTGAGTTTGGCGTTGTTGCTTTTGTGTCTGTATTACCAACCGTCGCTTGCACAAAAGGCGCAAAATGTTGTCGTCAGCCAGGTGCAGCAACTTGAGTTTTCCGGAAGCCAGAATTCAGTGGGGATCGTGCATGCCAGTAAGACGGCGCGTGTCGGTGCAGCTGTCGACGGTCGTATTGCGGAATTCCTGGTCGAAGAAGGTGACATCGTAAAGGCCGGGCAACCACTGGTTAAGTTGCAGACTGCGATACTTGAGTTTCAACTGTTGGGGGCGAAGGCAGAATTGGCGTTACGTGAAGCTGAATTGGAAGAGTTGGTAGCAGGAACGACCAAAGAAGAACTTGCAGCATCGCTGGCTAATCTACGTGCGGCAGAAGCGGCCAGGAAATTCTCGGACTGGAATTTCACTCGTATCGAAAAGCTATTTCAGGATGGTCAGGTGGTTTCGGAAACCGAATTCCAGCAGGCGCAGGCAAATAAGCAGCGAGATGAACAGTTGTATCAGGCCGCTGCGTCAACGCATCAAATCAATATTCGCGGCCCGCGAGCCGAATTGATTACGCAAGCCAGAGCTCGAGTGAGTAGTCAGACAGCAGTGCTGAATTCCTTTGAAGAACAACTGCGTCGACATACGATCACGTCTCCATTTAATGGTTATGTGACCATCAAGCACTCCGAGCAGGGGCAATGGGTGACGAAAGGTGAAGTCGTTGTTCAAATTATTAAGCTCGACGAAGTTGATATCGTCGTCAATGTTACGGCAGATCATGTCACGAAACTTGAACTCGGTGATCAGGTTCGTATCGACATTCCACATGGTAGTGACGAACTCGTGTTTGGCGATGTGTTTGCAATTGTTCCTGAAGCAGATTCGCAAAGCCGCACGTTTCCGGTCAAGATCCGAGTGTCCAATGAGGACGGAAAATCCGGGCCTGTGTTAAAGGCCGGAATGCTCGCCAAGGTGGAATTACCGGTGGGTGAACCAAAGAAAATGTTGATGGCTCCCAAGGATGCGATCGTACTAAACGGTAATAAACGGACGATGTTCGTCGTAGATTCGAAAACAAAAGCCGTTTCTGAAGTGGCAGTGGAATTAGGCGTCTCCAATGGTGAATTAATCGAAGTGACCGGTGGGATTCAGGCAGGACAATTAGTCGTGATTCGTGGAAATGAACGCTTGAAGCCAGGCCAGATCGTCGCCATTGTCGGCGGCCAGAATTCGACGGACGAGCAAGACTAAGGGCACGGCGTTGAATCTCGTTAAAGTATTCGTAGAGAATCCGGTCAAGGTGACTGTCGGTGCGCTGTTGCTGGCGATCTTCGGTGGCATCGCTATGTTCAGCATGCCTAAACAGCTTACGCCTGAAGTGGAAACTCCGATGGTATTGGTTTCCACCCGCTGGCCCGGTGCCAGCCCACAGGAGATTGAGCGGGAGATCATTCTCGAGCAGGAAGAGCAGCTCAAAAGCGTCGAAGGTATGATCAAAATGTCCTCGACCTGCAGGAATTCGAGTGCTGATATTGAACTGGAATTTTCCGTGGGAACGAATCTGCAGGAAGCAGTGGTTCAGGTTAGTACACGCTTGCAGCAGGTTCGGCAGTACCCAGTGGATGCTCAGGAACCGGTGATTGAAACCCGCAGTACATCGGACTCGTCAATCGCTCGTCTCGTACTATCGGCCAAACCGCCGACGATTGCCAAAATCCGGGAATTTGGGAAGCAGCATCCCAAGCTTAAACAGGATCTGGATTACGTCGCCAGTGCGATGAATTCTGCATTACGTGTCTACCGCCTGCGTCAGGTATATAAAGACCGGGGGAAGGCGTTTCCGGAGCTAAAGGAAATTCTTCCGCCGGACATCGACCTGATGAAACTGCGTCGGTTCACAGAAGATGTGGTTGAAGCGAGATTGGAACGGGTTCCGGGCGTTTCCGATGTATATACCTATGGTGGTCTGGAAGAAGAGCTAGAGATTGTTATGAATCCGGATGCACTGGCCGTACGGCAACTTACAGTGCTGGATGTATTGGAAGCTTTACGAGGGCAGAATAAAGATACTTCCGGAGGCGATATCTGGGAGGGTAAACGCCGGTGGGTGATCAGGACGCTTGGCCAGTTTCGGGATGCCAAACAGGTGGAAGAATTAATTGTCGCTATGCCCAATCAGGTTCCCGTTTATTTGAAAGACGTTGCAGATGTTCGTATCGGCTACAAGAAGGCCGATAGTGTGGCCCGACGTTACGGTGAACGAAATAACGGACTGGGGATTCAAAGACGCGTGGGAGCGAACGTCATTGAAGTAATGAAAGGAATTCGTGAAGCAGTCGCTGAGCTGAATGCCGGCGTATTAGCCCAAAGAGATCTGGAGTTGTATCAATACTACGACGAAACGGATTACATCACTTCAGCGATTTCTCTGGTCACCGATAATATCTTCCTCGCCACCGCCTTTACTATGATCGTGCTGATGTTGTTTCTGCATCGCTCGGTAAAGACAATGATTGCGATTCCGGTCTTAGTGATGTCATCGTTGTTGGCCGTCTATATTTCGGCTTGGTTCTTTCTTCTTACACTGGCATTCATCGTGGGCTTTGGGATGTGGTTCGGCCGAGGTGCTTTGGTAATTGGAATTGCGATACCGGTCAGTTCCGTCGCTACGTTTTTGGCATTAGGAATCGGTGGCCGATCACTCAATGTGATTAGCCTTGCTGGTATGGCGTTTGCCGTTGGTATGCTTGTTGATAACGCTGTCGTTGTACTCGAGAATATTCATCGTCGCATCCAGTTGGGTGAAAAATCATTCACTGCGGCCGTGAAGGGAACCAATGAAGTCGCAGGTGCGATTGTTGCTTCGACTCTCACGACAGTCGCCGTCTTTTTGCCCGTAGTGTTTGTGGAAGATACGTCCGGGCAGTTGTTTCGGGATATCGCGCTAGCGATCAGTTTTGCAGTAATTTTTTCATTGTTCTGTGCCATGACCCTGATGCCGACGGCAGCGGCCAGACTCTACAGCGGCTATAAGCAGGAAGCATCAGAAGCAGTGACAGCGGTACACTGGCTGGGGACACTCGGACATGGAATCATCGAATTGATAGTTCGAGTCAATCAATCGATTCAGAAATCGTCCGTTCGGGCGATTGGCTTTGTCGTCTTCGTGTTGGCCGTAGTGATTGGTTTGACCTTTATGCTTTGGCCAAAGCTGGAATACTTACCAGCGGGAAATCAGAATATGGTCTTTATCCGTATGTCTCCGCCACCCGGATATAACATGGACGAGTTGATGGAGATGGGCAAAGAGATTGAAGAGGATTTAGAGCCCATTTGGAATGCGAATCCAGGTGAGCAGGATCAGCTGGAATTTCCTGTGATTGCGTACTATTTCTTTAGTGCACGTACAAGCGGCGTGGCAATGGGAGTTCAGGCCTACGACCCGTTACGTGTTTCTGAACTCATGCCTCGCCTGAAGACATATGGCAACCGCTTCCCCGGTACTCGAGTTGTCGCGTCACAGGCCAGTCTGTTTGGACGAGGGTTCAGTGGTGGCCGTACGATTGACGTTGAAATCACGGGACGGGACCTGGAAAAACTGATCGAAATTGGCGGACAAGTGATTGAACGTTTGCAAAATGGCACCAACGGCGTTCCTTCAAGACTCGCCGACGCTCAGATGTTTCCTCGGCCCAGTCTGGATTTGTCGAGTCCGGAAATTCATCTGATTCCAGATAAGGTGGCTTGTGCTGAATTAGGAGTGACGGCGGGCGAACTGGGCTATACGGTCGATGCCTTTGTGGATGGAGCGTATGCAGGTGAATTTTTCTATGGTGGTGATAAAGTGGATATCACTCTCAAAGGTAATCGAGTGGTCGATATCCGGACTCAGGACCTGGAAGATCTGCCGATTGCGACAAGGACAGGTAAATTGGTACCACTCTCGGCATTGGCCGAAATTCAATACAGCAGCGGGCCTGAGCAGATCATGCGGCGAGAGCGGTTGCGAGCGATTACGATTCAGGTAACACCTCCGCCGGAAATTGCTTTGGAAGAAGCGATGGATATCATCAAGAACGATGTCGTTCAGCCGATGATCCAGGACGGTTCGCTAGGTAGCGGTAATCTGATTAGTCTCTCCGGAGCGGCTGATAAATTGAATCAAACATGGGAATCGCTGCGTTGGAATCTATTGCTGGCTTTGGTGATTACTTATTTACTGATGGCAGCGTTGTTCGAGTCCTGGCTCTACCCGCTGGTGATCATTTTTTCCGTTCCGTTAGGAGCAGTGGGAGGATTGCTTGGGCTGGCCCTGCTTAATGTGTTTGTGCTGCAAACGCTTGATATCCTGACCATGTTGGGGTTTGTGATACTGATTGGGACCGTGGTGAATAATGCGATTTTGATTGTTCATCAGGCGTTGAATCATATCAATGATGAGGACATGCCGCATCGTGAAGCGATCCTGCTGGCAGTGCGGTCACGAGTGCGGCCGATTTCTATTACGACGATTACGACCGTATTGGGGCTGTTGCCGCTTGTGCTGTTTCCGGGAGCCGGGAGTGAATTGTACCGCGGCCTGGGAAGTGTCGTCCTGGGCGGCCTGTTGGTTTCTACCGTCCTGACTCTGGTCCTGGTCCCGACCGTCTTTACGCTGTTCATGGACGCCAGACGAGCAGTAGCACAGCTTGGCAGGTAGCCCCGACTTCGTTCTTCGAACTACTTCGGGTAAAC
>DEAW01000042.1:9766-12777 GCA_002348315.1 Planctomycetaceae bacterium UBA2972 | reverse complement strand
CCCACAACTTCAGTCCCAACGATATTATTGGTTTCGCCTGCTTCACGTTCTTCCAGAGTTTCTCCGACACACAAAATGACGTGCAGTCCTTGCGCTAAACCGGCCTTTACTTTTTCGTTAACGAATTGGTCGCATTCCCGAAAGATTTCTCGCCGCTCACTGTGGCCTACGATTGCAACCGCACAACCAAGATCTTTCAACATCGGGGCGCTGATTTCGCCTGTGAACGCGCCGCTATCGGCTGGATAAAGATTTTGAGCACCAAGCTGGACGGCAGAGTCTCCAAGGGCAGTTGACACAGCATCGATATAGCCGAAGGAAGGACAGATCGCAACATCGATATCTGTCGCATCGCCAATCGCATCGGCGAGTGCTGCAGCAAGTTCTACGGCTTGCTGTTTGTTGAGATTCATCTTCCAATTACCGGCGATAAATGATTTACGCATGGGTCTGATCGTTCCTCAATTAGTTAAATGTTTTTCCAAAGACGTCTGCGACTTTTTCTAACTGTTTAAAAGTCTCGTCAAATTGTTCGGGCAAGAGTGCCTGGGGACCGTCGGAAAGAGCCTTTTCGGGACAGTCATGTACCTCAATGTGTACACCGTCGGCTCCTGCTGCTACGCCTGCGTATGCACAGGCAGGGATGAGATCGGGGCGGCCTGTCGCATGGCTGGGATCAACGATTATCGGAAGGTGCGTCAGCGTTTTTAACGCAGCGACGGCCGCGACATCATAAAGATTTCGAGTGACGGAGTCGAATCCCTTAATTCCTCGTTCACAAAGCACGACTTGTTGATTGCCGTGCGCCAGAATGTACTCGGCACTCATTAAGAGGTCCTGCACGGTGGCACTCATGCCTCGTTTAAGGATCACTGGCTTATTCGCCTTACCTACCTCGGTAAGCAGAACGAAGTTTTGCATGTTTCGTGCGCCGACTTGGAGCATGTCGGCGTATTCACAGGTGACGTCAAGATTTCGAGCGTCGGTAATCTCGGTGACCACTGGGATGTCATATTTGTCGCCGACGGCTCGAAGTATTTTCAATCCTTCGACGCCCATGCCCTGGAATGAGTAGGGGCTGGTTCTAGGTTTGTAAGCTCCTCCACGCAGAATGTTTGCACCACTTGCTTTGACTGCCTTGGCGATGCTGTCCATGCGCTCCTCGGATTCAATGGAGCAAGGACCAGCCACCATGGCTAGATGCCCGCCACCAATCTTGGTTTTTCTCACCTCGACGACACTTGGTTGAGGGTGGGCTTCTAAACTTGCTAATTTGTACGGCGGTAATACTCGCACGACGTCGCTGACACCTGTAAAAGACTTAATTTGATCAGAGTCAATATTAGATTCATCTCCGATCACTCCGATGATTGTACGAAATGTTCCGCGACTGATATGGGACTTCATCTCCAGTCCGGCGATATGGCTGGTTAGAGCTTCGATTTGCTCGTCAGACGTTTCAGGCTTAAGGATAATTATCACGTCGATTTCCTTGATGGCTTCAAGTGTCCTGTTCTGTGGCGGAGCCGACACTATGACGGTCCCCAGCAGTCATACTGCATGAATTCTGAAGTTTACCACAGCCAGCCAAGTGGCCATATACCAGTTAGAGTTGTAAAACTGGCGGCTTTACCGATGCCGAGGAAAGGAGCCGAGGATCGAGACGCGTTGAGTCTTTTTCTCTAACGTGTGGATCGAAGCCTTCACGTTGGTATCACTGCGATGGCCTTCAAGCTCAATAAAGAATACGTATTCAGATGGATGATTGGGTTTAGGAAACGACTCGATCCAGGTGAGGTTGAGGTCATGTTTCTTGAATGCCAACATGGCGTCAGCCAAAGCTCCGGGAGCATGGGCTAGTTCGACCATTAGTGTTGTTTTGTCATTACCGGTGGGCGCTGGTATCTGATTGCCGAGAATCGCGAAGCGAGTCACATTGCCCTGACGGTCTTCAATTTTTGAAGCAATGGCATTCAGGCCGTAATGTTCTCCTGCCAGCGGACTGGCTATGGCTGCGGCATATTGAGTCTTACTCGCGATTTCGGCCGCCGCAGTTGTGCTTGGCGTGTCAATCAATTGGGCATTGGGGAGATGTTTTGCCAGCCATTCACGGCACTGGGACAACGCCTGTGGCTTGCTGTAGACTTCATGCACTTCTGTCAATGAACTGAGGCTCAGCAACGTATGGTGAATCGGCAAATTGATTTCACCGCAAATAGAAACGGGTGATCGCGATAACACATTTAAAGTGTCAACGATCCTGCCGTCGGTCGAGTTTTCAATGGGAACCACTCCAAAGTCCGCATCATCCTTGAGTACATTCTCGAACACATTGGCAATGGTAGTGACGGGCACGGGAACGATATTCGTTCCGAAGTACTGCGATGTTGCTAAATGGCTGTAGCTGTATAGTGGGCCTAAAAAAGCTACGGTCGATAACTTGCAATCGTTGTACTCCGATTGTGCCAGCCGATTGACCAGTTGCTGAATTGATGTACGAACTGCATCATACTTTTTGGGTTTGAGAAGTCGTTGAGACGTCTCCGATACGAACTTGCTTAGCTGTTCCGGATCATTGCCGTCAGCACTTGCGTTTTTAAATTGGCTGATGTGCTCAAGGATCAGTGAGACGAGCTCTTTGGTTTGGAGTCCAAGGGCACGTTTACTTGTAGCTGGTGTTTTTGAACTACGCTTTGCTTTTTTTGCACACATGAGGAACTCTCTTAGACTAAGCGTTTTGATGCTTCATTTGAACAATAACACGGTGGCTCTTATTAGCCAAGATAGATCTCCTGCCTGTCAGAATGGCAGGGTGTGTTTTTTTATACAGATGGGTAGCTGTGGACTGCAAATTCAAGAAATTGAATTTGGACGATGATACATAGTGTTTGATACCAATTCTTGACCAGTTTCGGCGTTTTGGCACGCCGATTGCAATTAGTACCAATGAGCTTCAGCCTTCCTGGGATGATGCCAAATAGGCATGGAGCTCTAACGGAACAGAATTACAG
>DEAW01000042.1:0-9370 GCA_002348315.1 Planctomycetaceae bacterium UBA2972 | reverse complement strand
ACGACCAATTCGGTTGTTGCTGTCGTTGAGGGTTCAGATCCAAAAGTGATTCCTAACCCGGAAGGTAGTCGATTGACACCAAGTGTTGTAGCTTATTCAGATGGTGGCGAGACTCACGTTGGTGAACCTGCCCGACGACAAGCTGTAACTAACCCACAGCGTACAGTTTATTCGGTCAAAAGGTTTATGGGTCGGCGTTTTGCCGAGACGACCGATGCAGACAAGATGGTCCCTTATGAGGTAAGCAAAGGCGACAATGGTTACACGCAGATTCGCATCGACGGCAATGATTACACGCCACAGGAAGTTTCTGCCAAAACCTTACGCAAGTTAAAAGAAGCGGCTGAATCCTACCTGGGTCATAAGGTAAATAAAGCAGTTATTACGGTTCCTGCTTATTTTAATGATGCTCAACGACAAGCGACCAAAGATGCCGGACAAATTGCAGGTCTCGAAGTAGCTCGAATTATTAATGAACCGACAGCCGCCGCACTGGCCTACGGACTGGACAAGAAATCAGACGAACGGATTGTTGTCTTTGATCTCGGCGGAGGGACGTTTGATGTGTCGGTGCTTGAAGTAGCGGATACGGAAAGCGGCGACGGGTCGAGTCGCGTCTTCCAGGTTGTTTCCACATCGGGTGATACTCAGCTTGGCGGTGATGATTTTGACGAAGCATTGATTAATTATGTTGCCGACCAGTTTAAGGCTGAAAGTGGCGTCGATTTGCGCGAAGATACCATGGCGTTACAGCGACTACAGGAAGCCTGTGAAAAAGCCAAGAAGGAATTGAGTAGCGTCCCATCGACGGACATTAACCTGCCGTTTATCACCGCAGATGCGAACGGGCCTAAGCACTTACAGCAAACCATTACACAGGCGAAATTTGAAGAGCTGGTGGATGATCTGATCACCCGCTGCCGCAAACCAGTCGAGCAGGCACTGTCAGATGCTGGTTTGAGCCCTTCCGATATCGACGAAATTGTCCTGGTAGGTGGTTCGACTCGCGTTCCCAAAGTACGGGAAATGGTTCAGTCCATTTTCGGAAAAGCACCACATCAGGGAGTGAATCCTGATGAAGTGGTTGCCTTGGGCGCGGCGATTCAGGGAAGTGTTTTGTCAGGCGATCGAACCGATGTCCTGCTATTGGACGTGACACCGCTGACGCTAGGCATCGAAACGGAAGGCGGCGTGCTGACGCCGATTGTGGAACGCAACACGACGATTCCTATTGAGAAAAAACAGGTGTTCAGTACGGCCGCGGATAACCAGCCCGCCGTGACGGTTAAAGTCTTTCAAGGCGAACGCAAAATGGCTGCGAATAATAAAGTGCTGGGTGAATTTAACCTGGAAGGTATTCCACCTGCACCACGTGGCGTACCGCAGATTGAGGTTAAATTCGATATCGACCAGAACGGAATCCTCAATGTGTCGGCTCGCGATCTGGGTACGCAAAAAGAAGCCAGCGTTAGAATTGAAGATTCCGCCGGTCTGGATGATGACGAAATCGAACGAATGCGTCAGGATGCAGATGAGCATGCAGAGGAAGATAAAAAGCAATTCGAGCTAGTGGAAGCTCGCAATAAAGCCGACCAATTAGTCTATCAACTTGAAAAGTTGATAGACGAAAACAAAGACAAGCTAGGCGAAGATGACCTCAAGCCTGTAGAAGCGGCTATTGAAAAAGTGAAAGAATCTGCCAAAGGAGAAGACAAGACGGAGATTGATACCGCCGTGTCTGAACTGGAGCAGACTTCGCAGGCATTATCGCAAGTGCTATACCAGGCGGCTCAGGCCGATGGTGGCAGCGATGACGCAGCCGAAGATGTGAAGGATGATGATGCGATCGACGCAGAATTCGAAGTCAAGGACGACGAAGCGGGAGAAGACGAAGAATAGCCGGCTTCAAGTGATTATGAAAAAAGGGTTGCCAAAACGTCTTGGCAACCCTTTTTCTTCGGCTTATTACCGGTCTGGAGGACCGTACTGAAGTGTTACTTGTTGACGCCCCAGTTTTCATAAACGGTTTCATATCCGGGAGTTAAGGCGCGGACTTTATCCATTACGTTGTTCTTTGTATCGCCGCTGCTCTTTTTGAACTTGTCTTCGAGCTTTTGTAGTTTTATTTTGCGTTGACGTCGACGCCGAATCTCTTTTGCTCTTTCGCTTCTTCCCACCGGAGAATCCTTTTATAAGTGTTTCAATTAATTGGCACCGGTAAATTGGTGCGGAATGGTTGTGATGCTTCTTTCCTTTTAACATCGGAGACTATTTCCGTCAATTACTGATGTTGATTTAGCGTTGTCCGGTGTTAGGTCCAATGATAGAATGACTCGTTCGGCTCAGGGGATTTATTGTTAACTGTCGTTGGTTAACTCCCTATTAGCATAGAAAAGCCTGCTTATCGCGTAGTTAGGCAGGTGCGAATATCGATCCTTGGGTGCGTTGCCTGGTGGATATTCAACAGATAATTAGAAACAGAAAATAATGGTAAACCGTAATTTAATCCGTTCACTTGAAGATGAAAATCTAGAAGCAGAAATTGAAGGCGTATTTGGTGGAGATCGGGAATCCTCTTTCGACCTGGCGCTAGAGCAGGAAGCTGATTTTGAAGTAAATAATATTGTCGATGGTAAAATCGTTTCGTTAGACGATGAATTCGTTGTCATTGATGTTGGTTTTAAGAGTGAAGGGTCCATTCATCGCAATGAATGGGGCGAAGAAGAAGAACAACCTCAGGTAGGTGGCACCGTACAGGTGTTAATTGAAGAAGTTGAGGATGAGTTTGGCCCCGCCAATGATCCCCATGGGATGGTTTCACTGAGCAAGAGAAAGGCAGAAAAGATTCTTGCCTGGACTGCGATGATGGAGAAAATTGACGAAGGTCAAATCGTCAAAGGTACGGTTACGAGAAAAATCAAAGGTGGATTGTTGGTCGATATTGGCGTCAACGTCTTCCTCCCTGCCAGTCAGGTGGACATTCGTCGTCCTAATGACATCGCGGATTACATTGGTCAGGAAGTGGAATGTGAAGTGCTGAAAATAGATGAAGCACGCCGCAACATTGTCGTTTCCCGCCGTTCCATGATTGAACGGCAGCGTCAGGCCGCTCGTGAGGCATTGCTCAAGGAACTTAACGAAGGTGAATTGAGACAAGGTGTCGTCAAAAACATCGCCGACTTTGGAGCGTTCGTTGACCTTGGTGGAATCGATGGTTTACTGCACATCACTGACATGAGCTGGGAACGAATCGGCCATCCTTCCGAAATGGTATCGATCGATCAGGAAATTGAAGTCATGATCCTGAAAATCGACCATGAGAAAGAAAAAATTGCTCTGGGAATGAAGCAGAAATCTGCGAATCCATGGGAAGGCATCGAAGAACGATACCCTGTGAACAATAAAGTTGACGGGGAAGTTGTTAATGTCATGAGCTACGGTGCTTTCGTGAAATTGGAAGCCGGGATCGAAGGGCTTGTGCACATTAGTGAAATGTCGTGGACAAAACGTATCAATCATCCGAATGAAATGGTACAAATCGGCGACGAGATCGAAGTTGTCATCTTGGCAATCGATAAGGGGGGACAGCAGCTTTCACTTGGTATGAAGCAAACTCAGGCAAATCCATGGGAAGAAGTTGAAGAACGGTATCCTGTTGAATCAGTAGTTAATGGTCGCGTACGCAATTTAACGAATTATGGTGCGTTCATTGAACTGGAAGAAGGTATCGATGGATTGCTGCACGTTTCGGATATCTCCTGGACGCGTAAAATTGGGCATCCAAATGAAGTTCTGGAAAAGGGACAGGAAGTCGAATGTAAAGTTCTTTCGATGGATATTGAACGTCGTCGAATTGCACTTGGTATCAAGCAGCTTGACGCAGATCCATGGACAACTGATATACCGGAACGCTACCAACCAGGCCAGAAAATTACCGGTAACGTCACTAAAATCACCAATTTCGGAGTCTTCATCGGACTGGAAGATGGTCTCGAGGGCTTGTTGCACATCAGTGAAATGACGGATGACGATGTAGAAGATCCGGAAACACTCGTTAAAATTGGCGACGAAATTGAAGTCAAGGTGCTACGCGTAGACACCGAAGACCGCAAGATCGGATTGTCATTGAAACGAGTCGATTGGACGGAAGCTCAGGAAGCAGCCGCGCAGGCCGAAGATGATGTCGCCGTGACGCCCGCCGGAGATCTCAAAGGTGGTCTCGGTGGAGATGGGCCACTGTTCCAGGTTCCCGCAGGTGAAGAAGCAAGTGACAATGATTCCGAGAACTCGGCGGGACAAGCTGCCGATGATACGGATGAAGCACCAACTGAAGAAGCAGCTGCGGATGATGGTGCCGCAGAAGCGGACGCAGAGGAAGCCACTGAAGAACCAGCCGACAGCAGTTCCGACAGTGACGAATCTGACGATTCTGACAGTGAGGAAGACGCGTAAAGCCTGATAAGGCTAACGGATTAGGTCGTTATAACCGTGTTCATCGCACCAAGCGGTGAACACGGTTTTTTTGTTGCCTCCGCTATACGGCAAATTAGTGGTGTAACTATGTAATTTCCGGCTGCTCAGTGATTTACCGTTTCCAATCGACGATAGATTACCCAGACGAGAATAGTTTACGAAATACGCATAGGATTCCCTCCCTACCATGTCTACTGCAACAGTTAGCCGCTCACGTGCGGCACAAAGCCCATTGGAAATCTATCTTCGAGATATCAATGCTACCGATTTACTTTCTGCCGACCAGGAAAAAGAACTCGCTCGCCGAGTCCAAAAAGGAGATGCGGAAGCTCGTGACTGGATGGTACGCGCCAATCTTCGTTTGGTAGTGAATATTGCTCGCAACTATAACAACAAAGGCCTGGCATTTCAGGACCTGATTGAAGAGGGAAATCTGGGACTCATGCGAGCGGTTGAGGGTTTCGATCCAACAGTCGGTACCCGATTTAGTACCTATGCGAGTTATTGGATCAAGCAATCGATTAAGCGAGCTCTGATCAATTCCGCAAAAACAATCAGGATTCCAGCGTACATGGTGGAGCTGTTATCTAAATGGCGTCGAGCGGGCAGCCGTCTTCTTGAAACATTAGGACGCAATGGCACGAATGAAGAAATTGCCCGGCTCCTGGGTGTAGAACGTCGTAAATTGCCTATGATTCGCAAAGCGATTAAGGTCTACAGCAGCACACCCCAGACAGACCATCATGAAGATGGATGGACGTTGGGTGACATAGTAGTGGATGACCGTACCGAATCTCCGGAAAATGAACTCACCAAACGTGATGCGTTACAGCACATCATGAAGCGACTTGGGGAAATGGAAGAGCGTGAAATGCTGGTTCTTGAAATGCGGTACGGACTCAATGGCCGTGAACCTCACACCCTGAAAGAAATTGGGAATCGCCTGGGACTGACACGTGAACGAGTCCGCCAAATCGAAGTTGAAGCGTTGGGACGTCTTGCTGATGACTTAAAGGCTCCTATGGAACGGCGTTATTTTGATCGCACTGTGGCTTAGGACGACATCATGGATTTAGGTAACTACATACGGGACGTCCGGGATTTTCCTATCGAGGGAATCGTATTTAAGGACATATGCCCTCTACTCCAAAATCCTACCGCTTTTCAGTATGCAATAGACCGAATGCTCGAAAAAGTGGTGGAAGTCGAATTTGATATCATCGCCGCCCCGGATGCTCGAGGGTTTATCTTCGGCGTCCCGATGGCTTTGCGTAGGCAGGTTCCGTTTGTTCCGATTCGTAAACCAGGAAAACTGCCCTATCAAACGGCCTCGTTTGACTACGAATTAGAGTATGGCCAGGACACCCTGGAAATCCACGCTGACGCGACTGAGACAGGGCAACGCGTTTTGCTCGTCGACGATTTGTTGGCTACCGGCGGTACGATCGCAGCCTGTGGTGAGTTGATTAAACAGCAGAACGCCGTTGTCGTAGGCTACTCATTTCTGATTGAACTTGCTTTTCTCAATGGCCGTCAGAAATTAGGTGAGACTGCTGTTCATTATCTATTGCAGTACTAAGTTAACGGTGATCCTGAAAAAGATCGGCCGTCTGCAACTGCGAACGGATACGCCACTCACGCAATTCGGCTAACATGCTAAGTTTGGCATCCTGATGCGTGTCACTGTCCCACAAGTTATTTACTTCACGTGGATCATTCTCCAGGTCGAATAACTGACCAAAAGATTCGTCCAGGAAATGCACTAATTTCCATTTGTCATTTCTGACCATCGTCATAAAGTCGGCATGCGTGAGAATCCCGTCCTTGGCTTGCTCAGCATAGACGTAATCCCGACCAGCCCATTGCTTACCTTCGAGTGCGGGAAGCATGGTGATCGCTTCCATGGTCTTGGGCGTTTCAATTCCCGCGAGGTCTAAAATCGTGGGACCCAGGTCCATCTGTTGACAGAGGGAATCTACGACGTGACCAGCTGGGAATTTGCCTGGCGACCAGACGATCAATGGGATTTGTGTAATCAGGTCATACATGGTCCATTTCTGACTGTGGCCGTGATCTGACAGGCAATCTCCATGATCACTCGTGAAGATAATTACAGAGTTATCTAAATACCCGTTGCGTTCAAGCGATTCGACAATCTGGCCAACCTTTTCGTCGATCATCGTGACGTTGGCACAATAATAGGCACGTTGTTTATGACGTTGCTCCGGAGTTGGAGCTAATGGCATGATCACCGAATCGTGGTCGATCTTGCTGTTATGGTCTCGCAATTCCTGAAAGGGAGGTGGTTGGTTATCGAGTTCGTTCTGAGTGACCTCGTAAAGTGGAAGGTCTTTTTGCATGTAGGGCTCGGCGTAACGCATGACAGGATCGTACGGTGGGTGCGGGCCGGGGAATCCGATCTGTAAGAACAACGGCTTAGGGTCTGTATAGGGATGGGCATCGAGCCACCAACAGGCCATGTCGCCTACAAAATTATCGGGATGGGTGTCCTCTGGTAGTTCCCATTCAAAGGCGCCGAGTCGATCAGCGTAATCATCAAGTTTACGATAGAGTTCGCGTTGTTGTTTCACTAGCCCACGGAAACGTAAGGCTTTGTCCCACTCATCGAAATAATAACGACCTTCCAGATAACGATCTTTGTTTTCAACCACATAGCGTTCGTCGAAGCCTAGCGGCGTTTCGAACGGCCATGTGTGCATTTTACCTACATTCGTGCAGTGATAACCGGATTCATTGAGCAGTTCGATCCAACTTCGCCGCCAGCGATCAGCATTCTTAAGAATACCGGTCGTGTGAGGGAAATAGCCTTTAAAAAGACTGGCACGGGCCGGGGCACAGGAAGCCGCAGTGACATGGCATCCCGAGAAAGACACGCCTTCTTTAACCAGGCGATCCAGGTTCGGAGTCTCCATAAAGTCGTAGCCTAACGCCGCAATCGTATCGTATCGTTGCTGATCAGTAATGATGAAAATAATATTAGGGCGTTCTTGGGTCATGGAATTTACTTTTGGCTGAAAAGAGCACTACGCAGTAGAAATAAGAAGTGTCGAATTTCCTTTCGCCTATGATAACCCACTCCGGAAAGAAGCCAAAGTAGGGACCTATAGTGTGATACAGGACAGAAATCCAAATAAACTCTATCTTTTTGGAGATTTGAGTAAACTTAAACGACCGTCGGACGATTTCCTGTTTAACAACCAACACTTTCTTTTTTGTGTAATAGAGGAAATCACGATGTTTAGGAACTCGAAAAGAGTTGTCTTTGCAGTATTCCTTTCCGTGTTCTGGGTTCAGCCAGCCTTGGTGCAGGCACAGGGGAATCCGTTACGGGAATCGTTTACAGCAGATGACAGTAACCGTATCGAATTTGAGCAACAAGGAGTCGTTCGCCCGGCGTCCTATGTGACGTTTCAAGAGGAAGCGACAGAATCAGTGCTTAATCAGGCCGAAGAAGTAGATCCATTGCGAGTGGATGATCAACTTACCGTTGATCCTAATACGACGGTGCTTGAAGGCGATGTCATTGACTCGGGGGTTGTCGTCGGTGAGACAATCATAGACGGTGGGATTGTCGAAGGGGACTGTGCTACAGGATTTTGCGCGAGTCGTTTGGGAATCTGTGCGGACGGTTGCTTGATTCCATGTCCTCAGATTCAATGGGAACGATATACCTTCTTTACTGGGGTGAACGCTTTCACCGGTCCTCTCAATCGTGGTGGTCAAGGCAGCTTCGGATTCACCGAAGGATTTAACTATGGACGTAATTTAGCAGGCGTCGGACAGGGAAGAATGTCGGCGCAGCTTGGGATGCGGGCTACTCAAACCAACTTGTCTGGATCCGATGTTACTAATGAGGATCGCAAACAAATCTTTTTGACTGCTGGAGTATTCCGACGGGCTGACTGGGGATTGCAAGGCGGAGCGGTTGTGGATTACTTACATGACGATTGGTATTACGATCTGGATCTTGTACAAGTTCGAACTGAAATCAGTTGGAACTACCCGGATTCACATGAATTCGGGATCTGGATGGCGTTTGATTCAGATCATGCAAGAACGCATTCAGCGGTTGGCAAGGTTAACCCCACGATGGTAACCGAAGAATGGGAATCAACCGATTTGTATGCTTTCTTCCTCCGCAAATCCTGTGCGAGTACGGGAATCAGTGGAAGAATTATGGGCGGATTCACCGGGAATAAGGATGGACTACTTGGCTTAGACTTTACCGCGCCGATTACGGAAAAATGGGCAATCGAAGCGAATGCAATGTATCTGATCCCAGAAGAAAGTTCTGCAACTACCGGATATAGTGAGGAAGCCTGGAACGTAGGCTTCAATTTTGTCTACTATCCTGGTTGTCGGACAACTTATGATCTGGACTACGATCGTCCACTGTTCGACGTCGGTTCCAACGGAAACTTCTTTGTGGACCGTAAATAGGCGTAAATACACACATCGTGTTAGGTTGTGGCTTCGGCCGGATAACCCGCTCTCAGCCTGAGAGCGGGTTTTTTATTTGAATCGGACATATTCAGTGTTATCTCAGCAAAGTAGAATAGTAGCTTCCTATAAGTAACACTCGTTTTCGAACAGTTAGTAGCTAATGTCAACAGACAACAATAATCATTGGGATGATCTTGCCGCCAATCTTAGTGGTGAAGGTGCGCCGGACGGATCAACAGCGGAACAGCCTCAGGAAGACGCGAATGATGAAGTCGTGGATTCAAATCAGAGTGCTACTGAATCTAACGATGAAAGTAGCTGCGAGGGTGACGATACACAAAAGTGCGATTCAGTCGAAGAAACAGACTCGGATTCCGTAGAAGAAACCGACGACAATACCGCGGAATTCGACGAAGAGGCTGAAGAAGAAGCT
>DEAW01000201.1 GCA_002348315.1 Planctomycetaceae bacterium UBA2972 | reverse complement strand
GTCACACTCACTTACGGTGGTTGGGACATGCACAGCAATATCGAAGGATCCATCAAGGGTCAGGTACCCGCACTGGATCAGGGATTCGCAGCGTTGATCGAAGACCTCGACCAACGAGGTTTGCTGGATTCCACTCTGGTATGTATCGCTTCTGAATTCGGACGAACACCAAAGATTAATGCCAATGCTGGTCGTGACCACTGGCCTAAAGTCTTTAGTGTTGTCATGGCCGGTGGTGGTACCAAGCCTGGTATCGTCTACGGTAAATCAAACGCCACAGCTAGTGAACCTGAAGAGAATGCTCTGACGGTTGAAGACTGGGCAACCACGATCTACAGTCGAATTGGTATTGTTGCTGATAAAGAGCTGATGGCTCCCGGCGACCGTCCTATTGAAATTGTAGATGGCGGTAAGATCCGTCAGGAACTGATTGTTTAGTCCCCACAACTAAACAATTCATTCTCCACTTTTAACGACATGCGTTGCGGGTGGCGTACGACGCGCCACCCGCACTTTACAACGTATGGGAGCAACAGGAAATTATGAGACGCTTATCCCCAAGAAACGTCACTTCAGCATTGCTTTGCGCAATGTTGCTGATTTTTACTTCAATCGTGCAGGCTTCTTCGCCAACGCTAAGCATTATCACTCCACGTAATGTTCAACGCGGTGCAGAAAACACCATCTCTTTCAATGGTGCACGACTAGCTGATGCCGAAGAGATCCTCTTTTACTCACCAGGATTCGACGTCGTTGAACTGACTCCGGAAGCTGGTAAGGTTACAGCAAAAGTAAACATTGCAGCTGACTGTCGACTGGGAGAGCACGTTGCTCATGTTCGCTGTCGTAGTGGATTGACGGAATATCGTACTTTTTGGGTCGGGCCTTTTGCTGCCACAGCCGAAGTCGAACCGAATAGTACTTTTGAAGCTCCGCAAAAAATCGAATTGAATACCACGGTGCACGGCATCGTGACAAACGAAGATGTCGATTACTACGCGGTTGAATTGAAAGCTGGCCAACGCATTTCGGCTGAGATTGAAGCCATGCGACTTGGGACAACTTTATTTGACCCGTATATCGCCATCATCGACGCCAAGCGGTTTGAATTATCAGCCGATGACGACACTCCCCTTACTAAGCAGGATGCTGTCGCATCCGCCGTGGTAAAAGAAGATGGTACTTACTATGTCATGGTTCGTGAAAGCAGCTATGCCGGTAACGGAAACTGCCGCTATAACCTCCATGTAGGAACATTCCCGCGACCTCTGGCCGTCTACCCTGCTGGTGGAAAACTCGGTGACACCGTCGATGTCAAATTTGTCGGTGACCCAACCGGAGCGATTACTCAGAGCGTCCAACTACCTACAGAACCGAATGCTCAGTTTGCATTGGTTCCACAGGATGCCAATGGAATTGCTCCCTCCGGTAACCCTTTCATGCTGTTCGAGCATGGAAATTCACTGGAAACAGAACCAAACGAATCGATTGCCGAAGCATGTGCTGCTGCACTTCCCAATGCCTTTAACGGAATCGTACAGGCCGAAGGTGACATCGACTGCTTCCGCTTTACGGCAACCAAAGGGCAGGTTTTTGATATCGAGTGCTTCGCTCGACGTATCCGCTCACCTCTCGACCCTGTCATGAATCTCTATGACGGTAATGGACGCTCATTAGTTGGTAACGACGATTCACGTGGACCTGATAGTTATTTCCGCTATACGTTTCCGGCTGACGGAGAATATGTACTGCGAGTAACCGATCACCTGAAACGTGGTGGCGAGAACTTTGTGTATCGTATCGAGTTTCGCCCAGTCAAAGCTCAGCTTTCGCTCGGTATCCCTCGAGTCGCACGCTATTCACAATCACGTCAACAGATCTATGTGCCTCGCGGAGGAAAATACGCAACACTGATTTCTGCATCCCGCTCGAACTTTGGTGGTGACATTACCATCGAAGGCAACGAATTACCTCAGGGCGTAACGATGCACGCTCCGAATATGCCAGCCAACATGAGTGTTATGCCGGTTGTATTTGAAGCAGCAGCAGATGCACCGATTGCCGGAAAGCTGATGAGGTTCCAGGCCAGGCACGTTGACGCTGCTACAGGCATTGAAGGCCACTTCAAAAACCGAGCTGATCTGGTTGTTGCCGCTCCTGGACAATCACTGTATGTCTATAAAGATGTTGAGCAATTGCCGATTGCGGTTGTCGACGAACTTCCCTACACCCTGGAAATCGTTCAACCCAAAGTACCCATCGTTCAGAATGGTGAAATGGCCTTGAAGGTTTTGATTCATCGCAAAGAAGGATTTAACGAAGCGGTAACACTACAATTTCCATTCCGACCACCAGGGATTGGAACTCGATCGACTGTTGTAGTTCCCGCAGGTGGCACTGAAGCCGTGTATCCGCTCAACGCAGCAGGAAATGCTCAGGTTCGCGAATGGCCCATCTACGTTCTTGGCTCAGCCAACGTCAATGGAACGGCCTGGGTTTCCAGCCAAATGGCAACCCTTTCCGTAGCTGCTCCTTATGCTTCCTTTGCTCTCGAACGAGCAGCTTGTGAGCAGGGTCAGGAAACTCAGTTGTACGGAAAAATCACTCACGCGACCCCATTTGAAGGGAACGCTAAGATCGAATTGCTGGGACTGCCAAATATGGTGACGACCACCAATCTGGAGTTCAACAAAGAGACGGAAGAATTCACTTTCAATATCCAGACGGATAAAGCCAGTCCTGCTGGAAAACACACCAACGTCTTCTGTCGCATTACCATTACTGAAAATGGTGAGCCGATCGTCTTCCGAACTGCAGCCACCACACTGCAGATCGACAAGCCACTTCCGCCACCACCCAACGCTCCTCCTAAACCAAAGCCAATGCCCGTTGCTAAGGCAGCTCCTAAGCCCATGCCCGCACCGATGCCTATGGCAAAACCACTTAGTCGTCTGGAGAAACTTCGCTTAGCTGCCAAACAGCGAGCTGAAGGCACGGAACCGGCCGCTGGTTCGGAAGAGAAATAAATTATTTACCATTTTGGTTCTTATTAAGCCGTTTATATTTTCAACATTAGGTTTTGTATCGCAATGACTGCTACAAAAAATATCCTACGCAATTTGGCCGTCTTCTCTTTTATCCTAATGACTGCAGTAACCTCTGCAGCCGAATTGACCGAGATCAACGTGTATCCGGAAAACATCGATCTGTCTAATTCGAGAGACCGTCAGCGGCTTATCGTGCAGGCCCGGTTCTCCGATGGACTCACCGAGGATGTGACTGAACAGGCGACAATCACGAACGGCAATGCCGAAGTCCTGCGTCAGGATGGATACCTGTTTTATCCTCAAGGTGATGGCGAAACGACCGTGAATGTTGAGTACCAGGGCAAAGCAATTCAAATTCCCGTGAAAGTGCAGAATTCAGACGTCACCCCAAAAATCAGCTTCACGCTGGATGTGATGCCGGTTTTCATGAAAGCCAACTGTAATACGGGAAGTTGTCACGGTGCCGCTCGAGGTAAAGATGGTTTCCTACTGTCACTCTACGGGTTTAATCCAAATGATGACTACAACAATATCACTCGTGACTTTAGCTCACGCCGAATCAACCTGGCATTCCCTGAAGAAAGCCTGCTGATTACTAAAGGCGCTGGTGTTGTCCCTCACACAGGTGGAACTCGATTCCGCAAAGGTGAAGAGCTTTACGAGATCGTTCATGAATGGCTGCAAGACGGAGCAGTGATGGATCAGGGAGAAATCCCAACCGTCACGAAAGTCGATATCTATCCGAAAGGTGCTGTCCTTAACGGAGAAGGAGCTCAGCAGAAGATTACTGTACGAGCCTATTACTCTGACGGTACTGATCGAGACGTAACTCATCTGGCTTACTTCAGTTCCAACAATGACAACTCAGCGATTATTGAACAGGACGGGGTCGTAACGGCTCAAAATCGCGGTGAAGCTTTTATTATGGCTCGGTTCGACACACATACTGTGGGAACTCATTTCATTGTATTGCCTAAAAACCTGGAGTTTGCCTGGAATGAGCTTCCGGAGAATAACTACATCGACACCCTGATGCATGACAAGTTCAAGAAACTGCGAATCATCCCGTCAGAAGTCTGTACTGATGAAGAATTCATTCGCCGGGTGACACTCGATGTTACCGGCCGCTTACCAACGGTTGATGAATACAATGCCTTCCTGGCAGACGCTGATCCCAAGAAGCGTGACAAACTCGTAGACGAATTATTAACGCGAAAGGAATTTGTTGAACTGTGGGTGATGAAGTGGGCTGAATTGCTAACTATTCGTACGACGAATCAAATCAGCTACAAGTCGATGCTTCTGTACTACACATGGCTTCAGGAACGAATTGCCAACAACGTTCCGATGAACGTCATGGTTCAGGAGCTGCTGGGAAGTAACGGTGGTACTTTTGCTAATGCGGCTACTAACTACTACCAAAATGAAACAAACACTCTGAAAGTGGCCGAAAATGTCGCTCAGGTGTTTATGGGCATGAGAATTCAATGTGCTCAGTGTCACAACCATCCTTTCGATCGCTGGACAATGGATGATTACTACAGCTTTGCTGCATTCTTCTCGCAAATTGGACGTAAGCGAGGTGAAGATCCACGTGAAATCATTGTGTTCAACAGTGGTTCCGGAGATGTACGCCACCCAGTCGGAAATCGAGTCATGGCACCAAAATTCCTTGGGGGTGAAACTCCGGATGTAGCAGGAAAAGACCGACGTCAAATCATGGCCAATTGGCTGGCTTCCGATGAAAATCCGTTCTTTGCTCAAAACCTGTCCAACATCATTTGGGCGCACTTCTTTGGTAAAGGAATCATCCAGGAAGTGGACGACGTACGAATTAGTAATCCACCGGTCAACAAAGAGCTACTCGAGGCGATGTCTAAGAATCTGACCGAATACAACTACGACTTTAAGAAATTGGTTCGAGATATTTGTACGTCACGTACTTATCAGCTCAGTACTAAGACCAATGAAACAAACGAGAAGGACACTACGAACTTCTCACATGCGACATTGCGACGTATGCGTGCCGAAGTTCTACTGGACTCGATCACGCAAGTTACAACCACCAGTAACAAGTTCCCGGGACTTCCCAATGGAGCGCGAGCGGTTCAAATTGCCAATGGTAATACCAGTACGTACTTCCTGACGACATTCGGTCGAGCCAAACGTGAAACAGTTTGTTCTTGCGAAGTCAAAATGGAACCTAACCTGTCTCAGGCATTACATATGCTTAACGGAGACACGGTAAACTCCAAAATCGCTCAGGGTGGTTTGGTTAGCACACGACTCGGCGAGCAGGTTCCTCATGAAAAAATCATTGAAGAGATCTATATTCGCTGTCTGACTCGTAAACCGACCGAGAAGGAACTCACCAATTTAATGGAATTGGTTGCTCAGGAAGAAAACAAACAGCAGGCACTTGAAGATGTCTTCTGGGCTCTGCTGAATTCACGAGAATTCGTATTTAATCATTAAGCCAGTCTGCCACTGTTGGCTGACCGGATTTTTATATTTCGTCGTAAGCTAAGATCCCAGCGTTCGATTCCCCGGAGTGGGGTTCGCATCGCGCGATCTTCTGCGGACACCATTCATCATCACTTGGAGAAGAGTTATGATTCGTCGTTTTTTACTTGGCCTGCTATTGTGCGGATTTGCCACTGTAACCTACGGCCAGAAAGAAGAAGCCAAAGTTACCTGGGATGACAATGTTTCACAAATCTTCCGGCAACGCTGCGTCATCTGCCATAACATTAACGAGAAAAGTGGTGGTCTGGATATTTCGACCTACAGCAACTTAATGCTCGGTGGATCCTCCGGTGATGTTCTTGAGCCAGGTGATGCTGGAAGCAGCTATCTGTTTCTATTGATTACTCACGAATCTGAGCCCTTCATGCCCCCTGACCCAGATCCGATTCCAGCCAATGAAATTTCGTTGATTGAGAAATGGATCAATCAGGGAATGCCTGAAAATGCCGGCAGTAAGGTCCTGGTTTCTAAGAAGCCTAAGTTTGAAATGACTTTGGATGCAGATGCTACAGGAAAACCTGCCACACCGCCGATGCCGGGAAGACTCAATAAAGCTCCTAACATCTATTCACCCAAGACTGCCGCCGTGACTGCCTTGGCGACCAACCCCTGGTCGTCGTTAACGGCAATTGCCGGCCAGAAGAAGATCACACTCTACGATGTCGCCACCATGGAACTGCTTGGTGTGCTCGAATTCCCGGAAGGCATTCCACATGTACTGAAATTCAGTCGTAATGGAAGCCTCCTGATTGCCGGTGGAGGAATCGGAAGTCAATCCGGAAAAGTCGTTGTGTACAACGTCAAGAACGGTGAACGTATCTTCGAAATCGGTGATGAATTCGATGTTGTTTTGGGTGCAGATATTAGTGCTGACCAGTCTATGATTGCACTTGGTGGACCACAAAAAATGATCCGCGTTTATTCGACGGCAACGGGCGAAATGATGTATGAAACGAAGAAACATACCGACTGGATCACGAAGATGGAATTCAGTCCGGATGGAGTCCTCTTAGCCACAGGTGACCGCAATGGTGGAATGCATGTCTGGGAAGCTCATACAGGTCGCGAATACCTCACTCTCAAAGGACACTCCAATCGTATTTCTGGTATTTCCTGGAGGCTCGACTCCAACATTCTGGCCACAAGTGCTATTGATGGCAGTGTCCGCTTGTGGGAAATGGAAGAAGGACGTCAGGTAAAAACCTGGGGTGCTCACGGCGGAGGAGTTACCAGCCTGGAATTCGCTCGGGATGGTCGCATTGTAACTGCAGGTCGTGACCGTACCGCTAAGATTTGGAATCAGGACGGAGCCGCACAGGCGACGTATCCTGCTTTTGCTGACATCGCATTGGAAGTTACGATCTGTGATGAATCCAATCGCGTGATTGCCGGTGACTGGACCGGAAAAATCAATGTTTGGAATGCCGTGGATGACCGGGCTCTTATTGGTGAACTGGCTGTGAATCCCAAGCCTCTGGAAGCTCGGCTGGAAGAAGCTAAAGCCGGCCTCACGCAGGCTCAGGCTGCCTACAAGCCACTCGCAGACGCCTACACTGCAGCCAAAACTAAGGTGGATACGATTAAGACGAACCTCG
>DEAW01000204.1:60187-83791 GCA_002348315.1 Planctomycetaceae bacterium UBA2972 | reverse complement strand
CGTCAATAGACAGATGGACGGCTTTCAGGTTGATCAGTTTTCGCAGTGGTGTCAGTGTTCCGGCAGTGGTAACGTATTCCGCATCCAGGCTGGTGAATCCCATCGTGACTTCTTTCAGGCTGACCTGTTGAGCTAGCAAATGGATGTCTTCAGTCGATAGTTCAGTTCCGTAATGGAAATTGAAGGTGACAGGTAAACCGTCCTGGAACGTCCATGCACCCTTCTTAACGTCCTGCTGAGCACGTGCCCGGCAAGCTTTAGCTGCTTATGAAGATTAGGCAGATGATGGTAGAGCTTTGTAGTTTCATTCGTAATGCGGTGTTAAGCCTTGGTAGACGCATAAAATCTGATGGATGGTTTCGGTCAAGTTGTATGAAGTTCTCATATAATCTACTGTAGATGCAGATTTAGTGATGCCCTGCTAGGAGAGTTTTGACATGACGCCTCAAGAGATTTTCTTGAAAGCCACGGAGATTAAGTCGGCTGAGCAACGAGGTCGGTTTTTAGATGAGTCTTGTAGTGAAGATCAAGCATTACTAGAGAAGGTAAAGGCGTTGCTGGATACATGGGAGTCCGAAAGTACGCTGGATAATTCAGGGGATGCAGGCGTGACAGTGGATCGAAAGGTCACTCCATCTGCGGATGGGCAGGTTGGCTCGACGATTGGATCATATAAACTACTTCAAGAAATTGGTGAAGGTGGTTTCGGCGTAGTCTATATGGCTGAACAGTTTGAGCCTATTCGTCGCAAGGTTGCATTAAAGATTGTAAAGCCAGGGATGGATACGAAGGATGTTGTAGCTCGGTTTGAAGCTGAGCGACAAGCCTTAGCGTTGATGGAACACCCAAATATTGCCAAAGTTCTGGATGGTGGCGTTACTGAATTTGGGCGTCCATATTTCGTAATGGAACTTGTAAAAGGAGTTCCAATTACTGAGTTTTGTGACAAAAACAAATTGTCGACGCGTGAACGTGTTGAACTGTTTTTGACAGTTTGTCGAGCGATCGACCATGCTCATCGTAAAGGAATAATTCACAGAGACATCAAGCCTTCGAATGTTATGGTGACGCTGCATGATGGCAAACCAGTCTGTAAAGTAATTGATTTTGGAGTTTCAAAAGCGCTTACCCAGCAGTTAACGGATAAGACGCTTTTTACGGCCTATGGACAAATGGTGGGAACGCCAACCTATATGAGTCCGGAACAGGCAGAGATGAGCGGACTTGATATCGATACACGCAGCGATGTGTACTCTTTAGGTGTTGTACTCTTTGAATTACTCACGGGAACAACTCCATTGGGGAAACAGGAAGTCAGGTCGGCCACATACGATGAATTACAGAGGCTTATAAAAGAAGAAGAAGCTCCTCGCCCCAGCACCAGAATCTCAACGTTAGGTGAAAGTGCGACTGTCAACGCAAATAATCGCAGCACGGACCAGCGACGCCTTTCGCAACAGCTTCGCGGAGATATTGATTGGATTGTTATCAAGGCATTAGATAAAGATCGCAATCGTCGATATGATTCTGCGAAAGCCATGGCAGAAGATTTGGAACGGCATGTTAATCAAGAGCCGGTGCTGGCTCGACCGCCATCAGTCACGTACAAAACTCGCAAATTTTTAAGGCGCAACAGACTGAGAGTTGCCATGGTTACTGCCATGGGCGTGATTGCCGCAGTTGTCTTGTCTTCGGGCTTCTTGATCTTCGAAGGGCGTGAGAAGCAAGTGGAGCTTGAGGAGCAAGCCAACGATTTAAAACAAGAAAAGGCAGCGTTGGAAACACAAGTGAAGTCCGTCGAAGAAGCCCGACGGCTTTTGCGGGAAGAAGTCCCCACTCTGAAAGCCGAATTTAAGAACGCAACACTTTACCAAATGCTAATGGGGTTAGAGCCGCTACTTGCGGATGATGCCGAGTTTAAGGAAGCGAAAGAGCTTCATGTCAAAACGGTAAATGTCGAAAGTGAACAGGAACTTTCGTTTGAGATTGAAATTCAGAATTGGGATCGGGACGGTTCTCCCTGGGTTTCAGTTTTATTTGATAGTCAGAATAAAACCGCAGTGCTTCCCACCACGAGGCATCGTCTGAGGATATCGTATGACGGACAGGTAATCACGGAGAGGACTCAATTACGTTTAGGTAGTACATTGTATGTCCCAAATCCTGTTGGCGAGCAGCCGGAAGGGATGGTTTTCGTTCCGTTTACAGGACCTAGGTCTTTTGTTACTTCCGTTTCCATTCCCGAATTTTATATTGACCAATATGAAGTGTCGAACGCTGAGTTTAAGGAATTTGTAGATGCGGGTGGGTATTCGAATCCTGAATATTGGACCGATGTGCTAGTGGACTCTGATGGCGAAGCTAACGAATTCTCTGATGCTATTGCGGAATTCGTTGATAGCACTGGCAGTCCGGGTCCTGCTCACTGGGTAAACGGTAACTATCCAGAGGGTAGAGGAAACTTCCCGGTTCATTCAGTGAGTTGGTTTGAAGCCTCAGCGTACGCCCGATTTAGAGGGAAAGAATTGCCTACTGCAGTGCATTGGCGTTGGGCCAGTCATGCTGCTGACGAATTAGTTATTCCGCATTCCAACTTTAGTGGGAAGGGAACTGATCCCAGAGGGAAAAATCGGGGAATTGGTTATAGACCAATTTTTGATACAGCTGGAAACGTAAGTGAATGGACGCAGAATGGATTTGAAGATGCTGCTGGAAAGTGCTGTTGTGGTGGTAGTTGGGATGATCGCCATTACGTTTATCGGCATAGGATTGCAATGCCTCCAGAAACAAGAAGTAACAAGATCGGGTTCCGATGCATGCAGGTCGTTGAGGAATATCCCAATCAGCTTTTGAATGACGTTAAAGCGAAAAGATATCAAGTTGTAGAAGCAGGTAAAGTAACAGATGAATTGTTTTCAGCATACCAATCAATGTATGCCTACGACCAAAATCGAGATCTGGGCCAAGAGGTGATATCCAACGACCTTCATCCGGAGTTGTCAGAATATAGAGAAGAGAATATTCAGATCAACACAGCATACAATTCGGAGAAACTAACAATCGCGATGCTGTTTCCTAGAGAGGAAAAGTCGGTTTTTCACCCGATTCTGTTTATTCCAGGAGCAGACTCTCAGAGAATGCCTGCATACGATTCCACTTCGAATGGTGCTGGAGGACGAATTGTAAAGGAACTTCTGAAAACCGGTAGAGTCATCATTACTGCTAACTATCAAGGATTATTTGATCGAAGTGAAATTCCAAAAGACTCTGGGTTAGCTAGAAGAGAGTGGTTGATACAGGTAACCAAGGATGTTTCCAGGATGATTGATTTCCTGGAAACACGCGATGATATAGATCTTACTAAACTCACTTATTTTGGTTCGAGCATGGGTGCTTTTACAGGTGTTTGTCCATTGGCAATGGACAGTAGATTTAAGGCAGGCGTATTGCTAGTTGGAGGTGCTGTATGGTGGGACGTTCCAAATGAAATTAACCCGACTGCATTGGCACCGTTTATCACGACACCTATTCTTATGATTAACGGAGAATTTGATAATGTGTTTCCGTTAGAAACCTCTGCTCGCCCGCTTTATGAATTGATGGGTTCAGAAGACAAAGAACTGAAGCTATACCCAAGCAGCCACTCGATCGATATCAATTTATTTGTTCCTTATATGGACAATTGGTTGAAGGAAAGGTTTGGGGACTCTTAAACAAAATGCTTTGCCTGTAGCATGACATTGTAGTTGGCTGGTTCGTTATACTCAGACTAACATTGAAACTACTCGGAATTCCCACAAAGAGAGACTCTATGAAGTTTGCATTTGTTCTGCTCGCCGTATTTGCTGTGAACGTAACCTGCATCGGCGCCGAGAAAGTTCAGGTTTATATTCTTGCCGGGCAATCCAATATGCAGGGGCAGGGCGTGGTCGATCTTGACCATCCAATGCACTACAACGGCGGTAGAGGGATTCTCAATAACGTTATGAAGAATCCGAAGATGAAAGACGTCTACGCTCATATTAAAGATGACAACGGTGAATACATCGTGCGCGATGACGTGTTTGTTCGGCACGTAACCAAAGAAGAAACAAAAACTGGCAGGCTTACCATTGGCTTTACCAGTTACTCCGGAAAACATCACATCGGGCCGGAGTTTCAGTTCGGCCACTTAGTCGGTGATGCCAGTAAACAACCCGTGTTACTGATTAAAACGGCCTGGGGTGGAAAGAGTATATATAAAGACTTTCGACCACCTTCAAGCGGTGGTGAGGTAGGTCCTTTTTACACTCAAATGCTTGATGAAATAAAGCAGGGGTTGAGTGCAATGAACGAGGAGTTTCCGCAGATCGGTAAAAACTACGAACTGGCCGGCTTTGTATGGTTTCAGGGATGGAACGACATGTTCGATAAAGATGCTCTTTCACAATATGAAGACAATCTGGTTAACCTGGTAACGGACGTCCGTTCCGCTCTACACCAAAAACAACTGCCAGTCATTATCGGCGAAACCGGTAATATGGGCGAAGATGCCGGGGAGAATATGAAGCAGATTCGTCTGGCTCAAAAGAACGCCGCCGATCGCTTGCACAATGCTGCCTTTGTTAAGACGACGGCATTCGCTCGTCCCAAAGAAGAATCACCGAATGTCACCCACGGTCATCATTGGTTTGGAAACGCAGAAAGCTATTTTCTGATTGGAGATGCGATGGGAAAAGCAATGATCAAACTTAAAGGATTGCACAGGAAGTAACATGACTCGAATGCACCGGAAATATATTTGTATTCTGTTGGTTGTACTTGGCCAGCAGTTTCAATTGGATGTACTTGATGCAGCGGAACGCACGAAGCATGTGCTGGCGATTGGAATCGATGGACTCAGGACGGATGCCCTTGATGCGGCCAATACGCCCAATATTGATGCCCTCAAGAAAAATGGTTCGTTTAGTAACCAGTGTAAGATTTTGGGCAGTCGCTACCAAAAAAACGATACGATTAGCGGGCCGGGATGGACCAGTTATCTAACAGGTGTATGGGCGGATAAACACGGTGTGCATGATAACGAGTTTGGTGGTCGCCGAATTAACCGATACCCGCACATGTTTAACCTGTTGAAGCAGCAGTATCCGGACTATAGAACGGCATCGTTTATCGACTGGTTTCCGATCGACAAGTACATTGTCTCCAAGGCCGATGTTCGCGTAGGTTTTGAAGCTCACGGTTCAGACGGTTACACCGTATTCGACAAAGACATTGCAGACCGCGCGGTTAAAGTTTTGGCGGAACAGGATGTCAGAGCGACGATGGTATACTTCGGTGCAACGGATGAAAATGGTCATCGTTTTGGCTTTCACCCATCCGTTCCTCAATACATGAAAGCCATTGAGACGGTGGATCAGCATGTTGGGCGATTGATGAAAGCTATTGCATCACGTTCGGATTATGAGCGGGAAGATTGGCTGGTTGTGATTTCGTCAGACCATGGTGGTGAAGGGAAAGGCCATGGTAGTGGGCATGATGTCCCCACGATTCACAATATCTATTTAATTGTCAGTGGGGACTCGGCTGTCAAAGGCAAGTTTAAGAATCAAGTATATCTGGTAGACCTGGTAGCCACGGCGCTGACTCACCTGGATGTCGCCATCAAGCCGGAATGGCAACTCGACGGGAAGCCTGTCGGGCTGCTACCACGCCAGCAGTAGGCTAGGCAAGGATTCCGTCGACAACGTTGCCATGCACATCGGTTAGACGGTAATCACGGCCCTGGAAACGATGCGTGAGTCGTTCGTGATCAATACCCATTAAGTGTAAGATCGTGGCGTGGAAATCATGAACGTGGACGTCGTTTTCAGCGACGTTGTAACAATAGTTGTCAGTTTTTCCATAAGTCAGACCTCCCTGAATGCCGCCTCCAGCCATCCAGATGGAGAAGCAACGCGGATGATGGTCCCGGCCAAACCGAGCCGGGTTTCCCTGAGCAAAGACGGTGCGTCCAAATTCGCCGCCCCAGATGACCAGCGTGTCTTTGAGCATGTCACGTTGCTTTAGATCAGCAATCAATGCCGCCGATCCCTGATCGGTTTGTTTGGTTAATGTTGGGAGATTACCTTCACAATTACTATGATGGTCCCATCCACGGTGGAATACTTGAATGAAACGGACTCCACGCTCAGCCATACGACGGGCCATCAGGCAGTTGTATGCATGCGAACCGGGATCCTTTGCCGATTCCCCGTAAAGATTGAAGGTGCTTTCCGGCTCGTCCTTGATGTTGGCCAGTTCAGGTACCGACATTTGCATACGATAGGCCATTTCGTATTGCGCAATACGCGTGTTGATTTCCGGGTCCCCGACTTCCTGTTCCCGTTTGGCATTAAGTTTGGAAATGCTGTCTAACAAATTACGCCGGGTACGTGCATCAAGCTTTGCCGGATCATTGAGGTATAGCACCGGGTCGCCCTGGCTGCGAAGTTTTACTCCCTGAAATTGCGAAGGCAAAAAGCCACTTCCCCAAAGACGGTCATAAATTGGCTGAGCCTGGTTGAAACTGTTCCTGGTGAGCATGACTACAAACGATGGCAGGTTGTCCGTTTCGCTACCCAGACCATAGCTAAGCCATGACCCGAGGCTCGGTCTTCCCGGTTGTTGATGACCTGATTGGAAAAACGTGATCGCCGGATCATGATTGATCGCTTCTGTATGCATGGAGTTGATCAGGCACAAATCGTCGGCAACGCCACCAAGATGTGGTAAGAGTTCACTTAGCCACATTCCGGACTCACCATGTTGTTGGAATTTAAATGGTGATTTGACCAGAGGGAATTTAGCTTGCCCGGCAGTCATGCCGGTTAGTCGCTGGCCTGATCGGATTTCGGCAGGCAATTCCTGAAGGTGGAGTTTTTCCAGCGAAGGCTTGTAGTCAAATAAGTCTACCTGAGAAGGAGCTCCAGATTGCAATAGGTAGATGACTCGTTTGGCCTTAGGGGCAAAATGAGGCAGTCCCGGTAAAGCCTTTGAATTTCCTTTAGGTTCGTCGGCATGTAGCATAGACGCCAGAGCAGCCACGCCAATTCCAGTACTCGCCCGACCAAAAAACTGCCGGCGGTTGGTAAGCATGTAGGAATGTTCGATTGGATTATTCATGATCGTTCTATCCCTTGGTGATGGTTTCATCGAGGTTCAACAAGATTCGACAAAACGCTGTCCAGCTTGCCAATTGCGTTTGGTTTAGGGTTGTATCAACGGGGTAGTCGCCGACAGACAGGAGGTTGTTGATGGCTTCAGAGTCGTTTTTGAAAGTCTCGTTTTGCTGCCTCAGAGCATCCAGAAGAATATTTGATTCAAGCTCGTCGGGGCTTCTTCCAGTGGTCAGGCGAAAGGCAAATTCCATTCGTTGTTGATCCGAATCCAGTGGCTGAGCTAACACCTGAGTTGCCATCTGCCGTGCGGCTTCAACAAATTGGATGCCATTGAGCAGAAGTAACGATTGAAGTGGGGTATTGGTAAGCGAGCGTTTTAGAGTGCAAAGCTCCCTCTCAGGTGCATCTAATGTCTTCATCATGGGTGACGGTACGGTACGTTTCCAAAACGTATAGAGACTACGGCGGTAGAGTTGTTCGCCTGTCCCCTGGGGATATGCTTTGGAATAACCTGGCCTGTTATTCAACTCAAGCCAGATTCCTTTGGGCTGGTACGGATAGACACTTGGGCCACCCACCGTGTTAAGTAATAATCCACTAACGGCCAATGCATTGTCCCGAACCTGTTCAGCTGTTAAACGCATTCGCGGTCCTCTTGCCAGGAGTCGATTTTCGGGATCCCGGAGGTATTTTGAGCGTCCGACGCTTGAGGATTGTTGATAGGTGGCAGAAGTGACGATGAGTCGGTGCAGATGCTTAATGTCCCAGTCGGATTGCTGGAGTTCAACCGCCAGATAATCCAATAATTCAGGATGGCTTGGCAACTCACCCTGATTTCCAAAGTCTTCCGAAGTCTTTACAAGTCCATTGCCGAAGAATGTCTGCCAGTATCGGTTTACGGTCACTCGAGCTGTTAACGGATGGCCGCTGGAAGTCAGCCACCTCGCGAATCCCAGCCGGCTATTCTCAGATTCGCCTGGCATTGGAGGGAGTGCTCCCGGTGTCCCCGTGCTAACTTCGGTAGTAGGTTCGTTGTATTGGCCGCGATTAAGGATATGCGTTTTACGAATGCCTGGTTGGTCCTTCATTATCATCGTGGGAGGGAAGCCCTGCGATTGTAGTTGTCGTAATCGCACAATCTCAGTCTCAATCGATTTGGCAGGACCGTAGTTTGAGGTGTAATAGTCAGCCAGTAATTTGGCCTGTTCGGCAGTACGTTGCGTAGCCGGAATTGTTGCGGCGTCGACAATTGCGGCATCGAGTCCCTTAAAGGCAATGGCGCGGGTAGGCGATGTCGTGATACTTATTCGTGGACGCCCGATTCCATGCGTGCCGAAGCTGGCTTCATGACGCAACGTGAGAGAAAGTTTTGTTCCTCCTTCAAAACCGAAGGGTTTCTCGGTAATGAAGATTGCAGTGGCCGGCTCCTTGCGTGTCGGCCCGTCAACGGCCCAACCAGTTGCTTTGTTAGGATCCAGGGCAGCCGACACATGCCAGTTCGCCTGGTTGTAATCCGCGCGGGCTTCGCTGAATTTTACAACATGGGACTGGGAAGGATCCGCCGTGGATGTCGCCTTTAATTCGATACCGGTTAGTACAAAATTGGAATTAGTATGTCGGCCCGGCCCGCCACCTGGAAGCGACGGATGCGTCAAACATTCAAGCCTGATAGCCGTGATTGCCGTTTGCCTGGTTTCCGACTCGATCGTGTAAATGTCTTTTTGAGGATTCACGCCCGATACCAATAGTGAATGATCGTCCTGCGGAGTAATCGTGGTTCCGCCCGACGACTTAGCAGATACGGGTGTTTGGATTCGCCAGGTGCTGCCATTCTTCTTGATCGTCTGGGCCCATTTCTCCAGTCCCGATAGGTCCTTGCGGGCAGCAGGTAACGCTGCCTCTAAGTCATTAATCCGTCCGGCCAGTGAGGCCAGACGCGTCTCGGCCAGGGGAGAGGTGACCTGCATTTGTGGTTGGAAACCGCTTTGCCCGCGTTCTGGTACGAGATTAAAGAACGCATAAAGTTGATAAAACTCTTTCTGGCTAATCGGATCGTATTTGTGATCATGGCAGCGGGCACAACCAACGGTTAGTCCCATCCAGACACTGCTGGTCGTGATCAAACGATCCATGACATATTCGGTTCGGTATTCTTCGCCAATGACGCCACCTTCAATGGTGATTCCATGATTTCGATTGAAGCCTGTTGCCAACACCTGTTGGGGAGTTGCATTCGGTAACAGATCTCCGGCAATCTGTTCGATGGTGAATTCATCGAATGGTTTATTTTGGTTATAGGCATTAATTACCCAATCCCGCCAAACCCAGTGCTGCCGTTCCGTGTCGTACTGATACCCGTTGGTGTCTGCGTAGCGAGCCAGATCAAGCCAGCTGCTGGCCAGATTTTCCCCGTAGGACGGATCTGCCAGGTACGACTCCACCAATCGTTGGTAGGCATCCGGAGCTTCGTCGGCCAGGAAATCGTCAATCTCGTCGAGTGTCGGTGGAAGCCCGGTTAGGTCGAATGCCAGACGACGTACTAGTGTTTCTTTCTTGGCCCTCGAGGTCGGAGTTAATTCATTCTTCTCAAGGCCAGCCAGCACGAAGTAGTCGATGGCATTCTCAGGCCAGTTAGATCTTTGCACGGCCGGCAGGGAAGGTCGGGTCGGAGTGACGAAGGACCAATGTGTTTGATACTCGGCGCCACTGAGGATCCACTGTTTAAGAAGTTCTTTTTCGGACTCAGTAAGTGCATCGCCATGCTCTGCCGGAGGCATACGTGTGAATTCGTCGTCTGAAGTAATGCGAACCCAAAGTTCGCTTGTGGCAATGTTGCCGGGCGTAATGGCGTGTTGCCCCGAGTCGAGTCGAGCGACGGCTGCATCCCGCACATCAAGCCTTAGTCCAGCTTCCCGTTTATTCGTATCAGGGCCGTGACAGGTAAAGCATTTGTTGGATAACAACGAACGGATGTCTTTATTGAAGGTGACTGACGATTCCTGTGCCTTGCTCAAGCCGGTCGTGCAAATGATGCCTGCAACAGCCAAAATTTTAATTAGTAAGATGATACGCTGCATCGCGCTAACCGTATTGAATCCATTTTGCAGAATCTGAAAGATCGTTAAGGACACCACATCCGATCGCGGCAGTGATGGCCGCGCCTAAAGTTGCTTCTTCGCTTTGATTGGGTTTACGCACGATCATGTTAAAACGAGCTTCGATACACTGTTTCAATACATCGTTTTGTCGAATTCCGTTTCCGGCTCCAACGATTTCGGTGATGCCTGTGACGCCACAGGACAGAATTGCTGCAAATCCTTCATTAAACGTGGTTGCCATCCCTTCCAGCAGTGACCGTGTCATTAATGCAGGAGTGAAATTGTCCGGGCTTAGCCCTGTCCAACTGGCGCGTTCAGATGGATCTTGACGAGTACCGGTAAAAATAGGTGAGCATTTGAGGCCTGAATCGTCTGTGACTGCATCGGCAGCCAACTCCTTCATTCTTTCAAAAGCATCCGTGGATGGTGTGATATCAAATATTTCGGTTGCGACTGCCTGAAAAAACGACTCCAGTGCCGCGAAGCTTCTGCCCCCACAGGCTCCTACAAAAGCGAGTAAATATCCTCCGTAGGGAAAGGGACGCACTTCCAAAGCCGGGTGTTCGCCAGTGGACTCGCTGTAGGCGGATACCTGACCTCCCGTACCCACATTGATGGAAAGCTGGTTGTGGCGATTTGCCACACTTCCCAGAAAGCCGGCTTGATTGTCTCCAATGGGTACGAAAACGGGAATTCCTTCCGGCAGTCCCGTTTCCGAGGCGACTACGGAAGTGATCGTACCGACCTTTTCACGAGTTGAACTAACCTCCGGCAATACCGACAGAGGGATTCCCAGTTCCTTCAGGGCATCCTGATTCCATTGGTTGGTATGGATGTTCAACAGGCCAGCACTTCCGGCGGCTGACGGGTCACTTTGAAGTGGTGCGTCGCAAAGCCGGCTTGCTACCAAATCCATGATGAAGGCCGCCCGACAGTTGCCAGGTAGCTGCCCTCGCGTGTTTAGCCAGTGCAGCGTAACGTTCATGAAGCCAGTACGCAAAAAACAGCCGTGCGTTCGGTATTGGTCATCTCCAAGACGTTCTGTCAGGTCGTGAATCAATGGGATTCCGTTGTCATCAACTTCATTTCCCCGTTGGTCCTGCCAATTGATATAAGGGGAAACGGGATTGAGTTGTGGATCGACAAGCACCATTCCATGCTGTTGGCCTGTCATTCCGATCCCGGCAATCTGTGATGCTCGGGAATCCAGACGCGTAACAACATCCTTAATGCACTGCATCGCTTGCGAAATAATGCGATCGGCATCCCACTCGCTTCGACCAATCGGTCGGTCGGTGTAGCGGGCATCATTCTTTGTTGTTGTTGACTCAACGATCCGTCCACTGTCGGCATCGACAGCGATGGCGGTGATTGTTGTTGTGCCGATATCGACACCTAGTATGAGGGTCATGCCCGGGTCTCCATAGCGAGCGGAGTTACTTGTCTTTTCCGAGTAGCTTTACCATCGCTTCCCCGAAGCCTGTTCCTGCCTGTGCAAAGAACCAAGGGCTACCAAGATAGTGATAGGGTCGGTCATTACCGAATTGACGCCACTTATCTACATCTTTACTCCAGCCGCCGGGACCATGGTAAATGTTGTGGGCTTCCATGTCCCAGTATTGTCTGGTATTTACACACGTGGATGTCTTTTTGAATTCAGCGCTCTTAGCGACGGCCTGTTGAGCAGACATGATAAGGGTGCGTGGTGCGTCAGGCTTAGGCTCATCCGGACCGTCGTGGCCCATCTCTCCAATGACAATTTTCATTCCGGGTACGTCAAACTCTTTACGCAGATCGCGAATGAGGTTCCCAAGATTCTTTTCATAGCTCAACCATCGATCGTTGTATTGGTCGTTCCAACCTTGAAACCAGACAAAGCCCTCGATTTCATACCCCTGTCCCTGATACCCGGGGAACCGCTCTTTTAGATTCGCCAGACAATCGTGTACTTCATGGACCATGTTTCGATAATCAATGCCGTACCGTTGTTTGTATTCAGCAACCGAGACAACAGGTCGTGGCTTGTATTTTTGTAGAGCCTTCTTTTTTTCCGCAGTCTTGTTTTCTTCAGCGATTTTCAGATTGTTCTTTTCAACTCTTATTTTTTGTTGCATGTTCCATTCGATGTTTTTGTTATTCTCAGCCTGAGTGAGGACTTCAAATTCGGCATCGGTCGGCATGCTTGAGGGAGGTAGAAAGCCTTGCGCCAGCGCTCGTCCTCCCCAGGAGGTTTTTATGATTAATACCTGTTCGTCATAGTGATTTCCTAACACGTGTCCAAAGTTGAACTCGGGACCAAAGCCTTCATTGGGAGCACCATATCCGACCTTGAGGTTCCCATGTTTACCGAGGTAATTGATCCAGACATCCTTTCGCTCGCTCCAGAGATAGGTTGGAGTTTTCCGGCGGTCGTCGGGGTCGCGTGTATCTTCAACCGTTTTGACAAACCTGGCGTAATCTCCATCTTTGATGAAGTGCGTGTAACGTTCACGGTATTTTTCCTGGCCCACCTGCCAGGTTAGAGGTTCGGGGAAACCACGGCCTTCCATGTTGGACTGACCTGCCAGAATAAAGACTTTAACTTTGGCGGTACTTTTGGACGCCGCGAATTCCGGTGGTTCGGCGCTAGTAGTCGATAATCCCATCAGCAGGAGTAGTGGGAGAACGAATAGTGGCTTCAAATGTTGCATGCTGGAGGTCATTCGTTGTGGTGGTAGTTTTGTTTGCTAAGTAGTTATTTTAACAGGTTTGAATTGACTGCGAAAACGCCTTTGGAACTGTCGGTAGGCAAGATAAAACACGACAACAGCGGAAGAAAAGCCTGTGGAGGTTCTAAGAGATTAACTCTTGGATAGGCTGCTGGTTTTCGTCAACCAGATAGCGAGGCCTGCCGTTAAGGTCAGGTATTTTCACGGAATTAACATCTAATCCCAGATGCTGATACATGGTGGCAAAGACTTCCTGCACATGAACAGGACGTTCAATAGGAACACCGCCCTGTTTGTCCGTAGTACCAATGGTGCGTCCGCCTTTTACATTTCCACCGGCCATTAAGATTGATTGAGTTCGTTCCCAGTGGTCCCGGCCACCTTTGGCGTTGATACGTGGAGTCCGTCCGAATTCACCCCAGACGATAACTTGTACTTCTTCAGAAAGTCCTCGCTGCTCCAGGTCCGTCAAAAGGACAGAGATAGCGCGGTCAAAGTTAGGGAGGTAGCGATTGGAGAGGTATTCGATGGTTCCTTCCCGATTGCTGTGCCAATCCCAGGCACCAAAAGCAACCGTGACACAACGCACCCCTGCTTCCACCAATCGTCGAGCTAAAAGCAAATGCTGAGCGCTCTGAGGTGGTGCACCGAAGGCCGGATCCGTAGTGACAGATTCACCGTACCAGTCTCTTACCTTTTTGTCTTCTAGTTCCAGGTCTAAAGCCTGTGCCATGTTACTCGAAGTCAGAATCCCGAAGGCCTTTTCCTGAAAAGAATCAACTCCTGAAGTTTCGACAGATTCCCGAATGTTGTTCACTTGTCGGAGAAGTTGTTCTCGTTGTCCCAGACGGTCAAGGTTGATCCCATTAAGTATCAGGTCCTTTTTGACGTCGGCTTCGACGGCGAATGGAACGTGACTCATTCCTGTAAAACCGGGCCAGGATGTCTTGCTCGCATTGTCGTGTATACCGCGATTGGCATATGGTTGATAGCCTATTTTCGGGGACGCATCTACATAAGGAAGAGCTCCGTTCGCGCCGGCTCCCAATTCGCGTGAGACCACCGAGCCAAAGGTTGGCCAGCCACCTGCCGGTTCGCCGTCCTGGGGTCTACCACCGGCACGTCCTGAGTAACATTGGAATGATTCGTGGCGATTTTCCATCCCGACCAGGGAACGAACGATGGAGAATCGATCGTTCATGGCAGCCAGTTTTGGCAATAATTCGCAGTATTGGATTCCCGGGATCTTTGTAGAGGTGGGCTGAAAGGACCCTCGGATTTCCACCGGAGAATTGGGCTTGGGATCAAACGTCTCGTATTGAGTTGGACCTCCACACAGGTAAACCATGATAACGGACCTGGTTGACTCAGAAGTATCCTGATTTGCTTTGAGGATCTCGGGTAAGGAGATGCCAGCGCCAAATCCCAACGATCCGATGCGCAGGAAGTTTCTGCGTGACAACCTGTCACAAAAACGACCCTGAGAAGAACCGCGGATGGATAACATGGGGGAATTACCGGACTGAGTAAGTTATTGTTGGATTCATTGTATCCCGTTTTGGAGAGGGGAGTAAATGTTAATGGTATGACTGTAATTAGCATTAGCGGTTTATTGCACAATTCTTGTGGGAAAGTGATGTACAAAAAGAACTGAAGCGGTATGATTCGATGCAGATTGTAGATGGGGAACCCTTCAGATAAAGGAGTGCTCAAATGAAGGCACTCGTTAAACGACACGCTGAGCCAGGGTTATGGCTTGAAGATGTTGAAATGCCGGAAGTTGGAATCAACGATGTCTTGATTCGCATTATTCGTACAGGGATCTGTGGTACAGATTTACATATCTACAATTGGGATGAATGGGCCCTCCAGACAATCCCTGTTCCGATGGTTGTGGGGCATGAGTTTGTAGGAGAAGTTGTTGACTCGGGAAGTAACGTGACAGACTTTAAGCCAGGTGACATTGTGTCCGGCGAAGGACATGTCGTCTGCGGGCGTTGTCGTAATTGCTTTGCAGGTCGCCGTCATTTGTGCAACGACACAAAAGGAATTGGAGTCAATCGCTCGGGAGCATTCGCTGAGTATATTGCCTTGCCGATGACCAACGTCTGGAAGCACGCTGCATCCATCGATCTTGATATGGCAGCCTTGTTTGATCCCTTTGGTAACGCCGTCCATACCGCACTGTCCTTTCCAGTATTAGGAGAAGATGTGCTGATCACAGGGGCAGGGCCCATCGGTTGTATGGCCGCCGCAGTCTGCCGTTTTTCCGGGGCTCGCAATGTTGTCGTCACCGACCTCAATCCCTACAGGCTGGACCTGGCAGGTAAGCTGGGAGCAACACGCGTCGTGAATGTCGCTGAAGAATCGCTCAAGGATGTCCGGCAGGAAGTGGGAATGACGGGTGGTTTTGATGTTGGACTGGAAATGTCCGGCAGTCCGGCGGCATTCACCTCGATGCTCGACAATATGTTTCATGGTGGTAAGATCGCCATGCTCGGAATACCTTCGGAACAAATGGCCATCGACTGGAACACCGTCGTGTTTAATATGCTGACGATCAAGGGGATCTACGGTCGGGAAATGTATGAAACCTGGTATAAAATGACGGTCTTGCTTCAGGGAGGATTGGATATCTCGGCCGTGCTGACACATCGGTTTGATGTCGATGACTTTGAACAGGGATTTGCAGTGATGCAAAATGGTCGGAGTGGTAAAGTGCTACTGGATTGGGCTGCCCCCTGAATCTAGCCGGAATAATATTTGAAAGTAATAAAGATGCAGGACGATATACGACAAGCTTTTTCAGATACGATCGCTTCGATCCGTGACGCAGGAACGTACAAAGCAGAGCGAGTTATAAGCACTCCGCAGGGTGCCAGTATTCAGGTACAGGATGAGCCACCAGTGCTCAATATGTGTGCCAATAATTATCTCGGGTTAGCCAGTCACCCTGCTGTTATTCAGGCTGCTCATGAAGCTTTAGATAAATGGGGCTACGGACTTTCGAGTGTGCGGTTTATTTGTGGCACACAGGCGATTCATACGGAATTGGAAAACGAATTAACAAGTTTTCTAAAAACAGAAGACACCATACTCTATACTTCCTGTTTTGACGCTAACGGCGGTTTGTTCGAAACACTGCTTGGTGCCGAGGACGCCATTATTAGCGACCAGCTAAATCATGCCAGCATCATCGACGGTGTTCGTCTTTGTAAGGCACAACGGTTTCGCTATGCGAACAATGACATGGCGGATTTGGAAACGCAATTGAAAGCGTCACAATCTGCTCGCTATCGTCTGATTGCCACCGATGGTGTCTTTTCGATGGATGGGTATATTGCAAATCTTCCCGCCATTTGTGAATTGGCCGACAAATACAATGCACTCGTCATGGTCGATGATTCCCATAGCGTAGGTTTTATGGGGAAGCAGGGGCGAGGGACGCACGAGTATCACGATTGCCTGGGACGAATCGACGTGATTACCGGTACGCTCGGTAAAGCGTTAGGGGGAGCCTCCGGCGGTTATACCAGTGGACGTCGGGAAATCATCGAGTTGTTACGACAACGTTCGCGACCCTATCTGTTTTCCAACTCAGTGGCACCACCGATTGTAGGAGCCTCACTGAAAGCTCTGGAACTTCTGAATGCTTCGACCGAGTTGCGGGATAAGCTGGAATCTAATACAGCCTATTTTCGACAACGTATGAGCGAAGAGGGCTTCGATATACTGGCAGGCGAACACCCGATTGTGCCGGTGATGCTGGGAGATGCAGCTCTGGCAACCCGGTTCGCCGATGCAATGCTGGAGCGAGGTGTGTATGTGATCGGCTTCTCTTACCCGGTTGTGCCGGACGGTACCGCCAGAATACGTACTCAGATTTCAGCAAGCCACAGTGAAGAAGATTTGGCAAAGGCTGTGCAAGCCTTCATCGATGTGCGTGCAGAACTGCTTTAGAGCCTGAAGATGTCCATTTCACGAGCAATGTGCATGCCTGCACGTCGCAACGATTTATAGGCCGGCGTGGATTTACGTAGAGCCGGATTTGTGTGATTTAGGTGGATGAAATGGATCGAGTCGCGGACCCGGTCAGGCATCTTAATGAATTTCTTAATGGACTCGCTGATTAACGGGTGAGGGATTTCTTCAATCGACCGATTAGGTAACTCGGACTCGCTGTAGAAAGTGCCATCCAGATAGGAACGTTCGACCTCTTCGACAAGTGCTTCGATATAGAGATCCCATTTTTCCCATTTATCAATATCGGGAACAAATAAGATGGACTTGTTGGGGCCGACAATGCGGAAGCCAACCGTTTCGGAATATTCGTCCCGGTGAGGAACCACAATCGGGACGACTTCAATTCGGTCATTCAGTCGGATGACCTGATCAGCATGCATGTCAACGAGTGTGATATTCTCAAGCTTGACCAATTGATCCCAGGGGCCGTTTGTATTCAGGAATTGTTTCATCCGTGGCATGGCATGGACAGGTACGGAATCTGCCCCAATGACTTCACGTCCTAAGTGAATGAGTCCACTGTAATGGCCGATGTGTGCGTGAGTTAAGAACACTCCGTCAAGCAATGCATGCCCGTCGGATCTCGGTTGTTGTTTATCGAGCAGAGCTAATTGTTGAGGAAAGTCGGGAGTGCAGTCAAAAATCCAGCGTTGATTTGTCTCGGGATCCACCAGAGCAAGGCATGAAACCATCGCCCCTTTTTGACGAGAAGCAAACAAGGAGGAACAGCAGTCCCTCTGGCAGCCAGCATGTGGGTAACCACCATCCTGAGTAATCCCCAGGACGACGATATAAGGTGCCTGCGTTGTTCCGGCAAAGGGAAGGAACAGGGCGAAAATAACAAATTGAATGAAGAGAGAAGCTTGCATAGTTCGATTAGGTCATCGTTTCACTTAACCCAAGCAACGCCCAGGTTGCACCCCAATAGATCGAAGTTTCGATGGGAGCGTCACGTTTGTTGATCTTAGTTCTATTAACTCTCCAGCTTCCGTTGTTGTTCTGAGTGGAAACCAGGAAGTCCCGGTCTTTAATAATTGAGTTGGAATTCAGCTTGGTGGGCTTTGCTTTGGAAAGTGCATAGAACGCCATGCCGGTAGCTAAGGCATTACTGGCCTCATCGAGGTTCCAGCCCCAGCCACCGTCGTCCTGTTGAGCGGCGAGGAGTTGTGCAATCCGTTTTTCGGCAAGTTCGTCATTCCCCAGCTGCCTTGCTAATAGTGAACTAGCTAAATACCATTCCGCACTTTTACCGTTTGGCTTGTCCTTGAAGTATGCGAGCGCTTTGGTGAGTTGTGTCGGCGGCTCCGTATTGGGACTGTTTTGGATAATCGCGAGAGCTATCCACATTGTCGCGACTTGAGTTGTCTCAGCTTTATCTCGCTTTTGAGAGGGTAACTGACCACCGGGCTTCCATGATCCATCCTCATTTTGATTGGTTAATAACAAAGGAATAAGCTTACGGGTCAGCTCGGCATATTTGTCCGTCCCCGGTACGGCATTGACCTGAATGATCTGTACAACACCGGTCTTATTTTTGGTTCCTTTAATATCACCCTTTTCGGTTTTGCTCATGACATCCCGGTTGGAACACTCCAACCATTCGTCCAGTTGATCGCTCACTTGCAAACCACCTTTTTGAGCCGCAGTTAAACCCCAGACCATGTTTCCAATACGGTGACTGGAAGCGCATTTTTTCGATTCAATCCAGTAAACGCCTTTCGCCTTTACAAACTGAATGCTCTTCTGTGCTGTTGCACGAAGCTCTGCCGGAGACGCTGCCCGGGCAGATGATGGCATAAGAAGAATAGCAGCAATGCAGAAGGTAATTGCGATGCGCATATGGTTAACCCCGGAGACTAGTATATTTGCGTCAGGTTCAACCAACCAGGTCGGTCATCGAACCGGTGCTGTCGGCGAATTGATTTATCTTGAGCCCCATTTTTTGAGCAATGGTCAGGTGGGTATTTGCAAACGGAGTTGCATCGGTATAGCGATGTAAAGCTCCGTGTTGGAATCCGCAGTGAGCTCCACCGGCCAGAATGATGGGGTAGTTGTTTGCATTGTGAGTCGTACTGGTACCACAGCCATAAAGGATCATCGTTCGATCCAGCAGAGTGGCATCTCCCTCCGTGACGGCCCGGAGCTTCGTGAGGAAGTAGCCAAACTGTTGAGATAAGAACTCGTCGTATTTTCCCCAACGCTCGAATCCCTCTGCCTTTCGGGTCCCATGCGAAAGCCCATGGTGGCCGCCGAGTCCGATGGCCTGCGGGAATTTATCTCCGACACCCTGGCTGTCTTCGCGAGCGATCTGGTAGGTGGCCACGCGCGTCGAATCTGTTTGGAAAGCCAGTACCATCAGGTCGTAAATTGTTCTGATGAATTCAGCCGGATCATCCGTGCCAGCCAGCAGATTGACGTTTTTGGGATCCACGTGTGGCTTGGCGACTTCCAGCCAGGCTTCGGTACGATCAACCTGTTGTTCGACCTCGCGAATCGATGTTAGGTATTCATCGAGTTTGCGTTTGTCATAATTCCCGAGTTTACGAGCTAATTTCGCTGTGTCCTCGAGTAGATAGTCGAGCATACTTCCTTTGTTCTTTAGTCGGCTGCGTTGATCGGGAAGGCTTTCACCTTCCGGCGTCCCGAAGAGACGGTTGAAGATTCGGCGAGGTTCTGCATCAGCGGGTATCGGTTGACCGGATTTATTGAATGACAGTGTTCCGGTTCTGGCTGTGTAACCAATCCCGTTGTCACTCGACAGTACAAGTGACGGAATCCGTGTTTCTTTACCGGTTTCGCGGGCAATGATCTGGTCAATGGAAATGGCATTGTTGTAGGTTCGGCTGATATCCGCTCCGGTTAAAAAGACGTCGGCGGTATTGTGCCCGACAATCTTACGGCTAAGTGGATGGCTGAGCCCCTGAAGGATGCTGATTTGATCCCGATGCGGAGCAAGTGGAGCCAAAGATCTGGTAAAAGTGTAATCCTTTCCTTCCCCGAACGGGAACCAATGCCAGTCTTTGTGAGCTTTATGATTTTCCGGAGGAAGGCTAACTCCATTAGGGAAAAACATGAAACAGGCGCGATGAGGTAGCTTTGTCTGATTCCCTTTACCTGCCATGGCTTCCATCACAGGTAACGCAAGGGAGATTCCAGCTCCCTTCAACAGAGTCCGGCGGTCCAGAATCCACGATTTTTGAGTCATGTTATTTATTTCTACCTGTAACGAGTTGACTACCTTTTATTTTATTCGGAAGGCATCGTCTGTAACAATGCGAAGAATTAAAGGTTTTAGACGATAATCGTCCTGGATGAATGCCTGCGTCAGGTTTTCGACAGTCTCACGATCAGTGAATTCTAACTCGCGCCCAAGTGAGTACATTAGTAAGTTCTCTACAAACGCTTTGGCGAATTGCCGGGAGCGTGAATCAAGCAATACCTGTTGCATTTGTTGAATGCCTGTAGCCCGTTCGTTTCCGGGCAGGAGCGTGTCAACGACAATCGGTGTTTGATGAGTATCCTTAGTGCGAAACTGACCAATCGCATCAAAATGTTCCAACGTGACACCCCAGGGGTCTATTTGTTTGTGGCAATCATTACAGGCGGGATTGTCCCGATGTGCGGCAAGTAGTTGAGCCACGGATAACCCATCCTTGAGTTGCGATTCGTCAAGTTCGGGAACATTGGGAGGTGGCGGAGGTGGTGGATCGTTTAGCAGTTGTCGAGTGATCCAGACTCCACGTTTAATAGGATGGGAATCCAGTCCGGTGGAATTACCGGCAAGGAAACTTGCCTGCCCGGTCAGGCCGCTACGCATTGGTTGTTTTACGTTAGAGACGGCCCTGAATTCCGAGCCTTGCACAGCATCGAAACCATAAAAGTCCGCCATGCGATCATTAAGCATGGCAAAATCAGACTTGAGGAAGTTCAGTGCGGAAATGTTGTGCTGTAGGACGTGCCTGAAAAATGCATAGGTTTCTTCAGCTGCATCTCGCTTAAGATCTGCATCCCACTGAGCGTATTTGCTTGGATCAATAGCCACTCGATCCAATGCTGCCATGTTGAGCCACTGGTAGGTAAAGTTTCTTACAAATTCATTAATCCTGTTATCACTAAGCAAACGGTTCGTTTCCACCTTTAAGGTTTCCGGTTCGGTCAATGCTCCGGTATCAGCCAACGATCGTAGTTGTTCATCCGGAGTCGTGCTCCAAAGGAAGTAGGAAAGTCGCGTGGCTAATTCGTGGGCATTCAGTTGTCGGGATTGCTCGTCCAGTCGAGGTTCGGTTACATAGAGGAAATGAGGTGAGGACAGGACTACGGCGAGTGTATCTCGCAAAGCCTCCTGATGGTCCGGCCTGCGTTGTTGCAGTTCGGTATAGAGAGCCATCAATTCGGAAAATTCCTGTTCTTTGACCGGACGACGAAATGCCCGTGGGACAAATTTACGTAAGGTCGCCATTGCAAATTCCGCATCGGTCATGTTTTCAGTGCGTTCAGCCAGAATTGGGTGACTGCCAGTTCGTGGAGGGGCTGGATAGACCACTTCGATACTGTCGAGTAACACATCTGAAGAAATCGAGTTGTTGACGACCGAGATCATTTCGCCACGAAATTTAGGCTTCCCGCTCAGGAAGACAGGCACTTCTTCCATGCGAACGCGATATTCCAATGTCTGTGGTGCATGCGATTCGCTGTAGAGCAGGGCTTCGCCAATCGGCTTTACATTCAACACGGCTCCACTGGCTCGATACCCCATGCCGATGGTTACGTGGGGACGTCCATCGGTTGCCGTCAGTTTGATACGAATAAGCATTTCACCGGCTGTCGGCCATTTATCAAGCGTGTAAAGCTGCCGGTAGGTTGGGCCAAGCAATACGCCATCAAAGGTTGTATGACTAGCTTTGCGGAGATTGTACTCCTGTTGGGAAAGCGGAAATACGAACAGGCCGTCCTTGCCTCCGACGTTTACGCGACTCGCCTTTTTCGAAAGCCCTTTCGGAGGGAAGGAATCGGGGTCAGCGTTTTCCTTCTTGCTTGCCGCCGCCTGCCTCTGCTGATCTTCAAGACGCTCTTTTTTGGATTCGATGAAATAACGGTAGGATTCAGTCTCCGACGGTTGAGAGAAACTAAGGTCCAACGCTCGTTTGGCAACCTGCAAATAAGTTTCCATTTGAACAGGGCTCATTAACAGGCTTTGTCCGTTGTTAAGGAAACCACTAATGGATTTGGGTTCGGGGGGAAGGTCTTTTGCATAGTTGAGTTGTAGGCCAACTAGATCTTGCATCGTGTTCTGATACTCATATCGGGTTAGCCTGCGTAAAACTACCTGGCCCCCTGTGGCACGCGCATTCTTCGCGGCAATCTCCAGGCCTTCTCGAATCCATGATACGATCGACTTTCGTTCTGTATCAGTAAGTTGTTCGCTATCCTCCGGCGGCATTTCACCGGTGGTCAGTTGATTCAATATTTCATGCCAATGATCTGCATCAACGCCATTGGAGATATTTCGATCGAGAGTGACGAGGTTGAAATCGCCGCTGGGGTCATCAGCACCATGGCAGTCACCACAAAAGCGGACGATGAGTTTTTCAGGTCGATCGCGTTTGCCTGGTTCCGCACTATACAACAGAGATGTCAGCAGCGTAGCAAGTATGCAGGCGGAAGCGAAAATGCGGATGAACACGGTAGCGATTACTTACCCTGTTCGATGGTGTCTATATTCGTAACGACAAATTGTTCCCCGGTCCTTTTGAAAGGACCCGTGATTTTCGCAACTCGGCCTACGTAATGATCGATTCGCTTGCCATTAAGGTTTCTAAAACTGGCATCGAGTTTCACGTCCGTACCATCGGATAGTCGAATGAAATACACGTTGGTTTTTTCCAGGTCAGTGGTCGGTCGCACTAACCCACTAAACTCCAGCGTAGCGCCGTTTTCTATGGCGAGCCAGTTCCCGGTGTCTTTGACACCAAAGTCGTAGTTCATGGTGCGGTCAAGTCCCTCAAGCGATGCTGTTGAAGAACCAAAGTCGGTTGCATCAACACCCATGCGTTGCGCTAAACCTGTCAGCAGGTTGCCGTAAGGCTGAGCGTCCGGATACTTAAGCCAACGGCCGGTCTTGATTCCGGCATTTTTGCCGCCAGCCAAAATGATGGGGAGGTCTCGGCCGGAATGATAATCGCCATGCTTCATGCTCGAGCCAAACATTAGCATGGTGTTGTCTAGTAATCGTTCGCCCTCTTCCTCGATGGACGCCAGACGCTGAGCGAGATATTTAAACTGTTCGACATGCCACTGTGTGATCATGTTGAAGTGGGTGATGTATTTTGTGCCGGCATTGCGGACAAAGTGCGATAGATAATGGTGCTCTTCGTTGATGCCGAGGAAGTCGAAAACAATCCGGCTGCTGGAGTTTGCCATTAGGAATGAACTTACGCGTGTCGTGTCCGTCCAAAACGCCAGCACCATCATGTCCATCAAGGCTTTGACGCGGGCCGGGAAGCTATCGGATACAACAGGGCGGTTTAATTCAGGTGGTGTGGTTGGCGAGAAGCGTTCGTCCGCAGTTTGCTCGCCGAGCTCCGTGAGTTGCCTCTCGACACTGCGGACCGATTCCAGATAAGCCGCAAGTTTGCG
>DEAW01000204.1:57224-59820 GCA_002348315.1 Planctomycetaceae bacterium UBA2972 | reverse complement strand
CGTCGAGGATGCTGAGATTTCTGGACTTGCTACTGCCGTCATTGATATTTCGAAACATTCGGTCGAAAACAATCTGTGGATCGCTTTCCCGAGGAACGGCACGCCCTTGTTGGTCAAACGAAATATAGCTTGTGATCGGCTCCGGCAGGAAAATGCCATCGCATGTTAATTCCAGACTACTCAGTGGAGTCTGATTGGCCAGGTTACGTCCGATTAGCTGGTCGATCGTTTCGGGTTGTCGCCGATCAATGTTTTTGCCGTTAGACCCAGTCGCTCCGAGGAATGCTACAGCGCAACTCTGGTGGCTCCAGCCCCCTTTGATATGATCCAAATTGGACAGGAAGAGCACCTCGTCGCGGATGCTTTCGAGTGGTTTTACTAATGGTGAAAATTCGAAATCCGTTTCACTTGTCCCGCTAATGTCCCAGGACGGTGGGTGGACGCCATTTCCCTTGTAGAGAACTCCGAGTCGGATTGGAGGCTTATTGGCCGGCCGAGCCTGAACAGCCGGAGCCATAATGTCGAGCAGCGGCAATGCCAGGGCAGTGCCTGTACCGCGGAGGACGTGTCGTCGGTTGATTAAATAGGATTGTTTCATCATGGACTCTATTCTATCTTCCCATCAGTTCTTTTGAAAAACCTAGTTGGAGGATTCCCGGTATTGGAAAGGTATGCTGGTCACGATGGCATGGATTAGCACGTGAAATCGATCACCGCCGGCCGCTAGTTGTTGCACAATATCGTCGACCACAGGTTTGTCATAGTATCGTAATCGTCGTCCTAAGGCATATGCCAGCATCCGTTGTGTGATGTTGCGGCGAATTTCTTCCTGATACTCGGTCACAAGTATCTTCTTAAGGTCTGCCGGCGTTTGAAAAGCCTGGCCGGTGGGAAGCGTGCCGGTCGCATCAATTCCATTCGTGCGAAAACGCCCCAATGGACCGAAGTTTTCCAGTCCCAGTCCGAGAGGATCGATGTGTTGGTGGCAAACCCGACAGCTTTCGTTAGAGGTGTGTAACTCAAGTTGCTCACGAACGGTGAGTGCCTTTCCGGGGATCCGGGCATCTTCCAATGGAGGTACGACGGCCGGAGGTTCGGGTACGGGCGTACCAAGAATTTTGTCTAATACCCATACGCCTCGGCGAATCGGGCTGGTTCGTTGCGGTGCTGAAGTGATCGTCATCGAAGCTGCCATTGTAAGATAGCCACCTCGATTGGCGTCCGAGTGTGGCCACAGGATTAAGGGGTCGGGAGCGTCTTCACGTCCGGCCAGTCTTGTTGGGATTGGCGATTTGAAGCCTTTGATGCCATAGAGGCTGGCTAACATCTGGTTAATGTAGGATTCTTGCGACTGCACAATTTCAAAAATGCTGCGGTTGGTGCGAACCAGATATTCAAAGTACATCACTGCTTCGTCGTACATGGCTAAACGCTGTTTCACGACATTGTTATTCCCGCTACTGATAACCTGATCGGATATAACTTCGTGAAAACCAAGCCATTGACCTCCGAAGTTTCGAGCGAATTCCCGTAGTTTTGGCGATTCAAGCATGCGAGGAAGTTGTTGCTCAAGGGCATTGGAACTAACCAGTTTGTTTTGAATGCCGGCGTTGAGGAGTTGCTCATCTGGAGGGGATGACCATAAGAAGTAACTCAGTCTGGTGGCCGCTTCTGAAGACGTAATCCGATAGGACTGTCTGGCGTCCGGTTGATGCTGTTCGACTCGGTAAAGAAATTGGGGAGATGTCAGAATGGCTACCAACGCGTCTTTAATCGCGATTTCGTGTGAGTTGCCGCTGTTTATACTGGCGTCGTAGATTGCCAGGTATTGATTGATTTGACTGTTGCTTACTTCCCTGCGAAATGCTCGCACTAGGAAATGGTGTAGGATTTCCGTGGCGTTTTCAGAATTCTGAAAGACGAGTCGTTGTGAGGATTCGAATGAGTTAATCTGGTCCACACTATAACGAGCGATCTGTAGCATCTTAATAATGCCTGCCTGGTCTAATGACATGGCTGCTGCATCGTTGCGAAAACCGGAACTGCCCGGTGGGTCCTGAGGCAGTAACTTTTCAACGATCGACGGTGGGGGTTTCATAAAGCGAAAACCGTCTTTGGCTAACTCCTGATTCAACCGGATCCCTAAAATATCTTCGAGCGAATTTTGATACTCGCGTCGTGTTAGTCGACGGAGTGGACTGGTGCCCGGGACAATTTCCGTGACTTGTAAAAATGTTGCATCGAACCAATGCTCGAATTGCTCTAATCTTTCGCTGGGAACTGGGTTTTTGCTGTTGGGCGGCATGGTTCCGCCTCGTAATACTTCATGCACGCGTTGCCAAACATCATCCGACTCGATCGCTTGTTTTTGAGTCTCAAATGCCTGGAAATCCAACTTAGCCGCCGGGTCCTCACCGCTGTGACATTCATAACAGTGATTTTCAAGAATCGTGGTGACCGGCTTGAAGTCCACGGCCGCCTGACAAGTGCTCAGGCAGGTACAGGTCAGAGAGGCGATGATAAGAATAAACGGCCGCATTGCTGGATTTTACCTGTAGACGTGCCGTCTTGCTATGCACAGGATCAAAGACAATTA
>DEAW01000204.1:55308-56831 GCA_002348315.1 Planctomycetaceae bacterium UBA2972 | reverse complement strand
GACTTCGCCCTTTGGTCTTCGTCGGGTAAACTCACTGACTCGACGCACAAACTCCATCCTGGATTCAAAAAGTTAAGCCACCATAGCCAAACAAATCTCGGGAAAACAGAGTAAAACTTTTGAATCACTAAAGCAGTTCAGAAAACCAGCTCTAATTTAAACCGTCTAACTGTCTAACCCGTCTCCTCCGGTGCGTACTCGGACTACTTGAAGTAAGATAGATGATTGATACCTTTCAATCATTTCAGTCCCATTAGAAACGCCGTTATGAAACGATTTAGAGTTCAACCATTCCTGCTGGTAGTTTTGCTAGGCTGGACAGGTACGTCCCTGTGGGCTGTTGACGATGTCGATTTTGCCAGAGATGTCTTACCGATCCTTTCCAACAAGTGTTTTGTTTGTCATGGCCCGGATTCCAACGATGCAGATATGTTGCGTCTCGACACGGAAGCACTGGCGACTGTAGATCGGGGGGGCTACCGCGCCATTGATCAGGAGAAACCGAAAAAGAGCGCTGCGTTGGAACGGATTCTGTCTAAAGACGCTCCGATGCCACCAGAAGATGCAGAGAAGCAACTCACCGAATCGGAACGTTCTATTCTGGTAGCCTGGATTAAACAGGGAGGGCGTTACGCAAAGCATTGGGCGTTTGTTCCACCAGTAAAAACGGCTCCAAAATCAATCCGCAATGCCAGTCGCGAGCACACCCTCGATGCATTTATTCAAGACGGTTTTAAGGTGGCGGGAGTCACGTTCAATTCACCCGCTGAAAAGCACGTACTGGCTCGTCGCGTCGCTTTAGTTCTAACAGGCTTACCACCAGAACTGGACGTTCTCAATGAGTATCTCAAAGACGACTCCAAAGACGCATACACTAACCTCGTTGAAACATTACTGGCTAGTCCACGATTCGGCGAACATCAGGCTCGATACTGGCTTGATGCCGTTCGTTACGGAGATACACACGGTCTGCATTTGGACAATCGACGAGGAATATTTCCCTATCGGGATTGGGTGGTCAGTGCGATCAATGACAACCTTCCATTTGATGAGTTCATCACCTGGCAATTAGCGGGTGACTTGCTGCCACAGCCAACACTCCAGCAGATCGTGGCCACAGGTTTTGTGAGAATGAATCCAAGTACAGCTGAAGGAGGGGCCATTCCGGCTGAATTTCAGGCCAAGAATAATTTTGATCGAACAGAGACATTAGGCACAGTGCTGTTAGGAATGACGCTTACCTGTTCGCGTTGCCACACTCACAAATATGACCCCATCACTCAGACAGAGTATTACGAACTGTTAGCATTCTTCAATAATACCGCCGAGAGTGCGATGGACGGTAACTCCTATACCTATGCACCTGTCATCAAGGCCCCGCAAGATCAACAGGCATGGCAAAACTGGAAAGCATTGGAATCAAAGAAGACGGAAGTCGTTAGGCTTGCGTCAGATCTGATTGGTGATGATCTGATGGTGGATGAGGCGCAGAAACAAGCCTGGGATACGGCTGATGTCCAGGC
>DEAW01000204.1:54180-54913 GCA_002348315.1 Planctomycetaceae bacterium UBA2972 | reverse complement strand
CCATCAAGGCGGAAGCCGAAGAGGCAGCCAAAGGGTATACCACGACCCTGGTCGCCAAAGAACTTGACAAGCCGCGGGAAACAAAAATACTGCATCGAGGTGAATACAATCAGCCCCAAGGGGAGTCGCTGCAGCCCGATGTATTGAGCATTATGGGTAGCTTCCCGGAAGACGCTCCCCGAAATCGACTCGGGTTGGCTGCCTGGTTGACTTCGGACGATCATCCGGTCATGTCACGAGTTATCGTTAATCGGATGTGGGCACGAGTGTTTGGACACCCGTTAGTGAGAACACCGGAAGATTTCGGAGTGCAGGGCGAACAGCCAACGCATCCGGAATTACTTGACTGGCTTGCCGTTGATTTTCGCGAAAACGGATGGGATGTGAAGGATATGTTACGTCTGATGGTGCATTCGCGTACGTTTCAACAATCCTCCGGTTGGCGTGACGAAGTGGAAGATCCTGAAAACAGGTTGTTTGCTCGCGGACCAAGTTACCGACTCGACGCTGAAGTCTTGAGGGATATCGCTCTTTGGGCCAGTGGCCTGCTCAGTCCACATATGGGGGGGGAAGGGGTGAAACCGTATCAACCGGATGGAATGTGGAAAGCGCTGGCCCACCCTGCAAGTAATACGAAACAGTATGTACGGGATAATGGTGAGTTGCTCTATCGCCGAAGCCTTTACGTATATTGGAAACGTACGAGCCCGCATCCAATGATGACTCTCTTCGA
>DEAW01000204.1:49014-53777 GCA_002348315.1 Planctomycetaceae bacterium UBA2972 | reverse complement strand
TCAACGCATCGAAATGGGACGAATATTAGCAGAGCGACTGTTGTCTCAGGAAACGGATGATACAGCGCGGGTTGACTTATTATTCAGATTGCTTGCCAGTCGTGATGCTACAGCGCAGGAGCGTCGAGCGATCCTGGGACTAGTTGCTGCCATGAAGGAACGGTTTAGTCAGCAACCAGATGATGCAAAGTCACTTTTGTCATTGGGGGAAGCCGAACAGAACGAGACACTCGATGCCGTGCTGCATGCAGCATGGACTCAGGCAACGGTAGTTGTGCTGGCCAGTGATCCGGCAATCCTCCTTTACTAATACATGAGCCATCACAGAACCATTGTGAGATGCAAAGAGTTATGAAAATGAATAGTGTTAATCCCTTACGTGAAAACGAGTTGATGATGACTCGGCGTCACTTGTTTGGCAAAACAGCGCTCGGCCTGGGAACGGCAGCCATGGCGGGCCTGATGGGGACAGATTTAAAGGCGGAGCAGGGCGGACTCGACGGTTTACCTCATCATCAGCCCAAAGCCAAAAGCGTGATCTATCTGTTTATGAGTGGTGGTCCAAGCCATATCGACCTGTGGGATTACAAGCCAAAATTGAATGATCTGTTTGGCGAGCAGTTGCCTGATGAAATCCGGGATGGTCAGCGCGTGACCGGGATGACGGCCAATCAGAAAAGCGGATTTCCTCTTGCTCCGAGCCGATATAAATTCACCAGACAGGATAATAACGCGGATGGAATCTGGACAAGTGAGCTGTTGCCACACACCGCCACGGTGGCAAAGGAATTGTGCGTAGTGTACAGCACGTTTACGGAAGCCATTAATCATGACCCCGCTATTACCTATATTCAAACCGGCGCACAAACTCCGGGTAGGCCGAGTTTGGGGGCCTGGCTGAGTTACGGGTTGGGAACAGCGAATGAGAATCTGCCGCATTACGTGGTGATGCATGCACGAACCAATCACCCTGAGCAAAGTCTGTTTAATCGATTATGGGGGCCGGGCTTTTTGTCATCAGATCATCAGGGGATTCTGATGAGAAGTCAGGGCGATCCGGTGCTGTTTCTGAGTAACCCAACGGGCGTTAGTCGGACTGACCGACGTGCTCAACTCGATGCGCTGGCCGCGATCAATCAACAGCAAGCGGACCAGTTCGGAGATCCCGAAGTGCTTTCACGTATTAAGCAACATGAGATGGCATATCGCATGCAATCTTCGGTTCCGGAGTTAGTCGATTTCTCAGATGAAACAGCCGCTACTTTGGAAATGTACGGGGAGGACGTAAAAACGCCGGGTACCTTTGCAGCAAGTTGCCTGACTGCACGTCGTCTGGCTCAACGTGGTGTTCGCAATATTCAGATTTTTCATCGAGGTTGGGATGCACACGGGAACTTAACCGGCGAGCACGCTTCGCAGGCGAAGGATATTGATCAGGCGACAGCCGCTTTGATTAAAGATCTCAAACAACAGGGGATGTTGGACGAAACGCTTGTGGTCTGGGGAGGTGAATTTGGTCGGACGCCGTATTGCCAGGGGAACTTGACTCGGGAAAACTATGGCCGCGACCATCACCCTCGATGCTTTACCACCTGGATGGCAGGGGGCGGAGTGAAGCCCGGGATTACCTACGGCCGCACGGATGACTATGGCTATAATATTGCCGACTCCGATGGGAATCCGTTGCAACCGCAACCCGATAAGGATAGTTGGACGCCGGGGACGATGCATATTCACGATCTGAATGCTACGATTCTTCATCTCATGGGCATTGATCATACGAAACTGACTTACCGCTACCAGGGGCGTGATTTTAGATTGACGGATGTTCATGGTCACGTCTTGTCGGACATTCTGGTCTGACGACTCGCGTAATATCGTCTAGTTGTTTAAGGAACTCATTCATGAAATCGTCGTGGTTGCTTTGTCTGGCGGTCGCCACCATTCTTAGCCCTTTGAATGCCACAGGTCAGCAACGATCCAACATCGTTTTGATCGTGTCGGATGATCAGGGATATGCAGATATCAGTGCGTATGAACATCCAGCGGAGATTAAGACTCCGCATTTGGATCGCATTGCCAATCGGGGAGTCCGGTTCACCAGCGGATATGCTTCGGCTTACGTGTGTGCCCCCTCCCGCGCCGGCCTGCTGACAGGCAGGTATCAACAGCGGTTTGGGTTTTACAGCGGAGGTGATTCGCGGATCGGATTGCCCTTAACAGAAATTACGATCGCCAGCCATTTAAAGAAGCATGGCTATACAACCGGTGTGTTCGGTAAGTGGCATCTGGGCTTGGAAAAGGACTACCATCCGCTTAATAGAGGATTCGACGAATTTTATGGTTTCTTAGGGCATGGAGCTCACGATTACTTCGAGTTGAAAGCAGACGACGAACATAACGGCATGTGGCGTAACTGGGATCGTATCGATGATCAGGGTTACCTTACTGATAATCTTGGGAAGGAAGCAGCGAGTTTCATCGCTCGCCATAAAGAAGAACCCTTCTTCTGTTACCTCCCGTTCAATGCTGTGCATTGGCCCCTGCAGGCACCCCCGGAGACAACGGCCGGGTTCAAGAATGAAAACCCGGATCGCAATATTTATCTGGGTATGCTGCAACACATGGATCGGGCCGTCGGGACAGTGCTGGACGAACTAGAAAAACACCAGCTCACCGACAATACGCTGGTTCTGTTTATGTCAGACAACGGTGGAAGTAAGAAAGTCTTCGCTAATAACGGCAAACTGCGCGAATTTAAACAGTCCACGCATGAGGGAGGAATCCGCGTCCCCTTTCTGGCTTCCTGGCCTGGAAAATTGCCGCAGGGTGCCGTGATTGATACACCAGTCATCGCCTTGGATTTCTTTCCAACGATTTGTAGTGCGGCCGGTATTGCTGTGCCAGAAGAAAACGAACTGGATGGCAAAAGTTTGTTATCGGTGGTTGAGAATCCTGCAGCCCCTCACCATGAATTCCTGTTTTGGGATGGTGACGAAGGGCGTATTGGAGTGCGCGCTGGTAAGTGGAAACTTGTCGTACGTGGTAATACGAACGGGTTGTACGATTTATCCAACGATGTTGGAGAGACCACAGATCTGAAAGAGAAGTTTCCTCATGTCTATCAGTCTCTGGTTGAACATTACGGACAATGGCGACAGGAATGTCCGCCGACATTGCGCGAGCAGGCGGCTAAACAGAAGTCTCAAACGAACAACACCAGTTCCGGGAATCGTCCCAACGTCCTGTTAAACAATAGTGATGATCTCAATCGGCACTTAGCCGCCCCCCTTGTTAACACGCCGATACGATAGCGTGTTTTGTGCAGCACTATGGTTGCGTAGGGCGTTGTGCTAAGAGTACAACAAAACAATCGCCCATTCATTAGTTCAACGCAGCAAAGAGTCTAAAAGGAACACTCTATGAAATCGATCATGCTGAAACTTATTCTATTGCTCACGCTTTGCTGGAGTCAGTCATTTCTGCAAGCGGCGGATCTCAAGGTTACGAAAAAGTCTTATGGACGAACTGCAGCGGGGGAAAAGGTTCATGAGTATACACTTACCAATGAGAACGACATTACGGTAAAGCTGATTAACTATGGAGCAACATTAACATCACTAGTGACTCCGGACAGGGACGGGAAACTGGCTGATATCGTGCTGGGGTATGACGATTTACAAGGTTATGAAAACGATCCGATTTTTTCAGGTTGTGTTGTCGGGCGATTTGCAAATCGCATCTCCAATGCGAGCTTTGAATTGGAAGGGAAGAAATACGAGTTAGCCGCTAACTTTGAAGGTGGTCACCATCTTCACGGTGGTGAAGTTGGTTTTAATGCCAGAGTTTGGGATGCGAAAGTGATTAAGCAGGAGAATGCTGTTGGAGTGGCTTTCACGCTAATCAGTGTGGATGGTGAAGAAGGTTATCCCGGACGATTAGTTGTGCGAATGAAGTATCTGCTCAATGCAAACGATGACTTGATTATGGATTACTATGCCACGACGGATAAAACCACGCATATTAATCTTACTCAGCATTCCTATTACAATCTTGCCGGACATGACAGTGGTGATGTGCATAAACACTTTGTGCGTTTGTACTGTGATCAATATTTGCCGGTGGATGAACATGGAGTGCCGACTGGTGAGATTAAATCCGTAGCAGGCACCGACTTTGACTTCCGTGAAGGTGCACGAATATCTAAAAAGGTCGGAGAAGGTCGATATGACCACAACTATGTTCTGTCGATGACGCGACCTGAGACTCCGCAATTGCTAGCTCGAGTTTCGGAGGGTTCCACGGGACGAGGCATGGCAGTGCGAACAGATCAGCCCGGCGTTCAGTTCTATACCTCGATCCATATGAAGGAAGTTGCGGGTCGTGACGGGGCGGTCTACAACACGAATCAGGCGTTATGCCTCGAGACACAGCATTTTCCTGATACACCCAACAAGCCAAACTTTCCGTCCACGATTCTCGAAGCAGGTGAAGTGTTCCGCTCCCGGACGATTCATCACTTCTATACCTGGAAACCAAAGCAGTAGCGAGATCGATTAAAAAGTTAATCCGGTCAGTCTCCCTGTACTCGATCCGAAGGTTTCAGTTCCAATCCCCATGTTCTGGAGCATCGAGACATAGAGGTTACTGAGAGGACTGTTTCGTTCGCGGTCAAATACAAGATGCTGACCGTGTTGGAATCCGCCACCTGCCAGCAGGATCGGTAGATTCGTGTTGGTGTGCGTGTTGGCATTACCCATATT
>DEAW01000204.1:0-48617 GCA_002348315.1 Planctomycetaceae bacterium UBA2972 | reverse complement strand
CCAGTTGGTCTTTGATTAGCTGCATTTGACGGATGTCGGTGGACTCCAATTGGCTCAAATATTCGTCACGTTGGCCGTGATGGCTCAGACCGTGATAGCTGGTTGCAGTTTTTTGTTCGTCCTCATAGTGATAAACGCCGGTTGCAAACGCATCGACCATTAAGGTGACGATGCGAGTTGAATCGGTTTCCAGGGCCAGTCGTGCCATAGTGAGCATTTGGTCAAACTTCTCGATGAACCGAGCGCGGTCTGTTATGTCTGTTGGCGCAGGCTCTTCAACGGTTGGCTTAGGGCGAGTTTCCCATTGGCCGGATGCTTCCAGTCGGTTTTCCAGCTCGCGAATGGAGGTGAAGTATTGATCCAATCGTTTTTGGTCTCGTTTGGATAGCCGGCGTTTCAAAGTGTGCGTTGCATCGGTGATTGTGTCCAAAATACTCTCCTGACGCTTGAGTTTTTGAAGGACCGCCTGCTTTTCTTGCGATGAGCCGTTGGTGAAGAGTAATTGGAAGAGCGCCGCCGGGCTATCAATCGCAGGTAAGAGGATGCCGTCGCGAGTCCAGGACAAACTGCGGTTGGCTTTGTCGATGTTGATACCTAGATTGAGCGTGCGGAAACGAGTTTGCCGTCCAAGTGCGTCAGCCGCATATTGGTCCAGTGAGATGGTGTTACGGAAATGACTACCGGTTGGGTGCTTGGCAGAAGTCAGGAAGCAATTTTCAGTTGAATGCCCTCCTTCCACATAGGGATGGGATAAGCCGCTGAAAACAGAGAAGTCCTGTCGGAAGTCCTGAAGTTGTTGGAGGTATTTTGAGGGCGTGTAATTTGGCCCCTCATCCTGAGGGAAAAAGTACCGATCCAGGACGCCCAGGTTGTTGGAGATTAACAGCATTCGCTTCGTCTTCTGTGACGAGGCGGCCTGAGAGACGCTTTCGAGCCAGGGTAGAGCAAGGCTGACGCCGGTTGCTTGTAAGAACCGTCGGCGATTAAAAATGGAATCCTCTGTCATTTGCTTTGCCCTGTGAATAATCGGCTTTGGACGACAGCATGAAAGATGTCGCGAGTTAAATATCCCTGCGGTTCACATTGATCAAGTATGTTTTCCATTTCAATACGATCTGAAAAACGAATCGGAGTACCGGTTGCATAGACCACTAATTGAGTTGCCAGTGAACGGGCGAGTTTGCGCGGTTGTGCCGCTAAGTGCTGTTTGAGGTCCTGGATGCCATTTAACACGGTACCGCTCGCTAAGGTTGCTGAGCTGTCGATGACTAGTCCCTCGTAGTACTTAAATGCATGACCCGCTCGGTCGATCCCTGTGATTTCTTCTCCGGAGTCCAGGCTGCGATATTGCGTTCTCCATTTTCCCAGAATGTCGAAGTTTTCGAGCGAGAATCCGATAGGGTCAAACATGGCGTGGCATTTGGCACAGGATTGATCAGCTGCATGCCGTGCGAGTTGTTCCTTTAATGTTGTGGTGCCGCGAATATCCGGTTCTGCGGCCGGGATATCAGCTGGAGGTGGAGGTGGTGGTGTGCCCAGTAAGTGCTCCATGACCCATGCGCCGCGTACGATCGGTGACGTGGCTGTTCCATTGGAAGTGACCTTCATTAGGGCGCCAGTCGTTAGTAATCCTCCGTATGGACTTTCGGGAGGTAACCTGAGTTTGCGTAATGCCGAACCGTGCTGTTCTGGCAGTCCGTAGTGTTGTGCCAGGACGTCGTTCACTAATACGAAGTCTGCCTGGACTAACGTAGTGATTGGGAGGTTGTCCCGGACCATAAGTTTGAAAGTTTCATATCCCTCTCGTTGTAGAGACTCAATCAAATAGTCATTGAGCCGGTATTCAGGATAAAGGCGGTCGTCTGATTCGTCGCGCCAAACTTCTTTCAGATCCAACCAATGATGGGTAAACGGGTGCAGGAATTGCTCAAAGGCCGCTGAGGCAATGAGCGATTCTGTCTGTTGGTGGAGGTGATCCTGTTTGAGCAGTGCCCGTTTATTGGCTAACGAGTTAAGCTGACTGTTAGGAGCGCTGTTGGTGAGGAAGTGGGATAACTGTTGTGCTAATGCGTGCTGATATTCGACCGAAGACTTTGGTTTGACCGAGGTTGGATCGACGGTGTAGAGGAAGTGTCCTGAGCACAGAAAGGCGTTGTATCCGGTAAGCAGTGCCTCTGCCAGGGGCGTCCCGGAATCGAGTTGGCCCAGAGTAAGTGCAATGAAGGGTCGGATTTCATCGTCCTTTAAGGGGAGTCGCTGTGCCGAACGGATGAAATCAGTCATCAATCGTCGGGCATCCTCCCGGGGGGAATCCGACACCAGTTCTATTGGTAGTCTGCCACCGGTTGCCGGTTTAATTGGGAGTTCTCCGAAGAGGACGTTGTGAGAAGCCGGAGGCCATTGTTTTGAATCCAGAGGACCCTCGAAGTCGAGCCATTGATAGGCGATCCCGGGGTGTCCACCGTCGGGCATCGGTGGGAAGTCATAGTAAAGCGGAGCGTTGGGAGGATTGATCGCTCGAGGTTGCGGCAGGCCCAACAGGCTGTACTCAAACGTTTCACCGGGTTTAAGATAGATCGTGGTTTCAAATTCAGTCTGTTGCGGCAGGACGTCCATGATTCCACCGGTCGCGCGTACATCTCCAGAGACATCCGGGCCGGAGGGTTTGCGAGCACGAAAGGTCATTGCAATGGGGCGGGTTGCCGGGGCTAGTTTGAAACCGGCGGTTTGTAGGACGGCGCGAGCAGAGAAGCGAACACGATAAAAACCTTCCTGGCTTACGACCAGTTGATGAGGGTAGCCATGATAAGGCCAGGTGGCAGAACGGAAAATAGCTAGTTCGAAGTCTGTGGGAACTGGCGGATTGTCACGTAGTTCGCTGAGTTGTGTACTGTTTAGAGCAACACGTTGATTGTTGCGTGCGAAAAACATGGCTTCTGTTCCGCCAAACGTGCCGGCAGATGCAAACATGTAAGGAGCTTCCAGTCGACGGGTCGTCGACTTGCGTGGTGTCGGTCCTGAGGCGATGGCGTATCGCAGGGCGGCATCACTTGCTTCAAGATAAGCGGCTAGCTGGATTCGTGAAATGTCCAGCGTGGCACTGATGCGATTGGTGTTATGTGATTCACGGTCTTCCGGCAGAAAATCCTTCACTTCCAGGTGAGGGATTTGTAACAGGTCTCTGAGGTTTTGTTGGAATTCGCTGCGAGTTAAACGCCGAATGGTTCCACGACCGTCTCGCTCAACTTGCTGCCGGTCTCGTTGAGTCAGCGTGTTCCCCAAAATGTTAAGGAAATCTCGACGGTAATTGTCCGGGAGTTCGTAGCCTGCCGGAGGCATTTGTAGTGAAGCTACTTTGTCGAACACCCTTTCCCAATGACTGAAGGCGATTGGGTCATCGAAATTCCAAACGAGCGTTTCCAGATTGAGCGGAGTTTGATCGCTGTCTGAATTGTGGCATTCAAAACAGTACTTTTTTGCCATTTGGAGGACGCTGCGGTATTCCGGTGAGTCAGCAGCTTGTACCCGGTGGATAACAGGTATGCAGGCAAGCGTCACTGCAAATAGAGCCAGATGATAACGACGACGGAGATTCATTAAGGATAATAACTTAGCGAAGGACTTTTACGGATTTGAGGTCAGTTGGGCCGAAGACGCCTGTACCAACACGGGGCGTTGTGTTGAGTACCGTTTCGTACATTTCACGAGAGATTTTTGCCGAGCCAAGTGTCACGTCCTTGTCACGAATTTCAATGCGGTCAGGTAAGACATAAAAGCGAAGTTGTATCGGTTTAGTGTTCCATGCGACGGGGACGGTAACAGTGCCCGGCAGTGTGAGTTTTAACAGCGAACCATATTCGTCAGCCTTTTCACGAGGAAGAAAATCGCGGTCTGCTTTCCAATGGTCAGGGCCTTTCGAGGAAGTGGCCAGATAAAGGGCGTTGCCGTGCGGAACCAGCGATGTAATACGTTGTCCCCAGTGATTACGGACTAGGTTTTGTTTCACGGCTTCGTCTTCGTAGGGATGAGCCTGCTGAGCGGTTAATGCAGGATGAGTGAAGCCACGGGTGATAAACTGCCAGTCTTTCAGTTGGGAGTCGACTCGCCATAGTTCTGCCCAGGGCCAGACGCCTACGTACATCCTTCCACCGTAAACGCCCAGAGACATTGCTTCCCTCGCATAGCCTACGACTTCGGGCAACTTAGGTGGCCAGTCTTGTTTGTGAACCGGGGGCCCCTTGTCATAGGCAAACAAGTTTCCGGTCGGGTACTGAGCCATATAGCTTTGACCGTTGTAATGCATCTGAGCGTAGACCTGGTAGCTGGTTTTGTCTGATCCCTCCAGTTCTTCAATCCACTTTCCGTCAACGAATGTGTAGATGCCTCCGTAATTGCCCACCGTTATAACTCGTCCGTTGTGTTGTCCCCATGAAAATGGTGTGGTTCGAGGGTAACGGCAGGTAATGGATGAGGCATTCTTAAGACTATTGATCTGTGCGTCACCTGGTTTCCAGGCTACGGCATAAACTTTGGTAACATCTTTGTCGTCTATCCGATCCAAGTGGAAAAAGAAGAGATGTCCCTGAGCGTAATAGAAATTGTAGGCACGACCGGACTTTGGTAGAGAGAGTACAATTTGGTCGTTGTATCGTATTGCATCTGTTTCTAAGTTCAGGTGGCCAGCGGCCAGCTTCATTCCACCCAGCCCACGAGGTAAGGCACCATTGGAATATCGTTTTGACTCACTCCAGATGAGTGTTTCGGTGTTGAATTCGTATGTGTGGTCACTGTCAGTCCAGCCGTAAAGCGTGTTGCCTTCATCAAAGATGAAGAGGCCTGTATTGCGAGCAGGAACGGGAAATCGTTCGAGCTTCGGCTTAGCGGGTGTTGGATTTTTTAAATAGAACTGAAGTTTAAAGCGATCATTTCGGAATTGAGTGTTGTAGACGTCTAGAAATCCGGCACCGGCAACCACTTCGCCTTGTTCATTGACCAATTCAAATAAATTGCCAAATGCCTGACCTCGATCCTTTCCGAACTCAATTTCCACTGTGTGTCCCAGAATAAAATCCTCACTCAGGGATTGTTTGGTAAAGGACAGGCAGGGTATTGCGAGGAGAAGTATCAGGCGAATAGGAAACATGAATCAGCTCACGAGTGTTTAGCGGTTTAGATTGGTCTTCATTTTACAACACTTTGTTGAGTCAGTTTTGACCAATTTGAAGGTGAGAAGACAAAACGTATCAACGTTCCAGGCCACAGAATGTTTGCATAGTGGAGTCTACAAACACCCGTGATTGCCAGGGTTTGAGGATAGCTTGACACAATAAACGCTTCATGCCAAGATAGTGAGACTCAGTCGCAATAAGAGCGGCTGATGCTTATTTGTTACTAGAGATTGTTATGCCCAAAGCTTATTGCAAATCGAAAAAGCTGAAGAAGATCTCCAAGAAGGCTTCTTTTATGGCTTCACTTAATGCCACGCATGAGTGTCGTAAATGCGGGCGGGTGGCCGAGTGCAAAAAGCGGCTTTGTAAGGCCATGAAATTGGTTTCGGCCTCTCTTGATTAATCTCACCACGGTCGGTCCGGCATCCGTTATATTGGCCTGATGCACACTCTGGACATTATCACCGTAGTCGCTTACCTGCTTTTTATTATTTTCCTTGGGGTCTATTTCGGACGTAACCAGGACCGGGAAGAATTTTTCGTCGCTGGCGGTTCGATGGGCTGGTTGACTGTTGGTCTTAGTGTGATGGCCACGCTGTTTTCGTCCAACAGTTTTGTATTTTATCCGTCCGCTGCACTCGGAGACAGTCTTAAGATCGGCTTGTCGCTGATCGCCTTTGCGTTGATGACGCCGATCGTCATAAAAGTCTTCATCCCTGTTTATTCGCGACTCAAGGTTGAAACAGCTTATGAGTATTTAGAGAAACGTTACGACGTCTCTGTTCGTTCGGTCGCCTCAGGACTCTTCATCTTCCTGCGAATCGGCTGGATGGCTTCGGCAACCTATGCCGCATCAGTCGTTGTCCGTCAGGTATCCGGAATCGACGAAACCGTAATCATCATCGGACTTGGAATTATCTCGATCGGCTATACCATGCTCGGAGGCTTACGAGCTGTAATGTGGACCGATGTCATCCAGTTCTTTATCTTTGCTCTTACCATCCTTGCCGCGTTAGTTCTGATTCTAAGTAAGTCCAACGCCACCGTCGGTGAAATCGTTTCAAACTATTTCGACGGTAGATCCGGCACGATTGTTGATTTTGAATTGTCGATGACGCTCAAGTATGGAAGCTGGGCAATTCTTTTTGGCGTGCTTTTAGAATCCGTTTCTGCCTTTGGAGTGGATCAGGTTGCTGTGCAGCGTTATCTGGCGGGAAGCGATGAAGCGAATATTAAACAGGGAGCCTGGCTCAATCTTGCAGGCATGTGGATTGTGATCCCCGGCTTATTGGCGATTGGCGTCGGCTTATACACATACTACGGAAACAATCCGCTGGAATTGTCTAGCGTGGTTGAATCCCCGGACGCGATTGAAAAACTGGAAGTAATTTCTCAACCAACCGTCGAACAAATCGTAACAGCAGAGCCGAAAGTGGCTGATCGAGCGATGCCCGAATTCGTTCGGGTACATTTCCCTCCGGGGCTTGCCGGGCTTTTTCTGGCAGCACTGATGGCAGCCATTATGTCGAGTATTGATTCCGGGATCCACTCAGTCACCACAGCGATTGTCGTTGATTTTCGTGATCGTTTACTGCCTGCTTGGAAGCCTGAAAGTGAACAACGTGAGTTGTTTTACATTCGCATCATTTTGGTAATTGTAGGTGCTATCGCAGTGGGACTGGCCTGCATCGTCGGGAACATGGGAGACGTGTTTGATATCGGTAAGAAACTTACCGCCGCCTTTGGTGGGCCACTTTTAGCCGTCTTCCTGTTGGCACTTTTCGATAAAAGATCCAATGGAATCGGCGTGTTAATTAGTGCACTTCTAGCCACTGCCGGAACCCTTGTGCTGATGTACACTCAGGATTGGTTTTCCGTGTGGTACTGGCCAATCGGATTTGGGTGGGCGTTAATTTTCGGCTGGGGAATTTCCAGATGCTTCCCCCACGTGCCTACGAAATACACTTACATGCAGATAGTTACGCCTTCTAAACAGGAAAGAGAAAATGAAGTTTCAGGACATGACAGCCTTTGAGCTGAAAGAAGTCAATCGCGAGAACGTGTTAGTTGTGTTGCCGATTGCTGCTGTTGAACAGCATGGTCCGCACATGCCGACTGGGACGGATAATTATCTCTGCACTGGAGTCGCTGAGGCGGTGGAAAGTGTGTTACCTGAGAAAGCCTTACTTGCACCTACGCAATGGCTTGGTGCAAGTGCCCATCATCTGAGACTGGGAGCCACTTTGGACTCACCCCTGGAAACCTATATTGAAACGTTGATGGGGATGGTGCGAAGTGTTCTTAATGATGGATTTCGCCGCGTGCTTTTGCTTAACGGGCATGGTGGCAATATTGATCCAATGCGTGTGGCCTTACGTCGCTTGCAAAACGATTATGTAGATCGATTGCTAACCGCTTCGTGCTACTGGGATGTTGCTGCAGACGTCATTACAAACACACTCGAAGGTGATCACAAATTCGTTGGACATGCGTGCGAGTTTGAGACCTCGATGCTCATGCATTTACAGCCACAACTCGTAAAAACAGAGTTCTTAAAAGACGCCGGGGAACTCATTACAGATAATCTGGGCGGAGTGTATATCAGCCGCGATTTGAGACAGCGAACGGCGGAAGGTTGTACAGGACGCCCCGATCTGGCAAACCCAGCCAAAGGGGAGGCACTTTTCAAGGGGATTGTCGAAGCTTTAACCCGGACAGTAGACGATTTGCTTCAGCAACCAGTTGGATTGGAATATACGGATCATCTTCAATAGGTCGCCCGGCGAGCCTGTGATACCTGAGCAATAATCTATTTTCTGAGTGACAGAGTGATAGAACGTAAATCTAATAGAAATCCATTGATGGCACCTTTGGACGAAAACGTTAGTTGGTGCGTTCCTGCAGGTAACGTGACCGTACCAATGACTCTTTGGTGGTAATCATCCCAAGAATCCGTTGGCCCAATACGACCAACGAATCCGGAGTCACCTGCCGTGAGTTCAAATTCGTTTCCGGCGATGTCTGCCGGCGCTGCCCAATCCAGCGTCACTTCATATTGTCCGGCTGATTTCACTTCGACCGTCCAAACAGCCCGGTCATTTTCGCTTCCCCAGAATCCAATGTTCTTATAACCATTTTCATATACGGCCGTATCTCCATAGATCGCTGCCTGGCTAGCCGACAGCAGGAATTTTCCTTCGGAAGGCGCGACGGTTACCGGTTGATTCCCCGTAAAAGATTTCGGAGGAGTTTGATTAGCCTGAATGAATGCGATCACATCGGACATAGCCTCCGGAGTAAGAAATTTCTCCAGGCCAACCGGCATCATCGATAGCCCCGTTCTTCGTAATCCGTCCTCCTCAATGTTTTTCCGGAGGATCGTTGTAGTCTCTCCTTTGGCACCACTTACTGTCAGACTGCTAGCGGTCTCTTCTGTAATCAGCCCAGTAATTATAAGACCCTCGGTCGTTAATACCGAATAATTGCGGTATTTGTCTTCCACCGCTTTGTTGGGATCCAGAATGTGCGTTGTTAGAAACTCCGTTGATTTGTTTTTGAGACCATGCAGGTTTGGGCCAACAGCAGTCCCGATATTGTTGAGATGATGGCATGCTCCACAGGTCTTTGAAAAGAATTTGCCACCTCGATTTGAATCTCCGTTGTCTTTGCTGGTGACGGTTAAATACGCTCTGATGATTTCGGCGCGTTCAGAATTACTGGTCATGCCAAATAATTTGATGGCTGGTAAGCGAATGGATTCTCTGGCATGCGTCGTTAAAATCTGTCGGTGCGTTGCATTGAAATCTGTGACAGGAATCCGCTTGGTTGAGTGAGCCTCTAATAACAGTTCGGCAGAATGAACTTGTTGAATCAGAGTGGAAATCAGGCGGTCCCGAGCCAGTGGATCGATTCGTTGCCAGTCGTTGATGAGCTTCTTTGTTAGCAGAGTGGAACCATTGGTAGCGATAAATGAGAGCGCTGCGTTTTGTAATGCAATGGGTGATTGCGTGGTCAGATTAGAGGTTAACAGGCTACTATCCACAGAGAGTGACGCTGTCAAAATAAATTCGAGCGCTGTGGTTCTCAGAACCTCACTGCTTGTCTCCTGTTGAATCACGGCATGTGCTTTGTTGATAAACTGCTTCAACAAAGCCTGATCGGCATCAGACAACAATAAGTTATTGAGGCTTGAATCCTGATCTCTAAGCCGATTCGCGATCGTATTTAAAGCTGAATATTGCCATAGGTGCGGTTGTTCTGCCTGAATACTGATTAACTCCAACACAAGCGGTTTAAGTTCATCTGTGTTGCTGGAAGCAAGGGAGGTTGTCAGCAGGTCACGCACGATTGCTGCATTTGGTTCCTGTTCCGATAACGCCTGATATTCCGTGAGGACATGAATGGCATGAGAACTCACGGAACTGTGGACTGCAGCGACAATGTACGTATTGTTGACATCGCGTGTTAAAATCAGGGCCAGGTGTTTGGCTGTATCCCGTTGGGGGAATTCGCCTAGCGAATAGGCAAGTTGAAGTAACACGTGAGGGGATTCTTCTGTGGTTGCAAGAGTTCCCAGTGCCTGAAGGATTCGGTCAGAATCGTTCGATGTAGCATGCATTTCAGAGAAACGAACGGCCAGTCGCCTCACCTGAGGGTGACTGTCTTTCAGACCAATCAGAATCATTCCGGTTGTTAATTCATTACGTCCCTTCAGAGCACTTAGTGCATGCAAACGTGCCAGCGGGTTCACATGCTGCATGACGACCGATTCCAATTGCTGCTGCACCTGAGGGTCAGCGGGATGCCAAACCAGCTGTTTGTGAGCATAGTCGCGGACCCAGCCATTAGGGCTGAATAGGTCTCGAACAAATTCACCAGCTGTATCCGTTTCTGAAAAACGGTAGGGCCGAAGCGGAGTCGACTCGGGAACGATTCTGTATATCCGTCCTTTATCCGATCCTTCGCGTAGGTCGAGTTCACGTTCGGTCTGATCATTGATCCACTCAGGATGTTCAATCACGATGCGATAGATGTCCGCAAAGTAGATCGCTCCGTCAGGCCCTGTGCGAATGGTCGTTGGCCGGAACCAACTGTCGCTACTGCGAAGGAATTCCCGACTTTGCTCTGTCTCCGGTTTGGTAGACGTCATTCTTAAACCATCAAATTCGATTTGCCGTCGATGGATCAAATTGTGTACCGGCTCGCTCACTAGCATCGAAGCATCCAGCCCATTGGCTAACAGAGAATCGCGATACATCATAGTGCTGCAGGCAGAGGTAAACCGGCTCGGTTGCCCCGGTTCAGGTGAGCGATATCCTTCCCAATGACTTACGATTCGACTAATGGGATACAGCGGAGAATTCTGAAGAGTCGCCACGGCATGTCGTCCGGATGGTGGAGCGAGATGTGGATTGCGAGCGTGATATCTGTCGGTAAGGATGTACTGAAACATCGGATTAGAGTTGTTGGCCCCCCACCAGTTCCCCCAGTTGTCTCGATTGCGTCCGTGCTGCGTCTTACCAGCCAGAGCAATGAGATTGCCCGAATCAGGATGGATTCTTAGATCACGTCCGGCAATGTTGATGGAGTCTCCGGTTTTAGCGGACTGCACCACGCCATCACTATCACCGTTGGCAAGATAGATCCAATTGTCCAGTCCCCAGCGTAAACCGTTGACTCGATGCTGTTGATTTCCCTCTCGAAATCCGGAATACAGAATTTCTCTGATATCTGCTGTTCCGTCTCCGTTTGAATCTTCGAAATACCAAATGTTCGGTGCCGCAGTAACCAGAATTCCGTCCTTCCAGGTCATTACGTCGGATGGAAATCCGAGTTGTTCAACAAATAGGTTGGATTTGTCATATTTTCCGTCGCCGTTGGTGTCTTCAAGGAACCGTACACGTCCGCCGGGTTTCCCCCGATCGTCCAGTCCCAGCGGATAATCGGCCATTTCGACAACCCATAAACGGCCGTCGGTACCCCAGTCAAAAGCGACAGGGTCCATGACGAGCGGTTCGGCCGCAACCAGTTCCACTTTTAAACCGGGAATGGTTTCAATACTTTTTCGGGACTCGTCAGGGGATTTTGGGAGTGGTGGGATATTCTCCAATAACTGATCAAAGCTTCGGCGGTCGACCAGAGCCGGCAGGTTTTGCGTAAACTCATTTTGAACCCACAGGTAATCGCGACTAAACCATGCTCCGTTATTCGTGCCACCCAACGCAATGATGGGAACCTCTGTATCGTCAGGTCGAGTTCCCTGCATGACTTCAATGGTCCAGCCAGACTTCTTTTCGTCAAACAGATAGAGGCTATAGCCCTGACTATTTGATTGGAGGATGTCGTCAAATCCGTCGTGATTAAAATCGACAAATCGCAATCCGTTGTCCATACCATTCGTATTTACCATGTGCACTCCGTCGGGAAGCGAACTATTAGTTTGATTCCATTTACTACCATTCCATTCATAGACTGTTCCGTCATTTGCCAGTAGTTCGGAAGTGCCGTTGTTGTCGATATCTCTAAATCGCAAACCACGATCAACGCCATTTTCACTGGTCTTGAGCTCGCTAATACCTCGAGTAAGGTTGGCTGAACGCACCCAATCCCGGTTTGAGTAGCTCCAAACTTCATTCGCTTTGTCGTCATGGATACGAAGGCTGGTTTGCGTCGCCTTGTTCGTAATAAAAAACTGAGCAAAGCTGTTGGTGAGTCGAAGGTCGTGTTCTGTCGTGTGCCACTGCTTCTGATCCGGCAGATACGTCCTGGTAATCTGAAGATCATCGTTCCCAATCAGTACATCCATCAAGCCGTCGTCATTCAAGTCAAGTAGCCGTATGCCGTTGTCATTGGCATCAGCTTTACGGAGCGACGAACCGGCGAGAAGATTCTTGTTAATTCGTTCAAGACAATCCTTAAAAGTAAGAAACTTAACTCGTTTTCCGTATTTAGAATGAGCGTGGTTAATGAGTTCGACAATTTGATCATTACGAATCCAACCATGAGGATGGAAAACAAGGGGAAAGATGCCTTTCTTGATGACCGTGGCATCCAGGGCCAACTTCATATCCCTGACCGTATCTGGGTTGTTTGATCGCTGTACGTTTTGTGCTTCCCAGTCACTTGGGACAACACACGGGAATTGCCAGCAGGTGCCAGCCTGGATGAAAGGGTATGGATAGTTTTCGATTGTATTCACGAAAGAGTCGAAAGGGAGATAGTGTTTGAAACGCGATTCGCCATTTTCGTTCAGTGTGATGGCATCCGGTAACTCAGGATCGTCTGCTGTAAAGACATTGAACACAGAGGAATCAATGGAGAGATAGTTTCCAGCTTCAGTCTGCTTGCCAAATATCTCATACCAAAACCTTGGGCTAGGCGAATTAATGGAATCGCAGCATGGCATCCGAAAGGCGACGGCCTGACTATTGGGAATCGATGCCATGAGGTCCACACAGCGATCATAAGTACTCTTAGCCCGAGCAAAATCACCGCCGTTTAAACAGGGGCAGGGGTGGTCGATCGTGTGGACTTCAAGACTCAGCCCTTGCTTGATCCATGCCTGTAACTGAGGATCTTGTGGATTGACCGAGTTCGTGAAGATGCTAACAGGCGATCGGCCTTCAATCTCCATTAATCGATCGAGAATAGGTCGCAAATATCGCTCGTAATGAGCAGGGTCACGCATGTCATCGATGGAGAGTATGACGACAGCGTCAACGTTCTCCTCGCCAACCCATTGAGGCGTAATCAGCCGGGGGAACTCTGTGCCGACATAGTACGGATTGCGATCAGTCAAATAGGTATAACGGTTCGCATCCGGTTCGGCAGCTGGGATAGATAGACATGGACTAATCAGAGCGAGAACAAGCAGCAGGTTTCGGGATGTGTTTTTCATCCCACTATTTTACAGCTTGTACAGGACTGCACTCAAATGGATCCCCGTCAAAAACAATCGGTTACAACGATCTCTTAGGCGAGGATGTCGTGTAGAACTTCTCCGGCGACATCGGTGAGCCGGAAGTCACGTCCATTAAATCGATAGGTTAACGCTTCATGATCCAATCCCATTTGGTGCAGAATCGTTGCATGAATGTCGTGTGCTGTTACGCGTTGCTCTACTGATTTATAGCCAAACTCATCGGTGGCACCATATTGAGCACCGCCTTTGAATCCACCACCGGCAAACCAGGTGGTAAAAGCATTAGGATTGTGATCCCGGCCAGCTGAGCCCTGAGAGTCTGAAGTCCTGCCGAATTCCCCACCGTAGATGACGATCGTATCTTCAAGCAGGCCTCGTTGCTTAAGGTCCGTTAATAATGCTCCGGTCGGTTGGTCGACTGTCGAAGCACAGGTACCATGATTCAATTTGATATCCGAATGGCCATCCCAGGGGACATCACCGACGCCGCCGCCGGGTGTTTTGGGTACGGAAGCAAAAACCTGAACAAAACGGACTCCACGTTCGATCAGCCGTCTGGCCAGGAGGCATTGGCGGCCGTAATCTTTCGATTCGTCCCGGTTCAATCCGTACATCTCGTGGATGTATTCCGGTTCCTGAGCGATATCAAAAGCCTCGGGAGCAGCGCTTTGCATTCGGTAAGCTAACTCAAACGACTCGAGCCGCGCATTGAGATCGCGATCGAATGGTCGTTTTTCAGCATGCTTTCGATTGGCATTATTTAAGGCATCGAGCAGCGAACGCTGCTGTTTGCCTGCCAGGTCTTTTAGTTGTTCGAGATTGTCGATTGGTTTTGCGGCACGAGGGTCGAGCGACGTAGCCTGATAGACCGAAGGAAGAAACCCGGAAGACCAGATAGGATCGCCACCACGAGGTTTCGTGCCATGCATGACTACATAGGAGGGTAGATTGGAATTGGAAGTCCCCAGTCCGTAACTCATCCATGATCCCATGCTGGGGAAACCCTGACGAATCATACCTCCGTTAAGTTCGAGCATCGCAGGTGTATGATTGTTTGACTGTGAATGACATGAATAGACGAACGCTATGTCATCGGCATGTTTGGAGATATTGGGAAAGATCTCAGAAATCCAGGATCCTGATTCTCCGTGTTGTTTAAATTTGAATGGCGACTTTAGGCATTTGCCACTGGTTGTGAAGAAACCGGTTTTTGGATCTGCACCTGCCAATGCCTGACCATCGCGTTTTCCGAGTTCAGGTTTGTAATCGAAAGTGTCCACCTGGCTGGGGCTTCCGGTTTGGAAGAGCCAGATAATGGCTTTCGCCTTGGGTTTATAATGGGAAGCCCGTTCAGCCAGGGGATTGCCGGACTCAGTTGCGTGGACGACTCCTTCCTGATGAAGGAGGTCGGTTAGTGCCAAACTGCCAAATCCTAATCCGGCTTTGGCGAGAAACTGGCGGCGATTGTTTGTATAGATATTACGATGCATTGGATTCATAGCGATTGAGTATTAGTCGATGTAAACAAATTCATTCATACAGAGTACTAGATGACAGAAATCACGTACGGCAAGTTGATGTGCATTGGCGTCTTCCGCCCGCGATTCGACCTGACTTTGAATGAACTGAGTCATGGTTTCTATTTCGTCAGCATTGGCTGGCCTTGATAAGGCCAATTCGTAAGCTGCGTGAATGATTTTTTGATCAGTCATATCTTCTTTGGAACGGATACGTTCAGCAAAGCTCGTGGCATATTCACGAATCAAGGGCGAGTTTAGCAGTGCCAACGCCTGCGGTGCTACCGTACTTTGTTCTCGCGTGGCGATGCCCTGCATTGCATCCGGAGCATCAAATAGCTTGAGCAGTGGAATCAAGCGACTGCGTTTCACTGTAAAGTAGACACTACGACGTTTACTACGTTCATCCAAAGTCCCTTTTCCGAATTGTGTCAAATCCAACGTGCCGCTCATCGAGAGGATCGAGTCGCGGATGATCTCCGCTTCAAGTCTGCGAGCAGAACGACGCCAAAGCATTAGATTCTCAGGATCATGCTGAACTCCGGTCTGCGACTCGGCATTACCCTGCATGTACGTTGCACTGGACATGATAAGTTTATGGACAGGTTTCATCTGCCATTGGTTGTCAATTAGTTGTTGGGCGAGGTAGTCCAGCAATGCCGGATGCGTTGGACGTTCACCACGCGTGCCAAAGTCACTGGGAGTGGAGACCAATCCACGACCAAAATGGTGATACCATAAACGGTTCACCAGAACTCGAGCTGCCAGATGACCGGCTCCCTGTTGATCGTCGGTTAACCACGGGGCGATTGTTTCCCGGGCTGATAGAGGCGTCTCTAAAGTTTGTCCTGCCGTTGACCAGTGAGTTTCATCCTTCTCGGCGTCGGTCAATACCTGTAGAAATCCCGCTTCGGCAAGACTCTCCTTGTTATCAGCGTTGCCTCGGCGAAGGTGATACACCTTGTATGTGTCTTCTCCAAACTGATAGGTGCTTCCTTTGGTCTTTGCAGAAAATACTGGTACGTTAACCGGCGTGGGAGCTGAACCTTCGTGGAGCTTGACAGGTTTTTCAATTGCTAGAAATCCCAAATCGTACCCTTTGTACCACTCGAGCAACCGATTGGTTTGGCCGGCGTTGCGTTTGTCCTGAGCGACATTCAGAATGTTGCGTACGTCGTCAGGTTCCTTGCCATGAGTCGCTTTGAAATAGTAACCGGTTTTGCCGCCACCATTGGAGATCTTAATTAAGAGTTCATTGCGTCCCTGAGCAAGCTGAATCGTCAATTTCTCCTGATCTGCCTTGGCGACATTGCGACCGACGTTTTTACTCAAAACCTTTCGGCCATTTACCCATACCTGAATTCCGTCATCACTTCCAAGCGAAAGGTGTACTGGCTGAGGTCGCGGTGAATCGACAACCCGATACAGGAAATTAGCACTGTTCTCGCCGCTTAGCAGATCGTTGTGCGGTGTTCCGTCTTCCCAGTCTGTATGCTCTTCCCATTTCAACCCACCTTCAAAAGTAGCTGACAGGTCGACATGTTCTTCAGGTGGGTACACCGTGCTAAAGGCTTCGTTGTGATTGGCGGCCTTAAACGGACCTGCATGAAACCAGCTACCAAAGCTGGCGACAGGTTTTTCGGCGAGCGTCGATAAGCCGGCGTTGAAAAACCCGTTCTCACTGTTGTGCACAAATTTAATGAGGACAGTGTTGTTCCCTTGGTTCAATTGGACGTTGAAGGAATGTTGGCCGGGTTCTGAGCCTCCGGCATCGATGGATTTAAGAACTTCTTGTTGGTTGATCCAAACAGCGATATTTGCATTCGTTGAAATAGTAAGATTAGCAGTTTGCACAACGGGTGAATTGACCGTGCGATAAGCGTAGCCGGCGGTGTCCCGGGCCTGTTCCAGCGGTATATCCGAGTTGTCCTTCCAGTCGGATTTCTCGTTCCAGACAATAGTCCCCTCGTTATAGACAGCCTTTAAATCGGTCCCTTGTTCGGGAGGAAATGCGGTGCTCCAGGCGTCCTTTCCTTCAGCTGCTTTAAATCCGTCGGCATAGTGCCAGGAGGAACGATTCAATGGCCCGGTTTCCGCGGTGGCAGTTGCAGTTGATTGCCAGGTTTGGAAATTAGGAGTTAAGGATTCGGAAGAGTATTTTCCCAGAGCTGCTGTTAATGGTGCATGTGCATCGTCGTAGACCTTTTTGGCAGCAATGAATTCCTCTGGTTTGGAATTAAGTTGCACATCGGCACTACCCACTTCGGCAAAGTTGGCGACGAGTCGGTAGTAATCATGTTTTGGTAAGGGGTCGAACTTATGACTATGGCAACGAGCACAACCGACCGTTAAGCCGAGGACGGAAGTTCCAAGTGTACTGACAATGTCATCAAGTTGTTCGTAACGGCTACGCTCGCGTTCCTTTTGTGTTTGCTGTGACGTGAATGGCCCTGCCACGAGAAAACCAGTGGCCGCCAGATTTTCCCGGGCGGTAACGAATTCGGTGGTCGTGCTGACATTGGTGTTGGTTTTAATGTCACCAGCAAGTTGAAATTGCAGGAATTGGTCGTAGGGCATGTCTTTGTTAAATGCATTGATAACCCAGTCACGATAATGCCATGCATTTGGGCGGTCCCGGTCAAATGCATATCCGTTACTCTCCGCAAAACGAACAATGTCCAACCAGTGCCTGCCCCAGCGTTCTCCAAAGTGTTTGCTTGCTAGCAATTCGTCCAACAGCTCGGTATATGCCTTGTCGAAATCCGCTTCAGCTTTCCCGACAAATTGTGCTACTTGTTCAGGCGTCGGAGGTAAGCCGATCAAATCGAAGTAGACGCGGCGTATCAGTGTTCGAGGCGAAGCGAGAGAATTGGGAGTGATTCCCCGGGCTTCCTGCTGTGCGCGGACATATTTGTCAATTTCATTACGGACCCACGTTTGATCCCGGACCTGAGCGGGCGCATTTACCTGGAGGCGTTGAAATGCCCAATGTTCTCGCCCCTGTTCAATATCGATTTCGGCTGTGGCGATGGCCGCACCTTCGCGAGGATCTGGTGCGCCAATTTCGATCCAGTACTGGAAATGAGCGATAATTTCATCCGGCAATTTTCCCGCCGGAGGCATTTCGAAACTTTCGTGTTTTAACGCAGTAAACAGCAGACTTTCATCGGGCTTGCCGGGGACAACAGCTGGACCACTCTCACCACCTTTCAGGGTGGCCGCTCGCGTGTCGAGAAATAGAGCACCTTTCAGTTTGTTCTTGGCTACGGCTTCCGCACTGTGACATTCGTAACAATGTTTCACCAGCATGGGACGGATTTTAGCTTCAAAGAAATCCAGTCCTGCACGATCCTGTGCATGTAGTAGAGTTAGATTTGAAAACGCCAAAAAGAGGAGAGTTACAGTGAAGTTTCGTAAAGGCATCTTTGATCGGGGTTCAGCGAAGTAATGACGATTAGTATGGCGGAGTTTATAGTGTGTCTATTATACATGAAGGCACTTGGAAATTTATTTGGATTCGTGTTAAGCGGGGCGTTGCGACGCCAATTACCACAACTGGCATAAAAACCGCATAGAAAACGAGAAACATTGTGTCGTCTACAGACGTTGTAACCGGAGTAAAGAAAATCGTCATTCTGACGTTTGCCGGTCTTTTTTTTGTGCTGGGATTTTTAGGAGCATTACTGCCAGGGTTACCCGCCACTCCCTTTCTACTGCTCACCAGCTTTCTGCTATTGCGGACATCACCCAGACTTAACGCCCGCCTGAGAAGGTCCAGGCTGTTCGGGCCGATTCTCACTGACTGGGAGGATCATGGGGGAGTACGCCGGAATGTGAAAATAAAGGCCGTGTTGTTTGTTCTGGTGTCAGTCGGTTTGACACTCTATTTCGGGCCGCAGACTCAAGGACTAAGATACGCTATAGCATTGCTCGCGTTGATTGGTATCACAGTGGTATTGCGATTACCTGCGCCGTCAATCCATGAATCATCAGCGGATAGCGACACGGTCTAATTCGTTCATCCAACGCTGAACCTGAAGTCCATCCTGATAACGTGCTCCTACCGGGACGCTTTGTTGACCGCTGATCACACGTAAGAAACACCGCTGCTCTTCGATCATCATTCCCGTGGCACCAGTCGCGTCTGCCATGATTTCCAAAGCCAACGGCCACTGGGCTTGCGAATCCCAGATTTCCAACGGTCTGGGATTGGGAGAAACTCTGGCAGACCAGCCGTCGCCAAACACTTCCAATCTATCGAATCCGCGAGGCGGCATGCCGGTCGGCGTCATAAAGCTGGCGCTGAATCTGCCGAGAACTCCGGATGGCCAGATTAATTGAGCGTTCGCCAGATCGATTTGCCCATCTGGAGTGAGGTGATACTGACAGCTGAAATTTCGCGGTTCTTCGGCATTGGTTAATGCCTGTGCGCAATAGAGGTCATGGACCATTGCTGCATGGAGTGGGTTCTCACCAGCGAAATCCCTGACGATCGAGGCCGGTCTATGGCGGACTGCATCCAGATGGGTGAGTGCCCCTCTGTTCATTGCTTCTTGTCGTAAAGACTTAAATTCGCTGTTGAATAAAAGGATATGACCCAGCATTAGATTGGACGAATCATCATTCACTAAATCGGCTAATGATTCGGCGTCCTGCAGATCATCAGAAATTGGTTTCTCAAGTAGGACTGAATGTCCGGTTGCAAGAAGTTTACGAGTCACCAACACGTGTTCACTGGTCGTGCAGGCGACGATCCAGGCCGTCGCACCCGACTCAGCGATGGCCGTCTCAACGTCAATGTATCCGCGAACTTCCGGTAGTTCTGCAGTCAATGCATCGACACTCTCCTGTCGGCGAGCGACCAGGGCAACTAATTCAACGTTTTCCAATGCCCGTAAGGTCAGTGCATGTAGTCGTCCAAAACGCCCGAGACCGATAACTCCACATTTAATCATGGTCCGTGTTTACTCCTGATTTAGGTTAGATGCCTTATCGATAATCCTGACCGCTCAGGCTTTTGAGAACAGATTGTTGCCACCGTAAGAGCTTTGTTGACATGCTTTGGACGACGTCTGTTTGTTCCCTGGCAATATTTTCCTCTTCCGCGACGTCATCGGGTACTCGAAATAATTCGGTTTTCTGTTTGTCACCATTGCCGGTGATGACCAGTTTGTAATTCTGTAATAACACGACGCGGTCGCCGGTGAAATCTGACTCAACAATGTTTGGGTGCTGATGGTTGATGAAATTACGAGTGTAGATGTCACCCATCATCTTAACCAGCGGCGTCGTTCCAATCTGGAGTTGCTGTTGAATCCATGGTTCGCGTTGCTGGTCTGCATTTGTGTTGAATTGCCAGAAATAAATCGGTGTCGGTCGTTGGGTAAGCGTTCCGTCCCAGAGTCTCGTTAATGAAATGCCATCGAGTGGACGGTTGGGCAATGCGGTTTGGGTTAATTCACAGAGCGTTGGGAGTATGTCACTCGTTACTGAGTTGACCTGACTAATCTGAGCTTTGGTGATACCTGCCGGCCATTCGATGACTCCGGGCACTCGGATGCCCCCATCATAGACCTGTCCTTTATGCCCTCGAAAAGGAGAAGTGATGATGCCATCGCCGGGCGTTCCATTGTCACCGCAATACCATAACAACGTATTGGTACGGAGGTTCTTAGCCTCTAAGTAATCCCGCAGCGTACCGATCGAACGGTCCATGGCCGTTATTTCGGCAAATCGTTCACGTAAGATGTCACCTAGTGGCCGAGTGGTTGGACGCCCGGTTTCATTGGAGGTCAAGCGGAATGTCTTATCGTTGTATAGCTCCGGTACATCGTCGTAACGTTTCAGATCCTCCGGCAGACCACTATAAGGTTCGTGTGGTGAACCGAACCAAATAACCACGAAAAATGGTTTGCCCTGTCGTTTAGCCCTGGCGATAAATCTGTTGGCTGCAGCGACGATGATTTCTGAGCTTTCGCCGGAGATGGCTTTGGGAGTGCCGCCATTTTTTGAGAGGACCGGATTAAGTTCAAAGAAGTTGTCATGCGACAGCCATTGATCGAACCCCAGATTGCCCGGACTGGTGGGCGAGTCCGATTTAACAGGGCCCAAATGCCATTTCCCAAAGTGGCCGCAAACGTATCCGCGTTGTTTTAAAAGTTGAGCAATCGTGATTTCTTCGGGGCGAATGGAGCGATTAGGAGTGAACGTTCCATACCGGTTGGGGTGACGACCGGTCATGACGCTGCCGCGCGTCGGGCTACAGCTGGAATGTGCCGAGTAGAAACGATCGAGACGTAAACCCTGAGCTGCCATTTCGTCTAGTACCGGCGTTTTAAGATGCGGGTGCCCGTTGTAGCCGGTTTCATCCCAGCCGTGGTCATCCCCCATTAAGAGAATAATGTTGGGTAGCGACTCTTCGGCAAGGGCGGAGTTGGGAGTAATTCCCAACAGCACGACGAGGAAAATCAAAGCGAGAATGTGGCGTTGCATGACGTTTACAGTTCAGACAGGAGAAAAAAGTGATTGTCTGAATTATATAAACAAATCGGTCACCGGATTACCCGTTGTGAGCTGGTGGGGGCGCCCGATGGCGTCCTGGATTTGCCAGCTTGGATTGATTCCCAGAGCGGTAAAGATGGTTGCTGCCATATCTTCAGGGCTGACCGGATGGGCCGTTGCGTATTCTGCATGTTTGTCGGTTTCTCCGTAGACAAACCCGCGTTTCATTCCGCCTCCTGCCAGTACTGCCGGGAACAGTGTACTCCAGTGATTACGTCCCCAGGTGCTATTCGCTTTTGGTGTACGTCCCATTTCTCCCATGGCGACAACCAGCGTATCTTCGAGCAGGCCACGCTGTTCAAGATCGTTGACTAAGGCAGCAAAGGCCTGGTCAAACGTTGGTAACAGGTGTTCCTTGACGTCATCACTGTTGCGATGAGAATCCCAGCTGTAGCCATCCACGCAATCGTACTGGACGGTTACGAATCGCGTGCCTGCTTCAATGAGTCGTCTGGCGACGAGTGCTGATTGACCGTATAAGTGCCGCCCGTAAGTATCACGCGTGGCTGCTGACTCCTTGGTGACATCGAAAGCGATCCTCGCTTTGTCCGATAACACCAGCTCCAGTGCACGTGAACGATATCGATCGAAGACTTGAGAACGATCAATTTCACGCAGACGCTGCTGTTGACGATTGATATTATCCAGCAATTGAGCTCGTGAAGTAAAACGCCCGACTGTCATGCCATCCTGCGGAGTAAGACCGCGAATGCTGAATTTCAATTCTTCGTCGCTGCAGTCCCGCCAAAATGGGTTGTCGGTTTCATTCTTTTTTTGAATGGAAGTAACTACCGGGGCGTAACCGCCGCCGAGCCAGCCTGCTGTTTCACCCGGACGGATATATTCGCCCTTCTGTTGCAGGCTTCCCAGTGCGTTCGGTAGGACGGCATAGGTGGGGGCTTCATTGATTAACCCGCGCCGCTGATCAAAATATTTTGCGACACTGCCGATAGCGGGCCAATCCTGTGGTGTCACACTGAAACCACCGCCAATCGGAATGTGCCAGCGGTGCCCGGTTTGTACGTAATGCCCCGCTCCACTGTGGTCATTGAAATCATGGGTCATGGTTTTAACGACGGTGATTTTGTCTGTGATCGCAGCGATATTTGGTAGGTGTTCGCAAACCAGCAAGCCGTCGGTTTTACATGGCGTGGGCTTAAACGGTCCCCGAATATCGTCCGGAGCATCCGGCTTCATATCGAACGTTTCCAGTTGACTTGGCCCGCCAAACAGATGCATGAAGATTACATTTTTAGCCGTGGGGCTTGGGCCATTCGATAATTGGTTTTCCTCGGCCGCCAACACATTCGGAAGATTCACTCCCAATAGGCCGGCACCAGCGGCTTGTAGAAGTTTACGACGATTTGCCTGAGGGTTTTGATTAAAGACGGTCAACATTAGAGAAGCTCGTGAATTGGCGTTGGATCTTCAAGGACTGGCGTGGGGCGACCGGCATTATCGAGGATATGAAGTGTTGGATCGATTCCCATACATTCATAAACAGTCGCGTGGACGTTGGTTGGCTTAACCGGACGGTCTTTGGGGGCTTCACCTTTTTCGGTTGTGGAACCGATCAACTGGCCTCCGCGGATTCCGCCGCCTCCCATCAGACAGAACATAGAGCTACCCCAGTGGTCTCGACCAGGTGTTCCTTTACTTAGTGGTGGTCCGCCGTTTCCGCCGTCATTCATACGTGGTGTGCGACTGAATTCCCCGCAAAGCATTACCACGGTGGTTTCAAGTAAACCACGCTGATCCAGATCTTCAAAAAGCGAAGCGACTGCGGCATCAACACGTGGCAACAAGGTTTCATAACCCCCCTGAAGATTCCAGTGGTGATCCCAACCGCTGAATTGTACCGTGACGAAGGATGCTCCGGCTTCCACGAGTCGTCGCGCGAGCAATGTACTTTGCCCCCAGTTGTTGCGACCGTATTTTTCCCTCAGAGCGTCGTCTTCTGTGTTGATGTCAAATGCCTGTCGAGCATTTTCACCCGTTACAAAACTAAATGCCTGTTGGTCAAATTGGTCCAGGGCATCAAACGTTCCCTTGGATTCAACGTTACGGGCGATGTTATCGAGTTCACCCCGAAGTTGAGAACGATCTTCGAGGCGGTCGACCGTGATTCCACTTGGAAGAACGAGGTTTTGTACTTTGAAGTTGTCTTTGTTCGGATCACCACCAGTTCGAAATGGATCGTACTGCACTCCCAGAAACTTCCCGCCAAAATATCCGGGAACGCGGCCGACGCTCGAGGCAGTTGGTACGGCAAAGTACGGAGGAATGTCACGTTGAATTCCTTCGCGTTGCTGAGCTACGATCGCACCGATTCCAGGAAACTTGCCAATCGTATCTCCGCCGCTGACTCCCATTTCCTTGGTGGTTAACATGCGATGGGCGCCAGCGAAATGATCTCCTGTTCCGTGGTGCAATGATCGGACGATGGAAAACTTGTCGGTGTGCTGAGCCTGTTTGGGATACAGTTCTGTAACATCAAATCCGGGAACTTTCGATTTGATCGGATTCCAGATTCCACGGAATTCAACCGGAGCATCAGGTTTCATGTCATACATGTCCATATGCCCAGGTCCGCCGTCAAGCCAAATCAGAATTGTCGAAACATCTGATTTACTTTGATTAGCTTTACTAGCTGCTTTAGCACGCAGTACGTCGCCCAGTCCGAGGGAAGCCATACCCGCAACACCCAGCTGCACAAAACTTCGGCGGCTGACACCGTCACAGTATTTGTTGGTAGATTGCTTGGATTGATCTTTCGCGAAAATCCGTAACATGAAAACCTCTGTATCTATCTTCTAATCTTTACTTCTTCTATTTTAAATATCGGTGCTGGACTTCTCAATGTTGATTCGTTCTAAAGCACCACCTATGAGGGGGTGAAAAAACGCAAAACTATGTTATTCACTCGTTTTGAGGGTTTTAAGCTCTAAAAAATCCGGCTTCAGTCTCTTTCCGGTTTCCATATTTGCTCATCCTAATATCAAACCTTTTTGCGAATTGATCGGTAAAAGCTGATGGAAAAAACGAACTTCGGCGGAATGCCCGATGACTTCAAACTCACCATCGGCATTGATCGATTGAAGCGAACTGTCGTAGGCTGAGACGACGACGCTGCCGTTAAGTATGCAGTTGGCCGTACCAAAACCCACATGAGTCTGCATTCACGGGACAGGGCGATAGCAGAGAACGCCAGGAAGCATGCGAGAGTGGATAAGGGAAGGCGGAAACGATGGTGATATGGCATTTTTTTAACATCTACTCGTAGATGAATTGAGCTGTTAAATAGGGGAGGGACTCGGCTGTTTTCAAAAAGTTGTATATATATACTTTACAAGATACGGATTTAATTGGCTTCTGCGCTATTGTTTATTCTTCACTTATCTTAGAGTATGGTAGATTGCGATGGGTGTGGTTACAGACAGTAGTCTGGACGTCGCTCGCTCATACAAGCTTATCTATAGTTTTCAGTCTTCGGAATTAATACGTGCGGTCAGCAAGAGAAATACTGATTGACTCCAAGCGATTCGCTACCGAGACCCCGTGGGTCAGTTGGTGGTGTATGGTGTCGACTGCTCTTGTCTGGATTTGCTGCATCGTGGCAACGATTTTAGTGGATGCCTGGTGGTTGCGATTGGGATGTAGCTGTCTATTGGGTTTGGTTCACGTACGTCTGTTCGTTATCTACCACGACTACCAGCATGGCGCCTTACTAGCCAAAAGTAAACTGGTGCGATACTTCATGTTCCTTTTTGGCTGTGTCACGCTGAGTCCGCCAAGTGTTTGGCGGAGATCCCACGACCATCACCATAAAAACAACGCAAAACTTTTCGGCGCGTCGATCGGTTCTTACCCTGTCATGACCACCGATGCATACGCCTCAGCATCCTTTGGCCAGCGGCTGAAGTATAAATTTTCACGTCACCCTTTAACCATTGGTGCTGGTTACCTGACGGTGTTCTTTATCGGGATGACCGTGCGACCCCTGTTTCTAAACCCGAAACGACATTGGGATGCAATTTGCTCCCTGCTGGTGCACGCAGGGTTAATCGTGGCACTTGCCTTTGCCGACCCGATGGGGATTGTATTTGTTACCTGTGTCCCCATGATTATTGCGGGAGCGACCGGAGCGTATCTCTTCTACGCACAGCACAACTATCCCGATGTGATGCTGAAAATGGGTAAAGACTGGACCTACGTCAACGCAGCGTTGAAATCTTCCAGCTTTATTAAAATGAATCCCATTCTTCACTGGTTCACAGCCAACATTGGCTATCACCATGTTCATCACCTAAACCATAAGATTCCGTTCTATAAACTTCCCAAGGCGATGGCAGCCATCAAAGAACTTCATAACCCCGGCGTTACGTCACTTATGCCGTGGGACGTTTATAAGTGCCTGCGATTAAAGCTTTGGGATGAAGCTGAAGATCGCCTCGTATCATTTGCATGGGCACGCCGGCAGCGACGAGCAACTCGAGTCAGTGCATAAGATCAAAAGTTATGACTAGACTCCGCTCGCAAAACTTTTGTGAAAGGTCGCGGTTGTGTCACGCTATTCATTGATGGTCTTGCTATTGTTGAGCCAATTAGCAATCGCTCAGACTCCTCCCTTTGTTAAATTCAATGACAGGGATAGCGAGTATCTTCGCCGGATCCATCGCCCTGATCGTGCTCCTCTGAAATCTGATAAAGTCTCGCCAGGACGTTGGACTCGCTGGCAACGTCAAGCTCGCTCCAAGTTGGAGGAGCTGCTTGGATTAGCACAGATAGCCGAGGATTGTCGGGGGCATCAGGTAACCGTTGGTATGTCTGTTGCCAAAAAAGAAAACGGTTTTACTCGACAATTACATGTGATTGAAACAGAACCAGGAATTCAAATTCCTTTCTGGGTTCTCAAACCCGATGACTATCAAGTATCGCCCCGACCGCTGGCGATCTGTGCTCAGGGACATGGTGGCAATAGCTGGAATAATTACGCCGGTATCTTCCATAGTGAAGACGAGAAAGAAAAAGCTGATGCACGAAAGGCGACACCAGGATTGGAGGCGGTGAAACGAGGCTATGTGACGATTGTGCCGGCCGTGCGCGGGTTGGCGACGGTCGCTTCGATTGCTGATCCTAAAGGACGACACGGGGATCAGCCATGTCGGGCTCAATTGGTTCATTGCTTATTGGCGGGAAGAACAGCGATCGGAGAACGCGTTTGGGATTGTCAACGCATTCTGGATTGGGCGTTCGCTACGCTGGAGAATATTGACCGACGTCGAATTCTGTTTACTGGTAATTCAGGAGGAGGAGTCCTCACCGTTTATATGGCCGCGTTAGATCGTCGTATCACGGTGGCCGCACCGAGCTGTTCGTTCACTTCCTATACCAGTTCCACGGGGTTTGTGTTTCACTGTGATTGCTGTCTGATCCCACGAGTACAAAGTGAATTGGGTGACCTGTCGGATATCGGTGCACTGATTGCTCCCAGGTACCTCATCGCAGTTCATGGTAAACAGGACTCGTTGCACCACCTTCCGGATGTCGAAAATGCAATGCAACGAGTGCAGAAAGTATATCAAAAGACAGGCGTTGCTGGTCATTTCTCATATCGATGGGGAGATGCAGGTCATAAGTTCTATCCGGAATTAATGTGGCCATGGATTGAACGCTCCTTTGAAGAAATTCAAAAGTAGTTCTGAAGCGAGATGAATTAAAAATGCAGGACTACGTAGTTCAACTTCTTGAATGGATTGATGCAGAGTCTGCTGCGCAGGCCAGGCAGCTTGAACAAAGACGGCGCGATGCTGGCGGTGGAAATGCAGAACGCACGGGTGAAACACTTTTAGATATGGTGGTTCGTGAGAGCCGTCCGGGGCTCGCCGGAGCAACGCTCGCCACGCTGATTAAACGAAACCGCGAAATCGGTTTGCCTTCGAACAGGTTTCGGGTTGGGACGCCGGTCACAGTGACCAGTAATGCAGCCGAAGTTGAAATCGCCCGGGGAATTGTAACAGCTCGCAATCGTCGATCTTTGCAGATTGCACTCCCTTTTATTCCAGAAGGAGCACGTCTGCGGGTTGATGTTCAGCCAGACGAAGTGACACGCAAACGACAAACAGAAGTCCTGACGCATCTCAAGGACAGTACAGGACGATTTGCAAGATTAAGAGATGTGTTACTGAATGATCGTATTCCAAAATTCCATCCGCAATCATATGAAAGCGGCATTCTCAATCTATCTCAAGCCCGGGCTGTGGAAATGGCACTGTCTGCCGAAGACCTGGCGGTGATTCACGGCCCGCCGGGGACAGGGAAGACAACGACGGTTGTAGCCTTAATTAAAGCGGCCATTGAAAAGGGCCAGAAAATCCTGGCGACCGCCCCCAGCAACACTGCTGTGGATAATTTGCTAGTGAAGTTGGTGGCGTGTGGTGTCAAAGTCGTGAGGTTGGGACATCCGGCTAGAGTGGATCGTCGATTAATACAGCACACATTAGATGCTCAGGTATCCCGCGATGAGACGATGGAGATTGTGAAGGATATGCGTCGCGAAGCTGAACAGTTTTTCCGCAAAGCTGGGAAATATACTCGCAGTCAACCGCCGCGTGGCGCAAAGCAGGAAATGTATAAAGAGGGAAAGCGGCTACAGCAGGATGCGCGGTTACTGGAAAAAACGCTCGTGGATTGGGTGTTAGATCGGGCGGATGTTGTTTGTGGTACGAATTCGCTCAACACTCAAATGCTGACAGATCGTCGTTTCGATATGGCGGTGGTTGATGAAGCCTGTCAATGTACTGAACCTGCGTGCTGGGTGCCGCTGCAATTTGCAGACAAACTAGTTCTGGCTGGCGATCATTGCCAATTGCCGCCGACCGTGATTTCCCAGCAGGCAGCCAGGGCAGGGTTCGCCACGAGTATGCTGGAACGAGTTGTGGATAAATTTGGTGAATTGGTGACGACTCGACTGGAAACTCAATATCGTATGCATGAGCAAATCATGGCATTCTCATCGAACCGGTTCTACGAAGGAATACTGGTTGCAGATTCTACTAATGCCAAACATTTGCTTTCAGAGTTGGACGGAGTCGTGGAAAATTCCCTAACACAATCACCTGTTGAGTTCATCGATACGGCTGGTGCTGATTGGGATGAAGAGAGTGAGGCAGGGAGTGAAAGTCGCTGCAATTCATCCGAAGCAGAGTTGGTCGTAAAGAAGGTGTCACAGCTCGTCCAGGCTAATGTGCCCGCCGAAGAAATTGCTGTTATCTCACCTTATGCCGGCCAGGCCAGGCTGATTCGTTCCATGTGTGACGTCGATGGATTGGAAGTCGATACGGTGGACGGATTTCAGGGAAGGGAAAAAGAAGCGGTCATCATTTCCTGCGTGCGAAGTAATCGCTCAGGGGAAATCGGATTTCTGGGAGATACCCGGCGGATGAACGTCGCTTTGACACGTGCCCGGCGAAAACTGATTGTGATAGGCGACAGCGCGACTCTGGGGAATCATGCGTTCTACGGTGAGCTTCTCGAGTACTTTTCCGAAATTGACGCTTATGGAAGTGTTTGGACGGAGCTGGAATAATCCGCAGTCAGTTAAGTGGACTTGAGGCGGTCGAGCAAATTTTGAGTGATGATTTGGACTCGCTTATCCGGACCTTGCGGTGAGGCACCATGAGCCGAAGGGCGAACATAGCCGGGCGGTTCGCTCAATCCATCGCCCCACCAACAGGTGGACGCATTAAAAACTAAATTCCCTTTTGGTCCGGGATAGATCGTGGAAGTGTAAGTTCCCATCCCCGCACCGCTATTGGTCGTACCCTGCGCAACGATTTTCAGCCCCGGGATGTCGGCAGGATCTCCGTGCCATTCCCAGCCCACCAAGCCGGGGATTCCGTCACCTTTTTTCATGCCGGAATTTTTGAAAATCCAGTGCTCCGGATCGTGGCAGATGTAGTCGGCTCCACCCACGACAGGCCCCGTACTTCGCGCTCCAATCAAATCAGCTTCGTTGGGAGCAGTGCGAGGTAGAGTCTTCATCGAATGGAAGAGATTGTCGCCGATCATGTCACGAGGGCCAAAGCGATCGACGCGGGAAATGATGCGGTTAGGGCGACCGTCACTTGAGGGTTTGATTTCCAGCAAGCCACAGCAAGTGTTGCCTGAAAGGAAGGCTACATTTAAGCCGCCACGGATTGCGGCGCGGACATTATTAAACATCTCCATTGAATAATACTCGTCATGGCCCACAGAGATCAGAGAACCGGCACGCATCAATGCCTCGCCGTCAGCATGCGTATCTATGTTCGAGCAGTAACTGACGTCGTACCCTTTTGATTCCATCCAGTAAGCAATCGGTAGTTCCCAACAAAACCATTCACCAGACCCGGTAGTTAAAGGAGCATCAAATATTTGGCAGTATTTTCCATAGGGACGGTCGTAACTGACGTCGACGCCGGCTCCCCAATACCAAACCGTTTCTTCATGGTCATACAAGGAGTACTGACTTGGCCAGCGATTGTAAGCGTGCCAGGTGTTGTCCGAACACTGGAATAGAAAGTCTACTTTGCGATCGTCCTTAACGATGAACGTAATGTAACTTTGCATTTGAGTTTCCAGTGAAGTGAGTTTGCATAGATACACTCCACTTACCCAATCGTCCTGAATCGTTAACTCGTGACAGGCATCCCACTGGCATTCACGCAGCCGGTTTTTACCGATTTCAGGATCGTCTTGAATCTTGCCTTCAAAAGTGCCAAGGTGAGCGATCTTGCGACCTCCACTTCCGCCGTAATAGCCGGAACGATATAGATCGACGGTGAATTTAGATGCCGGGTTGCAGGACACATGCAGCGTTAGTGATTCACCCGCTGTCACACTCGCCTTCGAAGCGTAACCTTCGATTCCAGGGCAGCGATATTTAGTGTCCGGGTCGACCTCTGTTTTGGTTAATAACCACTCGCGAGTACCTGATTTGGAATTTTCCTGTTGGATGAGCTGACTTTGTCTCGGACTGAACTGACCCTTGTCGGCGAAGACGGGTTGAGGCCCCGGGACAACACCGGGGAGCAGCGAAGCCGCTCCGAAACTAGCCATGGCTCGTAAAATATCACGCCTGTTAGTATTGTGCGAATCGCCCATCGGGAAACTCCATTTCTTTGTTCGTGGATACTGAACACTACTGATTGTAAAAGATTGATGTTGCCATGGTGGCATATGCTAAGATATTCATAGAAAAGTAATATTCATGGGAAACTGATATGCGACGTCGAGAACTGCTCAAATTCGGTATGTATGGCTTCGGAGGGTTAAGCCTCTCGCAGTTGTTTCAGGCACGCGCGTCAGCGACAGATTTGGTTGCCAGACCCGGTGCGGGAATTCCGGTTTCTAAAAATCGGCATGGTGAGCAAACCGCGATTATCCTTGTTTGGCAGCGAGGTGGTTGTAGTCATCTGGATACCTGGGACCCGAAGCCGGATGCTCCTTCGGAATTTCGTGGACCGTACTCACCGATTGATACCAATGTCCCGGGGATTCGATTAACCGAATTGTTGCCAAGGTTATCCACCTGTGCGGATAAATACACACTCTTGCGAAGCGTTGCCCATACCGGTGGTGGGCACCCTGCTGGCTCGCTACAGGTCCTTGCCGGAGATCCGGATGCCAAAGATAAAACGCTTCCAGTACTACCGGATTGGATGTCGATTGCAAATTACCTGCGGCATAATCCCAAGCGGGATATCCCCAATTATGTAACGGTCAATCCTGTGGACCGCTACGATTCCTTCACCATCGCCGGAGCGACCTATCTGGGACCTTCGTACGATCCCTTTAAAGTAGTGGGTGATCCCAGCGCACCAGATTTTCAGGTTCCAAATATTGGTCTTGGTGATGAAAGTAAGGCCCTGAGATTCCGTAAACGACTGGATTTGAAAGCGGGACTCGATCGAGTGAAAGCTGAGATTGACCAAACGGGACTTATGGATGCGGTGGATGACTTCGATCGACAGGCACTCAACCTGCTAACCAGCCCGAAAGCTCAGGCAGCCTTTGATCTTTCCAAAGAGAAAGAATCCGTCCGGCAGCGATACGGAAATCATCAGTGGGGTCAGCAACTACTGATGGCTCGCCGATTGGTGGAAGCAGGAGTTGAAATCGTTACCACCGAACTTGACGGTCCTCTTTGTGGTCGTGTGGCCAATTGGGATGACCATGCAGTGAACCATCACGTCTTTGATGCATTGGATTTCAGAATGCCATCGTTCGATCAGGCAGTTTCAGCTTTGATCGAGGATATCTACGACCGCGGCCTGGATCGCCGGGTGTTGGTGGTCGTGGCCGGTGAATTTGGTCGAACGCCACGTATCTCACATGTAGCCAGTAGCGGTGGTGGTGTTGCAAGTGGTGAAAAAGGAACGGTTCAACCGGGGCGTGATCATTGGCCTCGAGCCAATACCATGCTGTTTGCCGGTGGTGGAATTGCAACCGGACAGATTATTGGCGCAACAGATCCGCGTGGTGAAGATCCTGTGGAACGTCGTGTCTCCCCCGGAGATTTCCTCGCTACTCTTTATAATCATCTGGGCCTGGACGCCTCTCGGATTGCCGTCCCCGATCAATCGGGACGCCCGATCCCAATTCTCCCGCGTGGATCGGTCATCAAAGAACTCACTTAACCAGGCGTTTTTCATTGCGAATTGCATTAGCAAAATACGGCCAGGAAACCAACTCTTTCAGCTCGACGCTGACAACGATTTCAACGTTTCAGAAGTTTGGAATGTTTGAAGGTGAAGATGTTCTGGAATCCGGGATTTCGTCAGGACCGATCGCCGGGCTATTTGATGCTTGTAGAGATGCCGGGTTTTCGTGGGAACCGATTCCGTTGATTCGAGGCTGGGCAGGTGCAAGCGGGAAAATAACAGAGGCTACTCACCAGTTCTTTGTCGGGAAGATAACCGATGGACTCAGCGGTCATGAAAATCTCGATGGACTCTTTCTTGATTTACACGGGGCAGCGCAGGCCGTGCATCTCGATGATTGCGAGGGGAATCTAATCGAACAGTGCCGTGCTATTATTGGGGCAGATAAACCCATTGTTGTGGCCCTCGATCATCACGCCAATGTCACTCAAAAAATGGTCGATCATGCTGATGCCATCGTGGCACATAGAACTCAGCCACATGATCCCTATGACACAGGCTATCAGGCAGGTCAGCTGCTGGTGCAGACGTTGCGTCGGGAAGCCGAACCGGTTTCCGTGCTTCAGAAAATACCAATGCTTACGCATCAGGAACAATTCCTGACCACACCGGCCGGACCGATGCGTGAATGGTTTGAATTGGCTCGTCAGCTGGAACAATCAGAAGGTGTACTCTCCATTAGCCCCTGCCCGATGCAACCCTGGCTGGATATTTCAGAAGCCGGTTGGGCTGTTATCGTGGTTGCTGATGCTGATCAACAACTTGCCAGAAAAACGGCGAATCAATTGGCCGAGTTTGCCTGGGAGAATCGGCAGCGATTTATGCAGCAAACGAGTGTTTCGCCTGCAATAGCAGTGACTCAGGCAATCGAAACCGAAGGGTTTGTCGTGCTTTCAGATACCGGAGACTCAGTCTTTGGTGGAGCACCGGGTGACAGTACGATTCTGCTAAAACTCCTGCTGGAAAATCCGATCGAGCAGGATTGTCTCGTACCGATGGTGGATCCGGGCGTGGTTGCCGAGGCATTGGAGGCGGGACCAGGTGCCAGTTTGTCAGTTTCTGTTGGCGGTAAGCAGGATAGCGTGTTTAGCAGTCCGGCAGAGGTGGACTGTGTGGTTGCTGGAACGGGTGGAGGCCGCATTCGCGTAGACGTGATCGGAAATGATTCCTATGACGCCGGTCGGGCAGTATTGCTGCGATGCCGGAATGTGTTATTAGCCGTGACCGAAACCGAGGGAATCGGTGGCAATCACCCGATTTGTTATGAGCAGTTTGGTGTGGATGTATCGACCGCAAAAATGGCAGTGTTAAAGACAGCAAGTAACTTTCAATATTACAGCCAGTTCCAACCAACAATAATCCGGGCCGACACCGACGGCATGACAATGTCAGGTGTAAATCGCCTTCCCTGGAACCAACTAAGTCGCCCGATCTTCCCTTTAGATAAGTTCGACTAGCTTATTAAGTCGTGTACGACGTGCCCGTGTACATCTGTCAGGCTTACATCGCGGCCGCCAAACCGAAACGTTAGTCGTTCATGGTCGAGGCCGAGTTGATGGAAGACGGTGGCGTGGATGTCTTGAATCAACAGCGGGTTTTCAGCAACGCTGTTGCCAAATTCATCAGTGGTTCCAAATGCGGAGCCCCCTTTGAAGCCACCACCGGCCAAAAAGATAGAGTATCCGTTGACGTGATGATCGCGACCAACGTCTTCGTGAATCCGTGGCGTATGTGGAGTTCGTCCCATTTCACCAGCCCAGATGACAATCGTTTCATCGAGCAGTCCACGTTGCTTCAAATCTTTGATCAGACCGGCGACCGCCTGATCCGTGATCATGGCATTTTCGTTGTGGTGGTCGACGAGCTTCCCGTGTTGATCCCAGGGGGAATTGTTGACATGGGTAAGGGGACAGGTAATTTCAATGAAGCGAACACCTTGCTCGACTAATCTCCGGGCCCGTAAGCACTGAGTCGCGTAGTACTTCTTGAAATCGTTTTGACTGTCGGTTCCATAAAGCTTGTGGATATGCTCGGGCTCATCACTTAAATCAGCAATCCCGGGAATCGACGCCTGCATTAAAAACGCTTTTTCGTAATTCTTAATTGCTGCATTGATGGCGTCACTCGAACTGGCATTAGTTCCGAACTGTTTGTCCTGGTCAGCAAGTAATTGCAGCTTGGCCTGTTGAATGGAGCGATTGTCACTGGCAACGATGTTGTCGACAGGCGTCCCTTTGGCACGTAACATCATCGCTGCATGGTTCGCCGGCAGGAACGAGCTGGCGAAATTCTCGTAACCTCCGTTGGGTATCCAGTCGTTGTTCAGCAGAACATAGCTGGGCAGGTTTTCATTGTCTGAACCCAATCCATAGGACACCCAGCTTCCCCAACTCGGTGCCCGTCCTGTCTCGCGGCCGGTATGCATCAACAACGCCTGTTGACCGTGTAAGGGTTGTTTCCCCACCAAAGAACGAACGACGCACAGGTCGTCCGCCACCGAAGCAATGTTGGGTAGTAAATCGCTGACCGGCAGTCCGCTTTCTCCACGCTGGCGGAATTTCCAGCGGGCGCCCAACCAGACTCGTGACGCGGCGCTCTGCGAGAGGATCGATACATTCTCAGTACCGATTGCTTTCCCTTCCTGACGAGCAAGTTCAGGTTTGGGGTCCAGCGTGTCTACATGGCTGGGGCCACCGTCCATAAAACAGAGTATGACATGTTTGGCTCTGGCCGGATAATGTGCCAGTGGTTGTGCATAGCTTGTTCGATTTGCCAATGACGAAAACGCCATCATGCCGAAGCCGATAGAAGCGTTGTGTAGGAGTTGTCGTCGATTGACTGAGTGCATGGGAGGTGTTTCCTGCCGTTTATCGCAGGTAGATAAACTCTTTTGAGTTGAAAATCGTGTGAGCGATATCGGCCCACAGTTGTTGATCGTTCATTATGTCATTGGGATCCGTGTTACGTAAATCCGAAAGTTTAAATAACGTCTCCTCCCAGCGGCCTAATTCATCAGCCGAGATTTCACGAGCATAGGCCGTCGTCAACATCCTTTCCAGTCGACTGCGAGGTTCAGAATCGTCTGTCGAGAGGATTCTTTGCCCCCATTGGCTGGCGACTTCAACGACAAACGGATGGTTAAGTAAGGTCAGGGCCTGAGCGGGAGTGTTGGTTATGTCACGCAGGCCGGTTGGGATCTTAGGATCGGGTGTATTAAACGTAGCAAGAAACTTTGCCGGTTCCATAATGGTGACTTTTGTGTAAATCATGCGGCGGCGATTACCGTCGATCGGACCACTAAACAATCGTTTCATCTCATCTTCCGCTGTCCTGAACGGGTTATGGGGAGCACCAAAAAGTGAGGAGTTTAGAGTCCCGGAACTTGCCAACATGGCATCGCCAATGGCCTCAGCCTCCAGACGGCGGGTCGGAAAATGGTGGAGAAGCCGGTTGGTGGGGTCGGTTGCAATCGCTGCGGGATCTGCTTGCCCGGACTGTTGCCAGGTTTCAGTCCGGAGAATCTCACGAATTAACGTCTTGGTGGACCAGCCGTTCTCGATAAACTCAGCGGCGAGCCAATCAAGTAGTTCAGGGTGGGATGGTCGGCTGCCGAGCTTCCCGAAGTTACTTGGGGTATCGACAATGCCCGCGCCGAACAGCCATTGCCAAACCCGGTTTACATAAACGCGTGCCGTGAGTGGATTATCTGCTGAAGCGACCGCATTGGCCAACTCGAGTCTGCCACTCTGTTGGGAAGCAAAGACTGAGGTTTCATCGGCTTCCCTGTTAAATAATCTCAAGTATCCGCGTCGAACCGGGTCCCCTAATTCGTAATAACTTCCCCGGATATTTAGTTTGTAGTCTTCACCTGGATCATGATCTGCCATGCTGTTCACGGTGCGGGGGGAATGTAGTGCTCGTTCCAGTTCGCGGCACTTTTCTATCAGAGGTTTTAGTAGTTCGTGAGACGCTGATTTCGTTATCCAGGGCGTCTGCAACAAGTTATTCAAAACCATGATCTGGTCATTCGTGGCTGTGCCCTCGCTCCAGGCGTCTACCATAGAACTAAGCCATTTCTGATATAACGCCGCTGCTTCCTGTTTTGATTTGGGACTTCCCGATTCGAGTAACTCAATAAAGGCGGTTAATCGTTTTTGAGGCGCTGTTGGCCCTTGGGAATAGTAGACTTTGCTGACAGAGAACCAACTATGAGGTGACTTCTCCACCTCTTCATTAATCTCTCTTGCGAGCCCCCATCGGGGAGGGAAGTTTGGATTGCTCGATTTGGTCGCCCATTCAGCATAGGTTCTTCGCTTTGGTTCTCCTTTGTGGAGATTGACGACTTTCCACTGATAACGATCGTTGGAATAAAACGATTGTTTTTCGCACAGGAAAGCGTTGTCAATTACTGTGCGGTGTGCCGCAAAATCTCCGCCAGCCGCCAAAGCATGCAAGAAAAAACCATCAATGTTGCTCGCCAAAGGACTTCGCAAAGCACCGTTTAACTTCGTCGATAAATTGGATGTCGCGATGCCCGGCAGCATCAAAGCGTTAATAAACTGGTCACCCTGTTGTAGAGTAAATGCTCCTGGCCTGGTCAGATATTCGATGCCTTGTCCGTCGGTAAACCACCCCTCGACAGGCCCCTGACTGAAGTCTGCGATTAAGCGAAAATGGGTCTCGTTGTTTTGTTTGGCTCTGGCGTCACTGGTTTTGTGGTTGTTCAGGAGTTCCAGCCATTTTGCCTGTAATTCTTCACCGTCGAACTTGTGGATTTCGTTCCACGGGTGATTGATGTCACCGACAGGTAACGCTTGTGGAGGCTGGAGTTTGTCCAGAGCTGCGACGCTGATGTTGTTTTCCAGGTCGGTTTGCCATACGTCGGCGATCGCCCGTTGTAGTGTATTCTTTGCCTGTTGTAGCCTGGTCCTGATCTCTGCATCACGATCAGGCATGTCAATCGTCCGGCTAATCCAACGTGAACTCATGAAAGTGCCGGCAAGTGCATAGTATTCCGCTTGTGAAATCGGGTCGATCTTATGGTCATGGCAACGGGCACAGGCGATCGTAAGTCCCTGAAACGCTTTGGAAAATGCGTCAATTTTGTTGTCGAGCATTTCCTGGTGAATGCCCTCGAATTCGCTGCTGTCTCCATGACGATGCTCACCCAGTTGGTAAAACATGGGGCCAATGTGGGATTCGATGATTTGCAAATCCGGATTGAAGCGTGGGGATGGTAAGAGGTCACCAGCGATTTGTTCCCGTACCATTTGGTTATAAGGGACATCGCTGTTGAATGCGCGAATTAAATAATCCCGGTAACGCCAGGCACCCTTAGCCGGGATGTCCCACTCATAACCATAAGTATCCGTGTAACGCACGACATCCATCCAATGCCGTGCAAATCGTTCACCGAAGTGAGGTGACTCCAGTAACGCATCGATGAGTTGCGGCCAGGCACCGTCAGTGTTGTCGCGAACGTAAGTCTCGAGCAGTTTGGGTGATGGAGGTAAACCAGTGAGTGTAAAGCTAAGGCGACGGGCCAATGTGTATTTGTCGGCTCGATCGGCAGGCCTGAGTTTTTCATGTTTAAGAGAGGAGAGGATGAAGCGATCAATCGGTAGGTCCGACCAGCGATTGCCCTTGTGCGTCGGAACCAGAGGGGAGGCGAGTGGTTGGAAACTCCAGAGCTTCTTCCGCGTTTGAAAGGCATCTTCCCAGATCTGTGTGGCCAACTCGGACGGATTAGGCGGTTTGTCTCGCGGGTCAACGGCTCCATCGTTAATCCATTTTTTGAAGTCAGCAATGATTGAGTCAGATAGCTTTTCTTCCGGAGGCATCTCAAAGGACTCGTGCGTCAAGGCGGAGTAAAGCAAGCTTTCTTCTGCCTTGCCGGGAACTACAGCGGGTCCACTTTCGCCACCTTTGCGAATCGACATTCGTGAGTCCAGCAGTAACCCACCTTTGACACCGGACGAAACACTGCTGTGGCACTCATAACACTTCGTAACCAGCACCGGGCGAATACGTTTTTCAAAGAATTCCAAGTCTTCATCAGCATGGAGTACGCTTAAAGGCAGTAATACGCAATGGATGGCGGTGATGGCGAAAATGAGGTTTCTCATAGAGTGTTATTATAAAACAAGCTAACCGCAAATGCGCCAAAACGAATTTGGTTATCCGGGGGAAAACTTTCGTCGAGATAGCATAAAATGGAGGGTCAGTTGATTCCACCAAAGTAAGGAAGTTTGCCATAATGCCGAGACAGTTAGTGTTACTAATTGCGATGCTCTTGCTCACACTCAGTAATCTGCAAGGCCAGCAGGATCAGGTGCAGTTGTCGCTTCAGGACGGGGATGTGGTCGCCTTTTTCGGTGGTGCCAATATGGTACACGCTGTGCGATCCGGCGAACTTGAATATGGTCTGACATCACGATTCGTATCATCAGATAGATCGATTCGGTTTCGAGACCTTTCATGGGAAGCTGATACGGTTTATCGTCTCGGGACCGTAAAAGAGCGTTGGCGACCGGATGGCTTCGGTCAACGTAATGAACAATTTCAGCGAGTCGGTATGACCGTGGCGATTCTTCAGTTTGGACAGATGGAATCGATGGATGGAGTTGAGACGCTCGAGGAGTTTGAATCTGCTTATCGGGAATTGCTCAATGACCTACGTAGTCAGGCTCGCGCTATTGTGTTGATTACTCCCATTGCCTTTGAAAAACCACACAATCGGACGTTGCCGGACCTCACCACGCATAATGCATCGCTTGCTGAGTACGTTGAAGTAATTCAGTCACTGGCAAAGGAATTTGATGCAGCGACGGTGGATTTGTTCCATTCTGAATTAACAGAGGTGACCCAAAACGGACTGCATGTAAAAGCCGAAAGTTTAGCTGACGTTTCCAATGAAATACTACGACAACTCGGAGTGAAACCAGCTAAGCAAATACAGTCGGCACTATTGTCGGCTATTCAGGAGAAGCAAAGGCTGTGGTACGACTATTGGCGACCGGCGAACTGGAAACTTCTGTACGGAGATGATTCCAGAAGAGAGTTCACTCGAGGTGGTGATGATTACATTCCATTTCGTGATGAATGGAAAAAGTTGATTCCTCTGGTCGGTCAGGCTGAAGAGAGAATCTTTGCGATTGCGTGTGGAGAGCCGGATCCCGGACATAATCGTCCTGCTCCGGAAATCCTTCATGGCGATTCCAGAGCGGACATCCAGGCGGAGCTCGATTCTTTTGAAGTTCCTGAGGGTTTTGAAGTCTCCCTGTTTGCCTCGGAAGAACATGGCCTTACATCTCCCTTGAATCTTCGGTGGGATCCGAGTGGACGGATGTATGTAACGGTGACGACTACGTATCCCCACGTCTGGCCCGGGGATGTACCCAACGACAAGGTGATTGTGTTGGAAGATACTAACCGGGATGGTCAGGCCGACCGCTCAACCGTCTTTGCCGAAGGTCTAAATATTCCCACCGGCATTGAATGGGGAGAGGGGGGGATTTATGTAGGCCAAAATACCGAAATCCTGTTTCTTAAAGATACGGATGGTGATTTGAAGTCAGACAGCCGGCAGGTTTTGCTCGGCGGATTCGGAAATGGCGATTCGCATCAAACCATCAATTCATTTGTCTGGAGTCCGGATGGGGAATTGTATTTTGGCCAGGGAGATGGATGTGAATCACGCGTCGAAACTCCCTGGGGTAACAGTGAATTGTATCAGGCAGGATTTTACAGGCTGCGACCGCGTTGTCTGCAACTAGATCCATTGCTGGATGATTTTATGGGACCGGGGAATCCCTGGGGAGTTGCATTTGATAGTTGGGGGCAGATCTTCTGTGTGGACGGTGCCGGAGGAGTAACCTTTTTGTCGCCCGGTCAAATTCCTGTTCACCATCGGCGACGTCTAGGGCGAATTGGTGACCCCGGAGGTTACTGTGGCATAGGCCTGTTGGATGGACGCCACCTGCCGGAAGAATATCAGGGTGACTTCGTCGTCGGTGATTTTAAGCAAAACCGTATCAAACGGTTCTCTCTGGAAGATAATGGCTCAGGATTCAAACTCAACTGGGAAGCTCCACTGTTGACGTCCTCGCACCGCAACTTTAGACCGGTAGACGTAAAGGTGGGACCGGATGGCGCGGTTTATATTGTGGACTGGTACAACCCGATTACTTGTCATCAGGATGATGCCTATCGACACCCCGATCGGGATAAAGCGCACGGTCGCATATGGCGAGTATCAACCAGGCGTGAGACGACGACCCCCGTGGATTTGTTGAAAGCCCCGCTGGATGTGGTCATCGAACACCTGTCGTCACCAGAACATACCACTCGATACCTTGCCAAACGAGCCTTGACGGTACGAGACACTCAACAGGTCTCCCGGCAATTGAATAAGTGGGTGGACCAATTGGACGTTTCCGATATCGCATATGAACAGCAACTGTTCGAAGCAGTCAGTGTTTGTGCGACTTTGGAATTAGTGAATCAACCAATTTTGGAGAAACTGTTAGTAGCAGTGAATCCCAATGCTCGAGCTTTTGCGGCACGAATTGCGGGACGTTGGAATACCAGACTCGATAACCCACTTCAGTTGTTAGCAACGGCCATCGACGATAGCCACCCGCGTGTACGTCTTGAAGCTGTTATTGCCTGTGCAGCTGTCGAGGCTCCGGAGAGTATTGCGGTGGCGGCAGGAGTGATGCGATGGGAACGAGATGATTGGATCGACTATGCCTTTCGTCAGGCGGTTCAGCAGTTGATGCCTGTTTGGAGGCCTGCCTTTGAACAAAGCGAGATTCAATTCTCCAATGCTAATGAAATGGCCGCCGTGCTCGCAGAAGCGGGAGGCAATGGTTTAGTTGATGGATTGAAGCGTACTTTCAGTAGCCCGGATTTGGATCAAAACGGACGGCGGGAAGTGCTCACGACGATTTTGACTGTTGGTGGCGATCAGGACATTCGCCAGTATGCGCTGGATGCAGATACCTTTTTCCTCGATAACGAGTATCAAGCTGAATTGCATGCGGAGGCGTTGAGAATTGTGGCTGGTAATGCCCGTTATCGATCCGTGCGGCCGGCAGGCGACTGGCAACCACCATTGATAGCATTGGCGGATAGTGAAGTCGATGCTGTGAAAGCCAGTGCACTTTTATTGGCGGGTGCCTGGGACGTGGACGCCTGTAAGACCCGGATTTATCAGGCGGCGGCTGATGAAGACGCTGGCGATGAAATACGAATCGCCGCTTTCCATTCCCTGTCGCTTTTGGAGAATAAGCAGGGGCGAGAGGGGCTCGTTGAATTGCTGACATCCGGGCTTAAGACCAATCTAAGACTGGAATTGGTAAAAGCTGTAAGTGAACTGGATTTGTCGGTTGCGGTGAATCATGGGATGGAATTGTTAGTCGACGATGATTTAAATGAAACGCAACAGCAGGCATTGTTGACGTCGTTGCTGTCACAAGAAAGGGGAACGGAGTTTGTGCAGGAGCGGTTGCAACAGGTTTCTATGTCGGAGCAACAAGCCAAAGAAATGCTTGCAAATACTCTGGCAACGGGACGTGCCAATCAGACTTTGTTGGCAACGTTGGCTATGAGCCTAGGCGTCTCCACCAAGCCGCCCGAGTACAGTGAAGCTTTGGTGAAATCACTTAAACGCAATGCCGAACAATCAGGTGATGCGACACGTGGTGCAGAGGTCTTTCGGGCCGTGGCCTGTACATCATGTCATCGAATCGGAGGGAAGGGTGGTACGGTTGGGCCAAACCTGACCGGTTTAGGTAGAACGCTTTCAGGTGAGCGTATTATCGAGGAAGTGATTTGGCCGAATCGACAGATCAAGGAGGGATATACGTCGTTACGAGTGATTACTCAGGATGGCAAGGTATTACAGGGGTTTGAACGAAAGACAAAGCAAAGTGAAGCGGAGGGTGGACTGGCGATGCTTGATCCGCAAACACAACAAATCGTTATTCTTGCGTCTGATGATATCGATCAAGTGCATAAATCGGCGAGCGTTATGCCCGAAGGGTTAACCAACCTGCTGACCGCAGACCAACTGAATGATCTCCTGGCGTTTCTAATACAGCGTCGGATTGACGATTGAGTCTGTCGAAGAAGCTCAGCGGTTTAATTTCGTATTCAATTATCATCTCAGGTACGCCTTATCCGAATTTGGTAAGCTAAGAACAGACGTAAACGATAACCCTCCCCTAGGAGTACTACGAATGAAGAAACAACCGATGTTAGTAGCCACGGTACTGCTAATGAGTATGGCTGCTACTATTTTTGCTCAGGATAAAGTGCAGCCAGTTCGCATGGGTTCCGGCAGCCTGCAGTTTGAAACCGTGCCCGGTTGGGGACTGCGTCCGGATGGAAGTTCAGCCCTGGGGCCAACGCATGGTGGTGTTGTTGTTGACAGTAAAGGCAACGTTTACGTCAGTGCCAATAAGGGCGTGGTCGTATTCTCACCTGATGGAAAAGTAATCCAGGAGTACATCGGTGATGATTACACGATGCTCCACGATGTCGAAATTCGTAAAGAAGGTGTTGCAGAATTTATCTACGGTGCAAGAAATGCCGCCGGCGAAGGGATTAAATTTAATGCACATTCAGGTGAAATAGTTCTACGTCTCGATCCAAAGGCTGCGGGATTAGACTACGGTCGTTATAGCCCCACAGCTGTCACAGTTTCTCCGAACGGAGATATTTATCTTTCTGACGGTTACGCCAGTAACCATATTTTCGTCTATGACAAAGCGGGAAAATATAAATTCCACTTTGGCGAAAAAGGGAATGATCTAAAGCAGTTTAATACTGCCCATGGTATGACACTAGATACACGGTATGATCCGCCGCGAATCCTTGTTTGTGACCGTAATCACCAACCTAAAGGTCGTTTGCTTCATTATTCGCTTGAAGGTGAATTTATCGAAGTTGTGATTACCGGGTTAGGCATGCCAACCTCAGCTACCGTTCAAGGTGACTACGTATCGGTTCCCGATCTGCACGGTCGTGTTGTTATTCTTAATAAGACGAATACGATTTGTGCTGTTCTTGGCCACAATGACGACGCCGGTAAAGGGCGTAATTACGGGATCAAGCAAGCAGATTGGCGTGAAGGCGTCTTTAGTGGAACGCACGGTTCCTACTTTGATGCGGATGGAAATCTGTTTGTGCAGGATTGGAATGTTGATGGACGCATTATCAAATTGCGACGCATTAAATAACAAGCACTGTCACGACTAAACTGAAACTCTGCACTGCTCATTCGGCTGTGCAGAGTTTTTTATTTGTCAGATGTCCAGTGCCGACCGTGATCGTCGTCGGCTATGACTTGAGTAGCGATCGCTTTGAGATCCAGTTTAAATCCTGGGTCGTAATCATATTGTTCCAGATCAACGTCATAGATCGTTGCCAGCCAGATTAGTTGGCCCAGTTCGATCATGATTTTATCAGGATGTCCCAGAGCATCCGTGAAAATGCCGGACGTACCCTTGTCTCTGTTCTTTGTTTGACCATCGACATCTTTTAACTGGCCGGCGTGATAGAGACGCTTGAGTTCCACAGCACCCTGCCCATAGCCAATACAGAAGAATTCATTATTGGGGTAGGCTTTCCGAAGTCGGTCAATCAGATTATGGAAGTCCCGTTGGTGAGCTTCCTTCATCGCTTTCTCAAATTCGGCGATCTTGTAACGCGCCGGGTGACGTCCCCAGGGCATCGCCAGGCAAAACGTAGTGTCTGGATTGAACTTAAGTGCATAATCCACCCAGAGCTTAAAGTGGTCGAAGGTCCCTTTGCCGCGTCCAACTCCAGTCCAGGTCATACCGAATAATTCGATTTTCCCCGATGCCAATGCTTTCTTGATATTCCCACTATGGCGGCTGTTTTCCCAGAAATATCCAGGCGTACCCCGATCGCCACCTTCAAAAAATACCAGTTGTTCGTGGAGCGGAAATCCCGCTCGGTGCGCATGGGTTGTCATGCCTCGCGCCATCGGTACAAAGAAACTATGACCGATAAACAGGGATTTATAACCCCGCGTTGGTTCCGCGGCGGTTGCAGAATGTAAAGCTTGCGACTGGGCAAGCAACAGGATTAAAAGGATCAGGCGAGTACGTGGCATCAATGGCGTCTGCTATATTCAGAGTATTGAAGTGAAGGTGCTGTATGACCTGAACTTTACAACGGAAAAATTACTTTTGCCAGATGTAATATGGTACCCATGTTAAAGAAAACCATCCTCACGAGTTTAATGTTCACAGTCTTGTTGCAATCACAGCTTCTGGCCGAAGCTCCTTTTTGGCCGGGTTGGTTAGGCCCACAGAGAGACGGATTCGTAAAAGACTTCCGGCCCCCAAAGCATTGGCCGGAAAAGCTGGAGAAAGCATGGCAGGTCGATGTGGGGACAGGTTATGGAACGCCAGTTGTACAGGGAGATTACGTCTTTATTCATACACGTCAGGATGAACAGGAAGTGCTTCAGTGCCTTCAGCTGGAAACGGGTAAATCTAAATGGAAACAAGTCTTTGATGTCCCTTTTAAAATTGGTGGCGGAGGCGAATATCATGGTAAAGGGCCAAAGTCGAATCCCATGTTGGCCGAAGGGCGTTTGTTTACGATGAGCATTTCCGGCGTGCTTGCGGCCTGGGATGCTGAAACAGGCAAGCAATTGTGGGTCCGTGACTACACTCAACAGTTTGAAAAAGGTCATCCCTACTGGGGAGCGTCGACGTCACCTATCGTGTCCGGTGACCGAATCATCGTTCACTTTGGCAATGATGAAATCGGAGCATTAGTTGCGATGGATACTTCGAACGGGCGTGAAATATGGCGAAGTGGTAAAGATGGGACTTCGTATTCATCGCCTTTGTTGGCTAATTTTGGAGGCATCCATCAGGTCGTCCAGTGGAATCATGAAGCACTTGTCGGTGTGGAGGTGAAATCGGGCAGGGAACTGTGGCGTTATCCATTACCTCATTTGACTCATAATCAAAATATGCCCACACCATCAGTCCACAACGGACACATCATTGTCGGGGGAGAAAACCGCGGCATGTTTAGCCTGCGACCATTGAAAGAGGGAGCCAAATGGTCTGTTAAAGAACGCTGGTTTCAGCCCAAGGCAGCTCTGGATATGAGTTCTGCCGTTGTGATAGATAATCGGCTCTATGGTATGACTCATTACAACGCCGGACAACTGTTTTGTCTCGATACTGAAACGGGGGAGTTTATCTGGCAAGGTCCGCCACGCAGTGCTAATAATGTGACGTTTCTGACGATGCCCGGTTATGTTGCTGCCCTAATTAACAACGGCCATCTGAAGATTCTTCGTAGTGGAACACCAAAGTACGACGAAGTCCGTTCTTACAAAGTCGCTGACAATGCAACCTGGGCGGCTCCAGTCCTATTGCAGGGAAAAGTGTTAGTTAAAGACGTGAATACACTCACGCTTTGGCGATACTAAAGAGGTAGGTTGGGCTCTATTGCTTTGCCTTAACGTCGATGGCATAGATTGATTCGTCGTCTCGAAGCAGTAGCACGCCATCGCTCAACGTAGGTGCCTGTCGTGTGCCACGAGTCACTTTCTGTATTCCAATCTCTGAGTATTCCGTGGTATCGAGCCGAGCGACGATTAGATCGCCATTCATCATGCTGATGAAAAGTTTTCCATCAGCCGCAATCGCGTTCCCTTTGCCAAACCGCGGTACTTGCCAGGCAAGTTTGCCGGTTTCTGCGTTAATGCAATTGAGATTGGTTATGGGCCCTGCGCCGCCGATATTGTCAAATCCGAACAGGTGGTTGTCGTGGAGAAGCGAGGTTTGCCATTCATTTCTCATTACGGACGTACGCCCCTGAGAACTCCAGACTTCTTCAAGACTATAGTCGTCACCAGACTTGGTTATTTTTAGTCGTACTGCCCCGTGATCCTCACCGGCTGAGATGAAGATGTCTTTGCCGACAATTAGAGGGGTGACAATATTGCAGTCATAGGCAGTTACGTAGCGGTATTCCCATAGCGGATCTCCCAGTGTGGACAATCCGCGTAAATGCGAACCTGTGAAGACGACCAGTTGCTTGACTCCGGCGACTTCAAGAAAGGCAGGACAGGAGTACCCGATAGGGTCTGCGAAGTTTGTTTGCCACATCAACTCCCCATTCTCAACACTATAGGCAGCGATAGCCACGCCATTCTGATGTCCGGTGGTAACAATGACAAAATTTCCAACCACCAACGGGGACGCGGCCATTCCATAATCGGCTACTTTTCCCTTGTATTCTTTGATTGTGTCATGTTTCCAGTTGAGTTTACCGGTTTCCAGATCGATCGAAGCAAGGATTCCCTCGCCTGAAAATACGAAGGCCTGGCCTTTCGCAATGGCCGGGAAAGCACGCGGGCCGTTACCCATGGCGTTGGTATAGGCCGGTGCGATGACAGTTTCCCATTTGGTCTGACCGGTTTTGACATCCAGTGCAATGGCGAATTGTTTCCCGTCTTTTTGGATGAGTGTTACAGCTTTCGATTGAGAAACTGCGATTCCCGACATGCCGACTCCACCGGGAACTTTCCAAACGGTCTTTAGCCCGTTAGCCGGCCAGCTCGAAATCAGATTTGTTTCGGCTGAATGGCCAGTTCGCAGTGGGCCGAGGTGTTGAGGCCAGTCGGCAGCCATGACGGACGAACAAAGTAAGAATAGCAAAGCCAATACGCGATAGGTCATAGGGATCATCTCGAAATTCTGAGAAGTAAATAGCGATACGCGCATTAATTCTAGCTGATGAAGTACTGAAACGGTGAGAAAGACTTCGCTAGAATGGACAGAAATAGACGAATGAAGTCCTGAGTTAAGTGGATTGAATCATGAAGCAAAGTTTAATGTTCTTGCTGCTTGGCAGCTTTTGGATACTCACCCAATCAGCGTCTGCGGACGAGAAGGCTCCTCTGAATATCATCTATGTGTTGGCTGATGATCTGGGCTATGGAGATCTGGAGTGTTACGGGAGCAAACTCAATAGCACACCGAATATAGACGCGCTTGCATCCGGCGGGCTACGGATGACAGACTTTCATGCGTCTGCCTGGTGTGCGCCTAGCCGACGTGGATTAATGACCGGGTGCCATCCCAATCGCCCCTGGCATAACGAAAAAGGACGATGGGGAAAACTGGCGGACGCGGTGGTTATTCCGGAATTGTTGAAGTTGGGCGGTTATCGCACGGCGTTGATTGGTAAGTGGCATTTGGAGTTGTCTGCCGGCCTGCATCCATTGGATCAGGGGTTCGACTATTGGTGTGGAACGAAAGGAAGTAATGATTGGGATGGGCCTCCACCGAATTATGAGTCGTTTCGAAGTGCTCCTGAACTTGCCTGGAAGACACCGCTCTACATGAATCGTGAAAACCTTGGCCCGGTTGTACCTCAGTCAGGATTTACCAAACGGTATACCGAAGAGGTGGTGAAGATCATTCGATCGGACAACAAACAACCATTTTTTGTCTATTTGGCTCATAACATGCCGCATGTTCCAGTGTTTGCTTCGAAAGAATTTCAGGGAGCGAGTGATAACGGCGTGTATGGAGACGTGCTGGCAGAGTTGGATTGGTCGGTAGGTGAGATTGTCAGGGCGTTGGAGGAGACCGGGCAGCGTGAGAACACATTACTTGTGTTTACAAGTGACAATGGCCCCTGGTCGATGTTCACTGAGTTTAGTGGGATTGCCAGGCCACTACGAGGACAGAAGTCGACGACGTGGGAGGGAGGAACGCGTGTTCCTTTTATCGTGTCGTGGCCAGGCGTTATTAGGCCGGCGACGCATGCGGGGTTAATGACGCACTATGACGTCTATGCGACGTTGGCGTCTCTAGTCGGGATGGAACTCCCTGCAGGGCAGGCCATTGATTCTTTAGATATGTCGGAGGTATGGTTGAAACAGGCCGCAAGTCCACGCAGTAATCACGTGTATTATTTTCGTGATGCAATGGCCTATCGGAATGCGGAATATAAAATTCATTTGAAGACACGCGAACGGACCAGAGAGCCGGAGACGGGAAAGCGGGAACCGAGTGTTGTGCAGATGCCGCCACTGCTTTTTAATCTAAAGCGTGATCCTGGTGAAAAACGTAACTTGCATGGAAAACATCCGGCGATTACGGAACGTTTGATGCAGGAATTTGAAGCGGCTCGCAAGGCAATTCAAAGCTGGGAGCCATTTTAAGCAGAATTGGTAACGGCATTTTGGACTTCAAATGGTACGATTAAGAGATAGACCCATTGTTTTTATTAAGAACAGGAATAGAACTGTGAAACATGCACTGATTGTTGCTCTAGTCGTGATGACTGCTTTAGTTGGTTGTAATTCAGAAGACGGTGAAAGTGCCGCTCCGGCTGTTGAAGTCAACCTCGTAAATACTCACTGCCCGATTATGGGACACGAAGTTACCGATGATGGTGGCCGTACGAAATACGAAGATGGCACGGTTGGTTTTTGCTGCCCGGGTTGCATCGATACCTTTAACGAGCTTGCTGCGGACGCTAAGAAAGAGGCATTAGCCACAAAGGGCAAAGGGATTATTGAAGAGGGCGAAGCCCACGATCATTAATCGTCCCGTAATGTGAATGCTCTATGAGCCAAATAATCAGCCCTCGTCAAATTGGCGAGGGCTGTTTTGTTTGAGTGGACTCGGGTAATTGACGAGAGCGTCTATTCGAGTACGTCATAGCAATCTAACGC
>DEAW01000051.1 GCA_002348315.1 Planctomycetaceae bacterium UBA2972 | reverse complement strand
ATTCCAGCCAGTTCGACACAGGTCGCATAGAAATCTGACATGTCGATCAATGCATCCGTTTGGCTACCTGGCTTGACCACTCCCGGCCAGCTCACAATAAAGGGCACTCGTGTCCCTGTATCATCCAGCTTACCCTTGCCTCCCTGAATGCGCTTACCATTAAACATATGAAAGACTGGAGGCTTAACGTACTTACCATTTTCAAAGTGTGAACAACTCTTTGCTGCCGTACCATTGTCTGTTGTGAAGATAATCACGGTATCCTCACGCATATCATGTGCATCCAGAAATTCAACTAAAAGTCCGATCTGCCGATCCATTTCCAATGCCATCTCTTTGTATGTCAGATATTCTCCGCTAGGAGAGTAGGGCACTGGCTCCTTAAGATCATCGGTAACGTCGTGGCAGAGTGCCATCGAGTAAAATGCGAAAAAGGGCTTGTCACGGTCAGTAATCATGAACTGCTCTAAATACTCCCGATACACATCCGGTCCAAACTTCTCTTTCGCCGCCACATTCAACTCGCCATTTTCATAGACCATCGGCTGATGGTATCGCGGCCCTTCATGCCAACCAAACACACAGTATTCGTCGAATCCCATACGATGTGGTTGCTGTAGATCGTCTTTCAACAGCGTAAGCTGCCATTTCCCAGTCACCACCGTACGATACCCTGCCTGCTGCATCGTCGATGCAATGGTCTGCTTCTCCAACGCCTGCGGAAAAGATCCCCATTTAGGGTTCTGCACATGCCTGGGGTACTGGCCCGTCATGAAGGTAATCCGAGTGGGATGACAGACAGGCATACTATAGCAGTGCATCCCTTTAAGCCCGGACTTAGCCAAAGCATCAATATGTGGAGTCGGATATGACTGGCCGCCATAGGATCCGATCGCATCAAATCCTACATCATCTGCCATCACCACAATAATATTTGGCCGTTCCGCTGCGAAGCTGTTCCCAAGCAGAACACTCAACAGCACAACGCTGCTCATTAATTTCCTAAGCATTTGACACACCCATTCTTCCTCAAAGAGTTTTGACTCGCACAGGGTCGGCAGCTTCCGCACAGGCATCGGTCACCTGATTAATCAACGAGCGGCTAAACCCAGCGGCGGACACTTCAATCAAATCTCCTGCCTGGTACTTCCAATCCCTCGTTCCGAAACTTAGCTTACTCGTCCCAAAGAAATGCAGATGCACATCCCCGGGTTGCCTGTGTAACGGATATTTAAAGTGATGATCTTCACAATTCGCAAGTGAGTGACACATAAACTGCTGTCCGCTTTTCAAGTCACCACTATCATAGATTTGCTGGCCGTCTCTGGTAACAGTCACTCGCACATCTAAATCTTCAAACTCCCCCCCCACAACCAACTCGGGGCCAACCGAACACGTACGTATTTTTGAAGGCGCCAGGTACAAGTAGTTTATTTTCTCTGTCGCATGATCCGACCACTCGTTACCCAAGGCAAAACCGACTCGATAGGGTACTCCCTCCGGCCCAATCACATAACATCCCACAAATTCGGGCTCTTCTCCACCGTCCAAAGCGAAAGCAGGCAAGTCTAAATGACTCCGATGTCCCCGCAAACAAATCCCATTACCTTTATAAAACCACTCTGGTGCGGTACCTCGCATACCCACTTGGGGTTTGCCTCCGTCTAATCCCATCTGGAACATCCTGGCCGAATCCGTTTGTGGTTGCTCAGCCGTTTCTTTAACAGCATCGTCATCCGAGTGCATCTGATCTCGGCTCTGCATACTTCCGGTATGCGTTAGCCCTGTACCAGTGATATAGGTTCGGGAATCGTCACGATGATCGAGGGGCGGAAGCAGATGCAGGTCACTGTCAACCTCTCCGTTCCAAAGAGCGTCATAGGACACACGGCTATCACACTGTGGCAAAAGTTCATTGAGCATTTGCTCCAACCCAAGCTGTCGTTTAATCGCATCCAACGCTAATACCAACGTCGTTTCATACTGCGGATAGGTCGCAGTAATATTGATTACCTCATCACCGTCCACGACACCGACAGCACGGACACCGTACTGCTGAACAAATTGCACTATTCGCATAACCAATCAGCAAACCTCAGGATAAATTTGAAAACCTCGCATCTTTCAAACTTCAGTTTCATTCTGAAGCTAGCTGGGCGACGTCGGAGCCTCAGTATGTAAACCCAGCGAACGATCTGGCTCACGACTCATGGTTTCTTCATACTTTTGCAGTGCCACACCGCCTAGATATTGAGACATTGCAATCCATGCGTCGCGTCGATAATCCCACCAGTGAAGGCGTTCAATCTGCTCCATCCAGTCACAGAGATGCAGGAAGACGAGATCCTTCCATTGCTGCTCGGTCAATTGATACGCCTCGCCCGTCTCACGATTGAACACTACATAATCGGTCGAGCCATCCAGTATCGCCTGATCGAACGGTTCACGGTGCACAAAGCAATTCAAAAATGCCAACCATTCAGCATCTTCACCAATAAGATTCTTCAATGCATCCCGCTCTTCGATCGGCAGTGTAAACCCCTGAAACAGCTGAGTCCCGTAAATGGAATGGAACATTCCTGCGCGAGCAAGATAGTCCGGACCGCCCCAACTACGGACGTCGTTATACACGGAGATCAAATGGGCGAGGTACTTCTTGTCTCCCGAATGCCCAATCGAATTGGTCCCCAGATCTTTCAGGAACTGCACCATCTCCCAGTACTTCGGATCATTATCACCACTCATCTTCCTAATTCCCTTTATTTCTTAACCGCGACGAGTCGCTCATACGCTCGCAAATAAATCGTATCCGCCATTAAGGCCGGAGTAGAGTAAAATTGGCCTTCAAGCTTATTGGTGGCAACAACCTTACCTTCGCTATCTGCATTAAACACAACAACCGTTCCATTGATTCCACTGGCATAAACTTTTCCACCGCCGGCAACCAGCGATGCATAACTTGTTCCGGTCGTCAGGCGTTTGACCCATTTTACATCACCCGTTTTGATATCTAGGCATGTACAAACGCCATTATCTGCCAACGCAAACAGCAATCCGTTGACTGCAATCGGAGTCGAGGAATCGGGAGTACTCCTGGCATGTCGCCAAAGCATGTTCGTCTCGCGTACATTCCCTTTCCCACCAAGTTCCCAGGCCATCACATGACCTAAACCACCACCTCCCGGATTTGCTGATGTCCCAACCACAACGCCGGAACCAGCAACGGGAGAAGCGATGACGCGGCCGTACGGACTGGCAATTTGCAAGCCACTTGAATACCACAATTGCTCTCCTGTCTTCGGGTTATAGGCATTGATGTGATCACAACCCGTCACAATCAACTGAGCCTTCCCATCAACGGTAGCAATAATCGGAGTCGAGTAAGCGTCGGGGCCGTCATCTTTCGACGGAAATCTGCGATCGTGCTTCCATACCAACTCACCCGAATCTTTATTCAACGCGACAACATAGGACGCTCCTTTGGTCATGCAGCTAACAAAGACATGGCCTTCCCAAAGACGAGGCGTCGACCCCATACCGAACGTGATGTCATACGCTCCGTACTCTTGCACCATATCGACTTCCCACTTCAATTCGCCGGTCCTGGCATCCAGACAAACCAGCAGTCCTGTACCAAAGAATGCCCAGACGGATTGATCATCCGCGATCGGAGACGGAGTCGCCGCGTTGTGCCGATGGGCATAAAGATTCGCCGGCCCTTTTGCTGCAAGTTTCCCTGAACCGACCTGCTTCTTCCAAAGCGGTTTGCCATTAGAGCATGAGAATGCCAGCACATGCAGTGACAGATCTTTTGCCTGGCTTGTTACAAAAACTGCACTTGAATTTACCGCTGGTGATGAATTTCCCTGACCAAGCAAATTCACGCTCCACAACACCGAATCATCCGACCATGTGGTAGGTAAATTCTCGCTTGCTGATACCCCTGATCCAGTTGCGCCTCGAAATTGGCCCCACTGTTGTGCCTCGCCTTCGAGCGTGATCGCGACCAAGGCAATCAGGACGGCTAGTCTTGTCATGAATTTTGTCATCTATCGAATCTCTCTATCGGATCTTTCTTGCCAATCACTCTTTATTTCTTATCTCCGTTCAAACCGAACAGCTTCGGTTCAGCCGAGTATATTCTAACGAATCTACAATACGGTATCGAATCGACGAAATGACTCCCTCGTCCGGCAATCCAGCTACCAAATCGGCCACTAGGGAAGATTTACCCGGCCTCCCGAGACAACCATCGTCTGGCCAACGATAAAATCAGATTCATCCGAAAGCAGGAAACTCACCAGATCGGCCACTTCATCAACCTGGCCAATGCGTTTTGCAGGCGTAAGCTCAATAAGTTGTTCCAGCAATGCCGGGTCCACGCCATGCAAAATCTCGGTATCAATCAAACCGGGCGCCACTGCATTGACTCGCACATTGTCACTTGCCAGTGCCTGCCCCAGACTGCGTGTAAAACCAACAACCGCTGCTTTGCTGGTTGCATAGGCAATCGAATAAGGTTTCGCTTCAAGTCCGGCGATCGACGCGATATTAACGATTCGGCCATAGCCTCGCGCGACCATCGCATCTTTCACCGCCCAGGTGCAGTAAAACACGCCGTCAACATTTACTTTCATCGTCTGATGCCACAACTGTTCGTCAAACTCGTCATGAGCAACGACATCGAAAATGCCAGCATTGTTAATCAGAAAGTCGATCGGACCCAGTTGCTGTTCGGCTTCTTTGATCAGCCGGCGGGCTTCTTCCTGTTCCGAAACATCAGTCTGGATTGCGATTGCTTCGGCACCAGCCTCACGTAACTCAGCGACAACCTGCTCAGCCAACTCTGCACTCGCTCGATAATTGATGCAGACACGTGCTCCGTACGAAGCGAGTTTCTGAGCAATGGCTCGCCCAATCCCACGAGTCCCCCCGGTAACCACTGCAGTCTTATTTGTAAAATCGTGAGGCATCACTATCTCCTGATACGTACTATTTCGCTGTCGCTCGAACACTGTGTGCCCAACGCAACTTTCCGGTTACACCGTTGTAATACTGGAAAACAACCTGAGGTCGAGGGAAAGCCACCCACCTCTGGTCGCCCACTTTAAGTGGGTTATTGTAGACATTATTAATCTGCACCACGCAATAGGTGGGGCCTCGCAGTTGATCGCGTGGGACATCATTTTCCCATCTCGTCGACCAGAGAATATCCACTTCACGCGGACCGTACTTAAACAGTCCGTTGGCTGGACGATCACCTTCGTCTGTAAAATAGTGGTTATTCGAGTTATGGGGCCCTGAGGCAAATTCGAACACGTTGTCGGTAATTTGACAGGCAAAACTATTATGTAAGTCACCAGTCAGAACAAAGACAGGTTTTTCGATTTCATCCCAGGCCTCGATGAGCATCTCACGTTCATGGTAAAACACCGTCCAGGCGTCATCTTTATTATTCGCTCTTACGACACCTCCACCAACGTGCGGAACCATGAAGTTCACGCTCGAAACGACAAAGATAAAATCAGCCTCACTTTCCCGTACTCCCCGAAGCAACCATTCGCGCTGCTTCAACCCCAACATCGATATCTCTTTATGTGGGTCACTGCGGTCATGCATTTCCCGCTGTCCTCGCGTGTCACACACAAAAAAGTCGCAATTCGCCACTGACATTTTGAAATACGAACGACGACCGATGGAATAGGGTACGGCTCCGTCTTCTTTAAAAGCCGGACTCACTTTAATTCGGTTCTCGTCCAGCACTTCAACAATTTCGTAGACACCAGCATTCTTCAGGCCGCCGACACCGTCGAGTGCATTCTCGTTGACCCCGGCTGTGCGCGTTCCCCAGTGCACATGCAGATTATTTACCTGGTCCAAATCAATCGCCGTAAAATCAGCAGTCTTGTCGGTAAGCACGGTTGCTTCCGCTTTCACCTGACCGGCACTGATGTGCACTCGCTGAGGAAAGTTAGTCGGATTCGCCCAGCCCAGATAGTCGTACCATGCTCGCACACCAATATCCCGAAACACTGCTCTGCGATCCCGTAATCCCGGACTTCCTGCTCCCCAAATATCATTCAGGATTTCATGATCATCGTAGGTAAAAAACGAGGGTACCTGACTGTGCCACTTTTCAAGTGCCGGAGCACGATTCATGAAGTGCTTATAATTCTGCCATACACCCACAATCGAAGGAGCATCCTGAATTAGCTTAGGAGCAATACCTGCGTCCATTCCCACCTGTTGCATCCATTGAGCCGGAGTATACTCCCGCTGTGTTTCATACAGCCAGTCGCCATTGAGAATGGCAAAGTTGATATCATCTTTGATTTCCCGCAGCATCGTATTAAACGCCGGCAGGGCCGGGCCGTTACTGTGTCCGGGATTTTGATTGTTTCCACAGGCGTATTCAAATTTGAAGTTAAAGAGGCCTTTGGGGTTGAGTAGCTCGTGCTTATACAATTCGCCATTCGGCAGCGTACGAAAGGATCCTCGACGGGCCGTTAGATCTGTAACTCCCGGCAATACGACTTTATAATAGTACTTCGTATCAGGAATTAAGTTCCTGATTTCAACCCACCCGGTACAATCCGACGTCAACTTAGTGGTGACCGCCAGACTTTCCTGATCCAACTTATCCGACGCAAGCCCATACTGAACCTGAAATTTACCGGGATGTCCGGTCCGTGCCCAAACTCCCACGCTCGTATCGGTCACACGCCCCAGAATCGGCCCATGCGTGATGTGCTGTTCAGTCTCGATTGCCTCTACCTCCGGGCAAATCATCAGTATCCAAAGCAAAGCAATTCGCGCCATGCTAACACTCCTCCCTATTTTTCAGCGTCGATTCAACCAGACATTTTATTGCCTGATAACTATCCCGCCGATTAAACTCTTTCTCAATCGCAGCACGCACAGCGGATTTATTCAAACACCACTCGGGCCCAACAAAATAATCCGGTGGTGCATCGCCACTAACTCGTTCCACTACGACATGAGGTGGCGTGAGTTCTAGAAAATCCACCACTGCCCGAACATAGTCTTCCTGATTAATCAGTGTCACTTCACCACTGGCAACCTGATCGGCTAACACCGTTCGTTTGACAGCATACAGATTATGAAGCTTGATCGCATCGACTCCGGATTTGGCAAGTTCGTTAGCTGTTGCCATCATGTCTTCGTGTGTTTCCCCGGGAAGTCCCAATATGACATGGGCACAGATTTCGAATCCTCGCCCACGACTTCGCTGCATCGCATCCAGAAATGCGTCGTGATGATGCCCCCGATTCATCCAGTCAAGCGATTTATCGTGCATGGTCTGCATCCCGTACTCGACCGACAGATAAGTGCGCCCTGCCAATTCTTCCAGCAAATCCAACACATCGTCAGGCACACAATCCGGCCGCGTACCGATCGCTACTCCCACAACATCCGGATGTTCTAAAGGCAAGTCATAAAGGGGACGCAGTTTTTCGACCGGAGCATAAGTATTGGTCGCCGGCTGATAATAGGCGATAAACTTCGCTACGTTATAGCGACCTTTCACTCGCGAAATCCCATCCTCCAACTGGTTGAGAATATCCTGCCGTCGCACTCGCCGGCTCGGACTAAAGCTACGGTTATCGCAAAACGTACAACCGCCCGTTGTAACGGACCCATCAACGTTGGGACATGTGAAGCCGGCATCCAGACTGACTTTTTGAACGCGTTCTCCAAACTTGTTTTTCAGGTGAAAACCAAGGGAATAATAACGCAAACCAGCCTCACGCCAATCAAATTCCGGCCTGACTTTTGCTTCGTTTTGAGTTTTTATACTCATCTGGCGTTTGACTAAATAAGGCTCTGACTTAGAATACTCGTAACACTCGGCAGGGTGCTTTCTCCTATCGTACCACTTTCCACAAATTGCAGTACCTGGGAGAGTTTTTTTGAGGCAATTTACCCGGGAATCATTCCCCTCAAAGAGACGATCGAGGTAGTTTGAAGGGGTAGATACAGAGATTCTGAGCGACGAGTTGAAGAACATTCTATGAGCAAATACGGCAAGCTCGAACCGGTCGGCGGTGGAGACCCAATTCCACTGCTTGCTGAAAAACTACTGGTAGGTCGAAGAGAAAGCTGCGATATCGTTCTTCGCTTTAAGAATGTATCTGCCCACCATTGCCAGCTTTACGTCAATGAAGGCTATTGGTTTGCTCGCGATCTTAACAGCCGTAATGGTACACGCGTCCACAACGAACGAGTCAACGTCAAACGGCTCGATCCCGGAAGTGTCATTCATTTTGCCAAACACCAGTTCACGATTGAATATGATCCTGCTGATTTGGGAGCATCCGGACCACCACCATCGGATGACGATGGCCTGCGAACGATTCTTGGGCAAAGCCTGTTAGACCGAGCCGGTCTGGATCGACGTCGCAAACCGGAACCCTCACGTCGATATGACCCGAACAACAACGCGGCCGGACAGATCAAAGACCCTAACAAGCCACTCTAAACCGATGCAGTCCCGCGCTAGCTTAGCACACGCACCGGCGACTCAATCTCCGGATCCCAGGGAAACGCAGGGCGTAGTGAATGGCTATAAGGCAGATGCTTACAGGTTGCCGGAGTAGGCCCCCGAGTGTCCAGCACCATAAATAACTGACTGCAATGCTCAAAGGCCATGCGGTAATTCATCGGGTTTTTGGCAACAACAAACTTCGCTCTGGCAACGTCTATCCCTAATGCTGGATACTGCTCGCCACACCATTCATAGGTTGGAAATGAAGCAAGGCAAATCTGTACACCGGCCGCTTTAACAACCGCCGCCAGGCCCATATTCCCTTCACAACCATCCCAGATACCTCCGCGATATGTGAACTTACCGTCGGTCAGGTTGAGGACCTTTACTTTGATGGAAACCGGCTGTCCCCATTTCGGATCGTGTGCATGCCCAATCTCAAGCTCCAACTCCGCTCCAACTCCGGCTTCGTGACAGGCTGCAGCTGCCTGACGGTCAACAACAGGAAGCACGGACGATATCTGATCCCCAAGCTCCAGCAAAGCCGGAAGCAATTGAACACTATCTCCGGCAGCACCACCGCCACAACAATCTGCGGTTTCGACCAGCACAACAGGGCCTTCGTTGGCCACACCAAACTCAATCGCGTCGTCAATCTGAAAGAGTTCTGGTTCCAGTGCAACGCGTTGATCCCAATAATAAGACGCGATCTCTGCTGCGAGCTTGTCGGCTAGAGGCTGATCGTCGTGAGTGACGACCAGACCACCTCCTCCCATATTCGGAGCGTCGAGGTACGGATGCACCAGAAAGGCACTTGTTGAATAGACGCCTTGCTGAGTTTCCATATGTTTAGCTAACTGCATCGTTTCAGCAAATGGACCTTCACCGTCAGTCGTTCCGTTGATCGCTCCGACTAAGACCGGAGCAATTCCCATTGCCATCGTGGGCTTCAGTTTACCGTGAAGGATATCCGCGATAGCCTGAGCTCCACGCATCCCCGTTTCCCGGGCATCCCGATGCGGGTAGGTTTCCCAGGCGATCAGCACGTCTGAATAATCCAGCATTTGTTGTGTAATATGTGCATGCAGATCTAAGGTTGCTACGATGGGAACGTTTCCACCCACCTGCTCATGAACAGCCTGCAGGATATCGCCTTCGAGGTCGTAATGACTTTCGGACGCAGCCGAGCCGTGCAGTGCCAACAACACGCCGTCCAGTTCACCTCGCTGTTGGGCCGCTTGAATTCGGCTCAGAAACGCCTTCTTGATATGTCCATAAGCAACATCGGTAACTAAACCGCCAGGGCAGGCCGTAGCAGCCACAGTGGGAACTACCGTGACTTCGTCCTGTTGGGCGAGAACTTCAAGATACCCACCGATCGTTCCATCGTTGAGTTGTAGCAGCTCGTCATCAAGCAAATACTGAGTTCTTTTAAACGATTCCAGATCAGTAGGAATACCACCAAAGTGATTGCATTCGACCAGCAGAGCACCAATCGCTACATGAAAAGGCATCGCCAATGGACTCCCTCTATTCCTGCATCATTTGTTCGACTCGACTTACGCCACAATCTCGATGGCGAAATCCGCCATCAACAGGCAGGGTCACACAAGTGATGTAATCGGCGGCATCCGAAGCAAGAAAAACAGCGGCCTTACCAATATCCGCTGGTGTCCCTAAACGCCCCCAGGGAAGCAGTTGACCTTGCTCGACAATTGCCTCTTCCGTCCAGGTCTCTCTTTCTTTGGGCGTATCGATCCAACCGGGTTGAATGGAATTCACATTGATGCGGTGACCGGCCAGTTCCATCGCGATAGTCTTCATCATATGATCCGTTCCCGCTTTGGCGGCGTTATACGCAACGCTCAAACCTATCGGCATGACTGCCTGAACACTGGAAATAAAGATCATACTGCCTCCGCGCCCTCGCTGCACCAAATGCCGAGCAACCAGTTGGCTAATCCGGAACCCTGCACTCAAGGTTCCCTGAAGAGTCTTTTCCCAGTCTTCCGGGTCCAGCTCGAGGAATTCTGCTCTGCGAGTATAGGCCGGATTGCTTACCAGAATGTCCAGATCGCCAGCTTGTTCGATGGCCGAATCAAAAATCCGCTGGACGCCTTCCTGCGAAAATGCATCTTCAGCAACAATATAGCACTGCCGGCCTATTGCTCGAATTTCTGCAGCGGTCGCTTCTAAATCAGGACTGCCTGGCAAATCATTAATAATGACATCGGCACCTGCACGGGCCAGTTCTAAAGCACAGCCTTTACCAATTCCACGGCCGCTACCTGTGACCAGAGCGGTCTGGCCGGTCAAATCAAAATCACTCATCAAACTAACTCCAATGAAAACGGGGTTAACAACTGCACACCGTCAGACGTCACTCGGTAATTATTTTCTAATCGCATGCCATGAGCTAATGCGTCACTATACAACCCGGGCTCGACGGTAAACACATCCCCCTCTTCAAACAGATCGTCCCAGTGAGGGTTTAAATGCGGAGCTTCGTGCGGATAGAGCCCCACGCCATGACCAAGGTGATGCGGAAATTCGCCCTGCTGAAATCCGGCCAACAAATCATTCACCTGTTGATAGACTTGTTTCGCATTTGCACGAGGTTGAACTTCCCGCTCAATCAATGCGAAAACTTCCTGAATCAGTTCCCATGCCTGAATTTGTAATGGAGTAGGGTCACGGTCCACGGAAATAGTGCGACAGTTATCTGCATAGTAGCCGCGATAACAGGGGCCAAGATCCAGAATATATAGCTGACCGGCCTCCGCTCGGTTGTCTCGCGGTGGCCCGCCACGGGAATTGCACTGAAAATCGTTGCCAAGCAATGCAGACAAGGGTTCACCAGCAGTGGCAACAGCTACTGATTGCAATTCGCTGAAAACATCTAATTCATGAACGCCGGGTTCAATGATTTCCCGAGCTCTCTCGTACATTGCCTGAGTACAATCGATCGCTTTCTGCATGAGTGCTAATTCATCTTTGTCTTTGCGGCGTCGCAACTGCCAAATGACTGGTTCCAGATCGACAACATCCACCAGATTGCCCTGACAGCCTGCTGCTTTGAGTGTGTGCAAACCAGTAAGGGATGCATCCACCGCAAGTTTTTCAGTCGGTACGCCCGCAAGCAGTTTAGACAACGCTTTAGCGGCGGCCGCATGTTGCTCGGGACGCAAAGTCGAATGCCATTGAGCTTCGTAGGTAGCGATTTGATCGGCAGCGGTATTTTCCGGCGAGTGATTTGGAGCGATCAAAGTCATCGTCCCGCTGGATTCCAGACAGGCAATACTTGCCATCAGGTAGTGTGGCCTAAATGCCGTGAGATACTGAACGTGTTCAGGACGCGTTACGACTAGTCTGGAGACACCTTGCCGGTCCATTTCAGCGAGCACGCGTTGTTGCCGCCGACGACAGAAATCAGGAGATAGTGACATAAAACAAACTTAGAACAACGAAGATCCGAAAACGAATAAGTACTCAAGTGTAACAATTCTACCTTGGTAAGATAGTGTCGTCCTCTGCTGAGTCCTCACAAATCCCCACATGACACCGTTCTGTCAGAGGCCACTTCAGGTGATGTCGTTGTCGCGCTACAATAGTGCCAACCATGACCTATGCATCTCTTTGGAATATCTTCAGGGAGAGTTTATGCTTGCACTTCTCAAAACCTACACGATGGTCGGTCTGGAAGCACGTCCGGTTGACGTTGAAGTTGACACGGTTTGTGACCCCAACACACCAGCACCGGCACCATCAATCACCACCGTTGGGTTACCTGACAAAGCCGTCAGAGAGTGCGGACAACGCGTCAAGCGAGCCATCGAAAATGCAGGCTTCCGTTTAAAATACGACCACATCACAATCAATCTGGCCCCAGTCGAACTTCCCAAGCATGCAGCCTCCTTCGACCTTCCCATCGCCTTAGGAATGCTCGCCGGCATGGGATATCTCGAGCACAGCCGCCTCACTCAGTTTGCTGTGGTGGGTGAACTCTCACTCGCCGGTGAAGCACGACCGGTTCGGGGCGCTTTAAGCATGGCCATTGCTACCGCTCGACGAAATAAGCTACGGGGCCTGATCGTACCGAGTTCCAACGCAGCGGAAGCAGCAGTTGTCGACGGAGTAAGCATTTATGCTGTCGACAGCCTGTCGCAGGCCGCTGCTTTCCTCAACGGAACATTAGAAATCGACTGCGTGCCAAGCACTGCCCAATCTCTGTTTGATCAGCATGGCCAGTACGAGCTGGATTATGCCGACGTTCGCGGACAGGACATGGCCAAACGAGCCTTAATCATTGCTGCAGCCGGAGCACACAACTTATTGATGGTAGGGCCACCGGGCAGCGGCAAGACGATGCTCGCCAAGCGTTTCCCCACCATTCTTCCGCAACTTGCAAATTCCGAGTCCATTGAAACCAGTCAGGTTTACAGCGTGCTGGGGCGACTCGCTCCTGACCACCCGTTACTCGTAAAACGCCCCTATCGCGCTCCACATCATACCATTAGCCAGGCAGGACTCGTCGGTGGAGGAACCACTCCGCTTCCCGGCGAAATCTCCATGTCGCATAACGGAGTTTTGTTCCTTGATGAACTTCCCGAGTTCAGCCGCGCCACACTCGAAGTCCTCAGGCAGCCACTCGAAGATAAGTGCGTGACAATTTCCCGTGCCAAAGGGGCCGCCACGTTTCCAGCAGACTTCATGCTTTTGGCTGCCATGAATCCCTGTCCATGCGGATTCAAAAATGACCCCCGACGCAACTGCCAGTGCCAACAAACAGTGGTCGACAGATATGTTTCACGAATCAGCGGCCCGATGCTCGACCGCATTGACCTGCAAATTGAAGTTCCCGCAGTTCCCATCGAGAAACTAAGTGAAAACCGAGACGGCGAACCAAGCCATGACATGCGGGAAAAAGTCGTCGTCGCACGGCAAGCTCAGCAGCAGCGGTTTCAAGGAGCACGAACTCATTACAATGCTCAGATGACTGCTCCTCAGGTTCGGCGGTTCTGCGAATCCACTCAGGCTGCCCAGCGGGCTCTCAGGCAAGCGGTGGACACCATGGGATTCTCAGCCCGAGCTCACGATAAAATCTTACGAGTAGCTCGAACCATCGCTGATCTATCAGGCACAGTTAAAATCGAAGAGGAGCACGTTCACGAAGCGGTCAACTACCGACTTCTCGATCGCCAATACTGGTCTCGCTAGCAAAACTGTAACACCAATGAATCAACTGAACTGGCCGAAATTGAAAAGTCTAACGCTTAAATGGCCAGGGCTGTACACCAACACGATCCGCCCAGGACTGCCACTTTTCAATCAACTCAGCCTTCTTCCCGGGCAACTCCTCAGAAAGATCTGTTAATTCTGTACGATCTTCCTGCATGTCATATAGTTCCCACTTTGTCGGTTGATCGCGACGGTAGGCAGATACAATCTTGTAACGCCCCTCTCGTAAAGCAAGGTTTCCATGATGCTCGAATCCTATCGCCGAATCCCGTTGCACCTCCATCCCGGCCAATGCCGGTAAGAGGCTCACTCCTTCCATCGGCTGAATTGTCTGGCCCTGATGAAACGTCTGCGGATAGTTCGCTCCCGACGCACTGACAAATGTGGGCATCAAGTCGATCAGGTGAGCCGGACTATGCACCAGTTCACCTCGCATTTTCTTTTCGATCCCTTTGGGGTAATGCACAATAAACGGAGTACTAATACCGCCTTCATACCCGTCATGCTTATAGCCTCGAAATGGTGTATTGGAAGCATTTGCCCAACCTAAGCCATACGCGACAAAAGTATCTTCTGCACCGGGCATCGTCTTAGGGCCTGTTCGCACCCACTGGCCGCTGCGAGTTTGCATCGGTGGCCAAATCTTAGTCTGAAAGTCGTTCGGCCCCAGCGGCTTGAAGTCAAATTGATCCTGTTTGTCGGAATTGTCTGCTCGCCCGTAGTATTCAGCACAGCCACCGTTGTCCTGCAGATAAATAAAGATCGTATTATCCAGAATGTTTCGCTGACGCAATTCCCGAACAATCTTGCCAATCCCGTGATCCATGCGGTCGACCATGGCGGCGTAAACTTCCATACAACGAATGTCCCAGTCTTTATGCGGAAACTTCTCCCAATCCGTGGCCGCCTCACTCATGGCCCAGTGATCTTCAATGACCCCCAGTTTTTTAGCCTTCGCATATCGCCTGGCTCGAATCGGATCATACCCCTGATCATAGACGCCATCATACTTTCTGATATCCTTTTCAAAAGCATGCATCGGCCAATGAGCACTGGTGTAGGAAACATAAAGGAAAAATGGCGCGTCCTGCTTGTTATCAAAGTGATCCGAGATATACGTCACCGCATTATCACTGATCGCATCCGTGTAATAGTAAGTCTCCGGTTGATACTCTTTATCATTGACCGGCGTGATGAATGTGTTATCGCGGCAAAGCGTCGCCGGATCCCAAAAGCTGCCAGCCCCGATGATCGTGCCGTAGAAGCGATCAAAGCCACGCTGCAGAGGCCAGTTATGATTTGGGCCGTCTGGTCGAGTATGCTTCGTGACGTGCCATTTCCCCGACATATAAGTTCGATATCCGGAATGCCCCAACACTTCCGCCAGCGTGACACACTTGGTATTGAGATCCCCTCGATAGGCGTCAAAACCATTGTCGCCAGTCATTAAACCGATTCCTGCCTGGTGTGAGTACAGTCCCGTCAACAGTGCAGCTCGGGTCGGACAACAACGAGAAGTGTTGTAAAACTGAGTAAAACGCACGCCGTTGGAGGCCAGCCTATCAAGCTGAGGTGTATCAATCTCGCTGCCATAGCAACCGATATCGGTGTACCCCATATCATCAGCCATGACCAACACGATGTTGGGACGATTATCATCAGCCTGAACGGCGGGCAAGGGCAGAAGCATCTGCCACGAGCAAGCCAAAGTCGCTAACACGGTTACGTACTTCTTCACATCAACACCCTTTTTCTGCTAAGGTTCACTGACTTTCAGACTCGCTTAGACATAGGTATCAAAAATATCGACTCCTGCCCAATTGTCCTTATTCTCAGCGATAAACTGCAAATGCCGTTCGTGCTGCTGGTACTGATCATGAGCCGCTTTGTCAGCGAATACAACATGCAGTCCAACGTGGTAGGTCTGATTATTTACTTCACGAGTGAATTCACTGCCGCGGACACCCGCACTGTAATAAACCGTACCCTCATGACCTGTCAGGTAGTGGTCACAGGCGCCGACCAACTTAGCAATGGCTTCGTCACTGGCATCGCTTAATGTAAAAAAGACCATATGGGCAACTTGCTTATCCGACATCTTAATTCCTTTATCTCATTTATGATTAGCTAAACACACACCAGCTTTGCTCTACGACGTGACTGATGGGTTATTTCTTATATTTTAGTGGAAAACCAGCCGACCTGTAGTCCACCGCTGGTTTACGTGAATTTCGTTGGAATACGGCAAAGAATTCCGTGGAAGGAAGTTGCCTAACCAATTTACTCCCAATTTTCGGCCCCAGTACAGATATGGCGCTGGCCAACGCATCGGATTCTAACCCGGTTGGAGCCAGAACACTGACACTACTGCGTCCCTCTAATGCCAAGCCACTGCGTGGATCGATGATATGCGAATATCGTTTACCATCCACCTCCAAATGCTGATAAGCACTGCCACTTGTGGCAATAGCACAGTTCGCCTGAAGCTCGAGAAGCAACGGATCCGCCTCCGGATTTAATCCCACCACTGCCGCTGGCCAGCCTTTCTTGCCGGGCGGAGCGTCGCCAAACAGAACATCACCACTGGCGTTGATCACCGACGACGGCAGTCCCTGTGCTCGCAGTACTTCCAGAGCCTGATCAGCCGCATACCCCTTACCAATAGCTCCCAGATCAATTAACAACCCCGGCTTGGAAATGGTGACCATCTGTTTTTCTAAATTCAACTCGAGATAATGGCTTCCAACGAATTGCACCTCTTCCTTAATACGTGCTTTCCCGGGAAGTTCACGCAACCTTCGCGCTCTTCTCCAAAGCCGTGTCACACGTCCAATAGTCACATCAAAGGCACCGTCGGATAGTTCCCAATAAAACAACGACT
>DEAW01000137.1 GCA_002348315.1 Planctomycetaceae bacterium UBA2972 | reverse complement strand
GAATTGCGGATCCTCGAGAACACGGTCGAGTAGAGTTTCATAAGGGTTGTCGGCGGAATCCTCAGTAAACGCGTCTATCTGAGCGATCGTAGGGGGCAAACCTGTCAGATCCTGGTAAACGCGTCGTACCAATACATGCCGAGATGCGATGTAATTAAGTTTAAGTTGGTGTGCTGACAGCTTGTTAACAATAAATCGATCGATGTCGGTCAAAGGAAAAACACCGTCGGCTACAGTGGGCGGACTAGGATTTCGGACCGGTTGAAAAGACCAATGTTTGGAAGGATCCAAATTTACGGGCAATTCAAACGTTTCGGGCCATGCCATCCCCTGCCTAAGCCAACGTGCAATTGCATTCACTTCAGGAGTCTGTAATTTTGTATCCGGTGGCATCGCCAGATCGTCTTCGTGGCGAACAGCTTTCAGCAACAGGCTGACGGTCGGGTTATCGAGATTAGCGGCAGGCCCCCGAATTCCACCGGAAAGTATATATTCACGACTATCCAATCGTAATTCGGCTTCTTGACGTTGAGGACCGTGACAGGCGATGCAATGCTTTATTAATACCGGACGTATGTTGCTCTCAAAGAAGTCTAACTGAGCGCGTGTGAATTCCCCTGCATTCAGGGACCTAGCGGTCAGTAATATGCAAAGCAACAGGCATTGGAAGATTGGGTGATAAACCATTTTGTTATTTTAAACCAATGGTTCAGAAGGAGTACAATCTCTAACTCCAAAAGCCATGGAAAAAAACGAACGCCTTAGTTTGTCGAGTAAATACACTATACGCTTCAAAAGCATATTATGTTGCTGTTTTCTCTCTATTGTTCGTCTCGTACATGTTGCCTGCATTGGATATGAGATACCTAATTCAGGGAAAGAAACCGTCTTCTGCTCGTTTTTGAGGAGCGGCGACTTATCTTTCCAGGTGGGTGCTGGCGACGGTCGCATTTGGTCAATTGATTATTGAGTGAAAGTACGACCAGAGCGCATGGCGTTATACTCGGAATGTTGGAGAGTTTGCTTACGACTTTGTTTGTCCTGGCCCTGCTTGTCATGAAACGATATCGTACGAAGCATAGATTTGTCGTTATTTGACTTAGTAACATGTTCGTAGCTTAGATTTCGGCAATCTGCAGCGTACCGGTATTGGGAAGTAAAGGAGACCGAATTGATGTCCGTAGTGGCTATTATGCCTGGCTTATAAGTTTTGTGGTTTTGTTTATGGGGTGGATAAAAGAGCCCACCGCGGTGAAAAAATGCAGCATGAATGGCATTGATCTGATAGTTTCCGCTAAGGTGGCTACAGAAGAGAAACAAAACTAATTTATTGATATTTACAATTTATCGAGTCCTTCCCAAATTCCGATAGTGAGCAATGTATCCATTGACCGTTTTGCTTAGAATGGCATAGGATGCCAAATAAAATCCCGATACCAATGTTGCGAGTACCCTGTTGTTGATTAATCACAGTCGTCGAGACTTGCTGAAAAGCTCAGTTGCCGCGGCGGGGCTTACTGTCCCCACCGTGTTGCAATTGCAAGCTGCATCATCGATGCCGGCGAAACGCTGCATAGTAATCTACTGCTGGGGTGGAATTAGTCACTATGAATCCTGGGATCCCAAACCAGGTGCTCTTTCGGAATTACGGGGCGAATTCAGCACGATCGACACTAACATTCCTGGAATACAGTTTTCTGAACACCTGCCGTTGATGTCGCAACATGCCGATAAAATGGCAATTGTCCGTAGCCTTTATCATAAACAAGGTGGCCATCAACAGGGCATGTACCACAGCATTACGGGGCATTCCCCTCCACCAGGGTTAAAGGCACTAAATAGGACAAATTCACCGTCCCTGGCGGCCTTGATCGGACGTTTTCAAGATCCCAATTCCGGTACGCCAAATGCAATTCGTGTTCCTTACAACATGTATGACAACGGAACATTGATGGCCGGAGAATATGGTGGTTGGTTGGGCTCTGACTATGATCCGATTCTTATGCGCACTCCGGCAGGAAAACCGTTTCGTGGTGTTTCGCGCTACACTAGTCGCGAATTGGACCTGAAGTTGAATTTGGAAAAATCACGAATTATTAGTCGGCAGGCGCTTCAGGATCAGCTTGAGCGAGAGGTCGGTGAAACCACGGAATACGATCGTTTGGATCGTTTTCGACAGATGGCAGCTGATATGCTTTTGGGATCCGATGTTCGGGAAGCCTATGATCTGGAAAATGAGGACCCGCGAATCCGGGCTATGTATGGTGATCATATTGGCGGTCAGAGTATGTTATTAGCGCGCCGACTCACCGAAGCAGGCGTGCCCGTCGTCCAGGTGTGTGCGGGTGCCGGAGACCTTGCCGGAGGAAATGGGGAAAACTGGGATACGCATAGGGATAATTTTAAGAAGTTGAAAGATCGATTACTTCCAGTCTTTGACCGAAGTGTTTCTGCGTTATTTACGGATTTAGAAATGCGAGGCCTTCTAGAAGAAACTCTGGTTGTTTTTCTGACGGACTTCGGACGCACGCCAAAAATCAATAATAACGCAGGTCGCGATCATTATCCGGCAGTCTATTCGATGGCTCTTGCCGGAGGTGGTATTCAGGGAGGACAGGTTTATGGAAGTAGTGATTCAAACGGTGCCAAGCCTAAAGACAACGCTTGTACTCCTGCGGATTTTCACGCCACGGCTCTGAAGGCTATGGGAATTGATCCTCATGCTGAATTAAAAGACCAATTTGATAGGCCATTTCAGATTTGTGATGGTGAGCCGTTACCTCTATTCTAAATCACCCGATGTTCATTAAACCCTTTGTGAGTCATATTCTTTTGCTGCTAGTGTGTTGCGGCGTGAATTATGCCGATGAGACAAGGCATTTACAAGCCATCGAATCAGTAGGCGGAAAAGTATCAAAGGTAGTGGGTGGCCGTGAAGTTTCCTTCCATTTAGGCCGACGGAAAGTGAGTGATGCCGATCTGTGGCATGTTGCTGCTTTGGGTGATGTTGTAATCCTAAATTTAAAGCGAACGGGAATCAGTAGCGATGGGCTTAGCTCAATTTCAGAAATGAAGGAACTGCGGAAACTTCATCTGGAGCTCACACAGGTAAGTGACGAGGGACTAATACATTTGCTGGGGTTAAAACATCTTACCTACCTAAACCTGTATGGGACGAGTGTGTCAGACATAGGTCTGCGACAATTGCAGGAGCTCGATTCACTTACACATTTGTACGTTTGGCAAACCCGCGTAACGCAAAAAGGCGTCGACGAAATTCTAACGGTTCGGCCAACACTCAAAGTCGTGTTAGGTATTGATTTGGATTTGATCATGATTCCGGATCCTGACGCGCCCAGGCAACGCCCCAAAACTTCATTGGCCTTTGTGGCTGCTAATAACGTGGAGGATGTCCCTCGTTCAGGAAATGGAGAAAATATAGAAGTCGTATTTGAAAATAAATCACAGCAAACCGTAAAACTTGTCTGGATTGGATACGATGGCAAACCCAAGCTATACGGTGAGATTGGTGCCGGTAAATCACGGGTACAGAACTCTTATGAGAACAATACCTGGCTGATTACAGATGTTAACAACGAGCCTTTGGGTTATTTTATCTGCGGTGCGGAACGCGCTGTCGCAGTAATTCCGAAACGCTGATGATGGATTAGAGTAATGAAGCGGGCAGCGAAGTTACTATTTGTTATTGGCACTATGCTTTCCTTCGCGGCCCTCGGCCTTGTGCTTTCCGGAAGTTTGGATTCGTTGTCAAACGACGGCGCAGCAGATTCTTCAGTAGCCATCCAGTCTATTATTCTTTATTGGCTGGTCGGCGCATGTCTTTGTTGGAGCCTATCCGTTTATCGCACACATCGAAAACAATTCGTCCTGCTAAGCGGGTCATTGTTGATTTGCCTAGGTGTTTTAGAGATCGGTTTGAGATTCTTAAGGCCCAATCTTGCATTACGGGAATTTGGATTTCTGCGTTCGTCGACACAACATCATGTTCTGATGAGTAATACCGAATATGATCTTGGTCGTTTTGAAGGTCGTAACCTTACGGTTAGGACAAACGAAGATCGCCTACGCACAAGCTATGATCGTGCCACTTTTTTAGGGCATAAGCAACGAGTTGTCTGTCTTGGCGACTCGTTTACCTTCGGCGCCTGGGTGGACGCCAGCGAATCCTACCCAGAGCAGCTTGAAGCATTGCTACGGAGCGAAGGGATCACAGACCTGGCAGTTCTGAATGCTGGGATGTTGAGTTACTCACCAGTGCTGCATGAGCAATTGTTGAATCAGACATTGCTGAAATATAAGCCAACTGTCGTTTCACTCATGCTCGATTGCACAGATATAGGCGATGATTATCACTATGCACAGGGGTTGAGAGATGCAAACGGATCGGTACAGTTCTCAGGGCCAAAACTGACCGTGCCGCACCCCCACCTGGGAGCGACATGGCGTCTTGTCAAACCACTCCATCCAGCGATGCTGGCGCCGTTTAAACTCTTGCGTAGAGCTGCTTCTAACTACGTACCACATGATCCACTGGATTATTACAAATTTGAAATCCCCGTAAATGGGGTTACAGAGAAGGATCGATTCTTCATTTATCGATACCCGCTTTCCGTTACGACGCCGTTCTTCGAAGAAAGTTATACCTATATTGAACGGATCGCACGGACATGTGCCCGAAATGACGCAAAATTTGTTTTGATAATTGCGCCACGTTATCATCACTGGAGCAACCGTGAATCTCCCGACAATTGGGAGGCGAAATCGTACGGAGATGACCTTCGGTTTCAACATGAAATCTTTGAATTCTTTCAATCGAAAGAAGAAACCAGTGAATTTAGAATTGTCAGTCTATTACCTGCATTTAAACAAACGACTGAATTTCCTTTAGTATTTCGTTCCGATCCCCATTGGAATACGAAGGGAAATCGTTTTGTTGCAGAACAATTACGGGATATGTTATTGAACATGCGTTTTGTAGACGCACCAAAAACAAATTAGGGCAACAATTATTCCCAGGGACCCTAGTTTGTGTAGGCCGGAAGTGTTTAGTTTACGGTAGAATTCCCGGATGAAATCGATGATTCGATTTGCGACGACATCTAAGACAATAGATTTGATGAAGGTTATTGAGACAATTGCAATTCCAATGCCGTTGGGAAGCGTAATAGGAAGGTCGAGACTCATCAGTGCAAAGAGTGAGATTATCAACATTAGAATGCCTGTTAGACGTAAGACGTGTACCTTAGCGGATAAAGACAATAGTAATGCTTTTGATCTCCTTGGCCTAAGGATTAGGTGAATACCCGGAATAAGCTCAGAGACCCCGATCACCAGTAAAGCAAGATACATCGTTCTCACCACCTGATTGCATTGTCATGCAAATGTTGCCGAGGACTATTAGAATAAAACCAGTTTCATTTATATCTTATGGAAGGGTAAAAGATTGCAAATTAAAAGACGCCAATTCGTGCATGGTCTGGGATCCGCATCTGCAATCTCGCTAGCTGGGACGGTTGGGTTGCAGTCTTTACTCAGTTCCGACGACGCTCTTGTCTCAATGCCAAAAATCCGGTCGTGCATAGTAGTCTTTTATTATGGTGGTCCGAGTCACCTTGATATGTTCGATATGAAACCGGATGCTCCGGATAATATCCGGGGGGAGTTCTCTCCGATTAGTACGTCTGTTCCTGGAACGTTTGTTAGCGAATTGTTACCTGAGCATTCCAAAATCATGCACAAGATAGCTCTGGTCAGAAGTATCCATCACTCAAATCGACTTCATGATTCGGCATCAACTGAAGTTCTTACAGGACGGCAGTCGCCGCAGGGTGATAGAGAAGAGTTCGCACCGATTGCACAATTCTATCCTGCCTATGGTAGTGTTCTGGCGATGCTTAGGCGTGAATTAGATATTGATGTTCCGTTCGCAGCATTACCCTGGGTGTTTAAAAACGTTATTAGTGTTCCCTGTCAGGGTGGCGGCTTCCTGGGCAATGCTTATGATCCATTTAGGGTAACGGGAGTTATAGGCGATGCTACTTATAGCGCAGACTCTTTTCGTCGGCCTGAGGATCTTTCGATCAGTAGGTTGAAAACTCGACGTGAATTACTTGATCGACTTAGCACCCAATCAGAAATTACAGCCGAAACCAAACAAATCGATTTTAAGGCGCACTTACACAAGGCACTGGAGTTAATGCAGTCTGAATCATTGCACCAGGCTTTACAAATAGAGCAGGAATCCGAAACTACCCGAAGCGCCTATGGACTATACAGAGAAACTCCTCCAGAAGGTGTACGCAATGTCCAGGGGTATCAACTTCGCGGCCAAAACCTGCTGATGGCAAGGCGTCTGGTGGAGGTTGGGATTCCCTTTATTAATGTTTATGACTTTAAACAACAAGGACAAAACTGGGATTCTCATGTAGGAAATTTTTCAGAACATAAAGATCGATTGGTACCACCGATGGACAAATCGTTTTCAGCTTTAGTAAACGATCTTGAAGATCGAGGATTACTTGATACAACTTTGGTGATTGGGATGGGCGAGTTTGGAAGGACGCCGAAAATAAATGGTAACGCCGGAAGAGATCATTGGCCCGATTGTTACAGTATCACGTTAGCAGGCGGGGGTGTGAGAGGTGGTTATGTACATGGGGCAAGCGATAAGACAGGAGCATTCCCTATCGATTCTCCGGTCACTCCGGCCGATCTCGCAGCCACGATTTACTGGAGGTTTGGGATCGATCCAAGGACAGAGATTCATGACCAGACTGGACGGCCACATCGTTTGGCGGAGGGCAAGCCGATCAAAGAACTATTTAAGACTTAGCTTACAATAGTTCTCTAACTGGATTACCTTCAGGTAACATTTTTACCGGTCGGCCCTGACTGATGACTTCGGCGGTAGGATCTAAACCTAAGGCTGCATAAATCGTGGCAACAAAGTCGGGAACGGAGACTGGCCGATCTGCCGGACTAGAGGAATATTTGTCGCTTGATCCAATCACCATACCCGTCTTCACTCCGCCTCCACCGAGTGTGATACTAAAACAGCGTCCCCAGTGATCGCGTCCCGGCCCGCGTTTATTATCGTTAATGCGTGGAGTACGACCGAACTCCCCCGCTGTAACAACCAACGTCGTTTCCAGTAGTCCGCGTTGGTCCAGATCTTCAAGCAAAGCAGAGTAACTATGGTCGTAAATTGGTAGTTGAATATCGAGGTGGGGAAAAATCCCCCAGTGATGATCCCAGGCATAGATACCGGTATCGACGTAGCCTTGAATGGTTACAAAGCGTACTCCCGCTTCAATTAACCTTCGCGCCATCAACATTCCCTGCCCTACCCGATTCCGTCCATAACGTTCGCGAATAGAGTCTGGTTCCCGAGACAAATCAAACGCTTCTTTAGCCTTCCGACTGGTTGCGAGGCTAAGAGCTCGTTCCGTGAACTGGTCATGTTCGCGAGCGAATCGCAACTGGCGTTCCTGACTTGCCTGGTATCGGTCGAGTGATTTGAGTAGTGATCT
>DEAW01000034.1:6209-7418 GCA_002348315.1 Planctomycetaceae bacterium UBA2972 | reverse complement strand
TCCTCCATTTCGTTTTATAATTCTGTACGTATCTGACAGTAGCTTTCATACCGTCTTAAATCGAGTAGGCCGTCGGCGACTGCCCGTTTGACTCCGCATGGATTTTCATGAATATGCGTACAATCATGGAATTTGCAATCGTCGACATAGGGACGAAGATCTCTATAAAACCCGGCTACTTCTTCGGCGATCACATCCCAAAGTTGAAACTGTCGAATACCTGGGGTATCCACAATGTAACCGCCACAATCAAGCTGAATTAGATGAGCGGCAGTTGTGGTGTGGCGCCCTTTCTGATTGTCTTTACTAACGGATTTCGTTCGTAATTCGAGCGTTGGTTCTACCGCATTAAGTAGTGAAGACTTTCCGACACCTGATTGTCCAACTACTACGTTTTGCTTATCAGCAATGAGCGACTTCAATGAATCTATACCAATCCCTGTTTCGGTCGAGGTATAAAGTGTTCGGTAACCAAGTTGACCATATGTGCCAGCAATTGGTTGGATTTCATTTGGGTTCAACAGATCTATCTTGTTAAAACAGATGATCGGTTCGCAACCAACCTTCTCTGCCGTAACTAAAAAACGATCGATCAGATTAGGCTTCAATTCCGGTTCAGCGATACTGGCTACAATAATCAATTGGTCAACGTTGGCAACCAATACATGCTGTTGTCCTTTACTGGTTCGGCTAATGCATCCATAGCGCGGTTCGATACGAACGATCATCGCTTCATAACGCTCTCCCGCGTCAGTATTTCGTTCCGGGCGAATGCTTACAACATCGCCGGCTGCAATGACGTTTCTTTGGTCGGTGTTGAGATTTTTCAGTAGCCCTCGGATCGCACACTGGTAAGTTTTTCCGTCGCCGGCCAAGACTTTACAATCAAGGCCATGGACGCTCAGAACACGACCGTGAAGACAGTCTTTCTCATTAATGTCCAGCTGCACATTAAGTGCGTCATGCTCATCGGCTGAGGCTTCACCGATAATCGTTCGGTGGCGAGTTAAGTCGCCCTTGCCTGATACACGTTCTCGACGCATGGGGGATTTGTCGGTAAAACCATGTTCGTGATATTCACGCGTGAAATCTCCACGACGTCTCCGCCCCTGGTGACCTTTTTTTAGCTGGGTTCTAACCTTACGAGTTTTCTTCTTTGCCATGCGAAAATGGACTCCGCAAACAGAATTCAGAAACTCGATGGAGCTG
>DEAW01000034.1:0-5832 GCA_002348315.1 Planctomycetaceae bacterium UBA2972 | reverse complement strand
GATTCTTTCGAATTTGAATCGTGGTCGGCCGCATCAACATCTGTCGTAGTAGCGGTTGCCTCCGCTTTTGTCGATAAACGGGCTTTCAACTCGGCACCCTCATAAGGAGTTTCTTCATCGTCGTTATTGGATGACGTCGATTGCTCGATTTCATTGTCATCGTCTGACACGGGCATTGGGTGGACTGAGGGGCCTATCACATCAGCTATTTGCGATTCTGAAAGCTCCTCGGCATCGACGAGACGTTGTGTTAACGAATTGAGTTCGTCACGATATTCGACGAGTAAGTCGTCAGCTCGTTTTTCAGCTTCGTGGAGGAAATGTGATACTTCACTATCAATGACCTCCATGGTATGTTCGCTAAACTGTCGTTGTTCATGGATCTCACGACCTAGGAAGGGGTCTTCGTCGGCTAGTTTATAGCTGACCGGCCCTAACTTATCACTCATTCCCCAGCGAGTTACCATTCGTCGAGCCATAGACGTAGCGCGTTCAAGATCGTTTTCAGCTCCAACTGCAGTCTCGTTATATATAAGCTTCTCTGCGGCACGGCCTGCCAATAACACCACCAGGTGGTCTTTCAGCTGTGCCTCGGACATCGAAACGCGATCTTCTTCGGGAAGCATTTGCGTTGAGCCAAGTGACCGTCCACGAGGAATGATCGTAACTTTATGTACTCGATCGGCGCCCTTAAGGAACCAGGATGCCAAGGTATGCCCTGCTTCGTGATAGGCCGTTTTTTCCTTGTCGTCTTCTGTTAAGTGTTCTTCGCGTTTTGCTCCCATGAGAATTTTATCACGGGCATAGTCGAAATCCTCCATTTCAACACAGGATTTATCTTTTCTCGCAGCCCATAATGCGGCTTCATTTACCATATTTCGAATGTCAGCCCCGGTTAGACCGACCGTTCCGGCGGCTAAGAGTTCGAGGTCGACATCATCTGATAAAGGGACTTGTCGAACATGCACTTTGAAGATATCGCGACGCCCTTTTTGCGTTGGACGGCCAACCGTCACATGACGGTCAAATCTTCCAGGCCGCAATAAGGCAGGGTCCAAAACATCCGGTCTGTTGGTGGCGGCAACAACGATTACCGAGTCATTCGTTGAAAAGCCGTCCATTTCGCCGAGGATTTGGTTAAGCGTCTGTTCGCGTTCATCATGGCCTCCACCGACTCCGGCGCCGCGTTGTCGACCAACAGCATCAATTTCGTCAATGAAGATAATTGCGGGTGATGCTTCTTTTGCTTGCTGGAATAAATCCCGTACGCGACTGGCACCAACTCCCACGAACATTTGAATAAATTCAGAACCGTTGATGGAAAAGAAAGGAACTCCAGCTTCCCCGGCAACGGCTCGCGCTAGCAAAGTCTTCCCTGTCCCGGGTGGCCCATTTAAAAGAACTCCTTTTGGTACTCGTCCGCCCAGCTTTTGGAATTTGTCCGGGCTGGAAAGAAATTCTACGATTTCCTGAAGATCGGATTTCGCAGCTTTTTGGCCGGCTACGTCCTTAAACGTAATTGGTTCTTCGTCCTGGTCATACCGTTTCGCATTACTTTTGCCGAATCCAGAAAGGAACCCGCCTCCCATGAACTGGTTTTGGCTACGGCGGTAGGATATCCAGAAAAAGATTAACAGCGCAACCGGCAGCAGAATCGCAATGAACAGAATCACTGAGGCGGTTGTGTCCTGTGGGCTGTATTGATAGGCAATTTTGTTGGTTCGCGAACCCTGATGATCATCCAATAATCGTTTCAGGTCGCTTGTACCTTCTGATTTTGGTATCAGAACCTGTACTTTCTTTACCTGTTGCTCTCGGGTAGACCCCGACGGCTTAATTCCTACCTCATCGCGGAACTCAACTATCGCAAGATTCAGATGTTCGTCGATCGTAACCAGTTTAATATCACCACGATCTATGGGATTAGCTGGATCTTGTCCTGGCTTGTCGGGTGAACTAAGCCATCTTTCCAGATCGCTATACATCGCCTTATGTGGCGTACTGGAATTATTAGCCAGTAGAATAACAAAGGCTAACAACAAAAGGAACAGCCAGATACGTGATGTACTTCGCTGGTTTTGTGGTGGACGTTCTGTAGGCGGTTTGTCCATACGTAGTCTTATCAGAAAACAGTTTTAGTTTAGAACCATTATTATATGAAATCAGTCGTACGCCAATGAGCGTTTGGCTCAGTACCGAGTGAAATCTATGCGCAATTGAGTGAATTGCTTAATTATTTAGCCTGTTTATTCGATCTCTTTAGCATTTGATCACTGGGTAATGGAAATAGACTATCCAGTGTAGGAGTGAGGTTATGACGTTGCGGAGAGGGTGGACTAAAAACCCTCAATAGTTGGGAATCACCAGGACTAAATGGCAAATCGTCGAAATCCTTAGACAAGCTAATTTCTGCGAATTTTTCGTCCTTCAACATTTGATGACTTAATGACGTGTCGTTTAAATTTGGCGTACTGACCGGATCAGAAAACGACTTAGAAACGCGGTCAATCGAATTAGAAGTTTCCGGCAGCGATACTCGTCGGGGATTTTTCATAGGAGTTGTTTGAAAAACTATCGGGCCGGATATGTTTTGAGTCGTAGTTCGTTGTTTTGTATTAGCCGGAGACGTGAGGATTCTGACCCAATCTACTAACAAACTAAGTTGTTCTGAATCGGTAATTGTGATGGCAGGCTTCTTTGACGATCCGTGAGCGGTAGTTGCCTTGCTCAGCAACACACTTTTTTGTGGATCGGAAAAGTCAACGTATTTCATGGAATTATATAGGTTGCGATAGGAGACATTACGTGGGGGCTTTCTTGTCCAACGGAAGTCTATAAGTTGGTAGGCGGACTGCGTATTAACACCATGACATCCGGCGACGGCACAAGTATTGATCAATAATGGCTGTAACCGACCTACATAAGACTGAATTACACCCGGGTCGAGTTGATTAAGCCTAGCGGCGATTGTTTCGTTGGAGACGAGTTGAGCACGGACGGAACTGGGTTTACTTACAGTACTTTTGCCTGCAGATCGTGCAATCGCGACTCGAGCCTGAATCGGAATTATTGCCGGATGCCTCGGATTAATCCGAATTGACTGTTGAAGGTGAAATTGAGCATAGTCATAAAGCCGATTAGTCAGGCACCAATTGGCCATCGCCAGATGAGCGTCAGCCGAGTTATTAACTGTACTGGCTCGGCGATAAGAATAAATTTCATCGATCGAGTCGCTTACAAATTCAATCTGGTTCTTTTGTAGACGGATTACTCCTCCAGTGCCCAGCGTAATTATATAACTAGAACCAGTCTCAGAATATTCGCCGGAAATGATTTGACCATTTCTAAGTAGCACAATTCCCTTTTGTTTAGCAGGTACAGCCGTTGACGGCCGACTTAAGGACGGTTCCTGTGCAAAACTAATCATGGTGCTAAAATTGCATATCAACACGATCGAATAGAAGCTCGCGCACAAACGAGCGGATTTCATGAGACCTAATCGTTGTAATAAGTTGCAACAAGACATTGTCGAACCTTACGGAAGAACTACCGCGCGCGTCAATATCACTGCGACCGGCATAATCGTAGTCAGGTGAGGCATCTTAAATAGCAAAGGTGCCGAAGGTAGTAGAGCATTTCGTCCGGAAGTCGTTTTGCGAGTGACAATATAACAACGACATTTTCTTCACTATTGCAGTAGATTAGCTAAACATGATTCGTCGAGATGTGATTTACAGGGGAAGGGTTCAAGGAGTTGGATTCCGCTGGACTACTAATCACATAGCAAAAAATTTCGATGTCAATGGAACAGTGGAAAATCGTACCGACGGCACTGTATACCTGGTGGTCGAAGGGCAATTAGAAGAAGTCGATGCATTTATGCTGGCCATCAAAGGTCGGATGAAAAACAACATTAAAGATGTCTCCGTCACTGATTCCACCTCCTCAGGGAACTTTGGTGACTTCAGAGTTAATTACTAACTGAACTTTTCAGTCTTCCTATACGTATTCCTTTTTGAATTCCACGAACGAAGTCTATATGCCTTTTTTTCAGTCGAACATGTCATATCAACTATTTGCAATTGAACTTTCACCCGGTCTGGAGGCCTGGTTTACACCATTATGGCTTATCGGAGTCGGTTGTATGGCCGGGTTAGTTCTGGTGAGTCTTGTCTGGTTGGCAAGCCAGGCACTTAGCCGCGTAAATAAGATCAATATGCTGATGGAGGATGTCAGAAAGTCACTGTTACTAGCGGCAGGTTTGGCCTTTGCATTATCAATGATCGCTACACCGTTGATCCTAAGCGGCGTTTCAATGCCGTCGAGTGGTCATGCCGATGATACGATCCTGACAATGATAGCTAAATATATCGGACTTTATGCACTGTGTTTGTTCGTCGCCTATAGCTTCATGGTGATTTCCTGGAAACGCACCGCCCGTGAGCTTCCATTGATTCTGAAAGAAGGAATCTTGATGCCGATGTTTCTTGTGGTGTCCACAATGGCAACGATAGGATTGCTAGGTACGATTGTTGCGCCCGACACGTCAGGCCTTTTCAGTTCTCTAATCAAATTGCCGTCCTCGGGTGTTACAAGTTACGAATTCCAGTTGGATGCCGGTGATAACTCCGTGGCAGAATCAGTGGACATCCACGTTGTTGACGTGGGAGGAATGGAGATTGAAACTACCGGGGCTATCAATGCATCGTTCACACCCTTTGACGAACTACCTGAAGATATCGTTATCGACGATATCACCAGCGATTCAATTTATCGGGTCAGCCCCTACGAACCTGGGATCCTACAAACCATCTCCGCTGGAGATGAATCCCAATCCATGGCTGCTTCGACTATCTCAAACATCTACCTGAAAAACATCGGGCCCGACCCAGCCCAAGTAAACGTCTACGTCCTTTATGTACCACAGTACGCTCAGGTTGCCAGTATCCCCGTGACCGCATTTGGGATCCTATTTGTGTTCCTCGCCTATATTGTGCAACGCATGGCAGCACCGCGAATGTTCGCAGTGGCATTATCCACTTTCAAATCCGAAGTAGCACAACCACTTTTCGTTCTGATTCTTACTGGCGGTGTTTGTGCGTTGATTGCCTTTGTATGGATTCCATACAATACTTTTGGCGAAGATATTAAGATGCTTAAAGACACCGGCTTAACACTGATTTTAGTGCTCAGTATTGTCCTTGCGTTGTGGTCAGCTAGCACGTCAGTTGCTGAAGAAATTGATGGACGGACCGCCCTTACAGTTCTATCGAAACCCCTTAATCGCAGATCCTTTGTAATAGGAAAATACGTTGGGATCGTTTGGACCCTATTGCTGGTCTACTTAGTGTTTAGTGTCGTGTTTATGGCTGCCGTCGCCTACAAGCCTATCTACGATGCTAAAGAATCCTCATTGGCATCACCGGAATGGCAGATTTGCTATTTAGAAATGATCCGACTTGCCCCGGGTTTGGTTTTGGCGTTCATGGAAGCACTTATTTTCACCGCGTTAAGCGTAGCTATTTCAACTCGTGTTCCATTGCTGGGAAATATGACAATCTGCCTGGTGATCTATGCACTCGGACACCTGACGCCGTTAGTTGTAGAGAGCTCAATGGAAGGGGCGGGGTTTGGTATCATTCGTTTTTTCGCACAATTAATCGCTACCATCTTTCCGAACCTGGAGCTATTTAATATTCAGGCGGCTATTAGTGCCGGGGTAGACGTTCCGTTTGTATATCTTGGATGGGCCTTCAGCTATTGTGCCGTCTACAGCATCATTGCGATGCTACTAGCATTAATCATGTTTGAGGACAGAGATCTCGCATAGAT
>DEAW01000054.1 GCA_002348315.1 Planctomycetaceae bacterium UBA2972 | reverse complement strand
ACGATTTGTTTCAAAACGATCGTTGGCCCAACTGACCGTGTGGTTGTGAATAGTATCACGAGCTTCAGCAATTTCCACTCGATAAACAAAATTTTCACCTCCGAGTCCACGCAGATCGTGAATGCCAATTAAGTGAATACCATCATCCTGTGGCGTGTGATTGGCCGAACCGTCGAGCAGTTCAGGACGCTGAAGCCCCTGTGGGATTACAGGCTTGCCCCGTTCACTCCAGGTGGCATCGTCAATGGAGACGGCGATATCCTGTTGCTCAATGTGTCGCACCCAGACACTACTATCAACTGGGCTACCATTTCCTCGCGCAAACACTCGGATACGGTACTTCACCCCCTTCTTCATGAACACTTTAAACACGTCTTCTTCACCAGAGGTAGCAATCACACCATTGAGTGCTACCGGCGCTTCGTGCGTTTGGTCAATCTGAGCCTCTAACGCATTAGGGAATGGACAGACTCGCAGAGGCAGATGAGAAGGTGTCTTTACACCTGACGCGTCGAGATAAAAACTGAAGTCGCCTGTTTTCGTTGGCCAGGTTATTTCCTCTGAATAGGTCCCAAGCCCGTCTCCCAGCAACTGAACCGTTTCTGTCGTACCGGCCTGCCCTCCAAGTGGATAGGCAAGCACGGGACGAATAAAATTGCCGATGTGCGCTCGGTAGAAAATCCAGCGACCACCTTTATAGAGCTGCTGACGAATATGAACGAAGTACTTGCCCGAGTACGGTGCTGCGATGCTCAGAATTGGATCCTGCACATGTAAATCGGAATCGTCACATGAAGCGAGCACTTTACCGTTCTCATCGAGAATTCGGACGAGCAAGTCGTATTCAGACTCTGCATATGCCTTGTCACATAACCTCACGCAATCGAGCTCTACCGAAATCCTCTCCTCAGCAATCGCTTCGATGGAGTAGTAGTCATGATCGATTTCCCTAGTAACCTTAATCTCACCAGCAACGGTGTGGTTCATGGGAATCGGCTGTGCCGTTTCCAGTGAATCGTTTGGCGACGTTATGGCTGCCTTACTCTCTTTGACAACGGTATTACCGCCGTCGTAGGTAACTTCAAAACCACCGCGTTCCAATTCCGGAATAACCGGAAATGGCCCAACCCAAAAGGTAGCCACGGAGGTGAGTGTGTCTTTAGTGCGTAGTCGAAGTGGATGTTCTCCAAGCGGGCAATCGTCAGCGATTTCAAAAATGCAACGCACTCGTTCTTTGACGTAGCCGCCGTGGTGTAAGGAAATTCCATTCTCAAGGTCCGGTAGATTTTCAAAGGCAATTGCTTTGATACCAGGACGATAGAACAGCACTTCCCGCGCATCTTTGATGTTAAGTCCCTGCATGATCACAGAAACCTGTGTACCCTGCTGACCACTACGCGGTGTGAGGACTTCAATGTTACGACGCTGGGAAGCGTGCAAATCTCCGGCACCGATCTGGAACCATAGAATCGAGCAGAGAATGAGAGAGGGCTTGAGCAATGACATTAGGCCAGCAGTCCTTGTACGACCTTGCCCCCTTTTACAATTTCGGTAGGGCGGGTGCCGAAGGCCAGCAGTTCTTTGTTGGAGTCGATACCAAGCTGGTGGTACACCGTGCAAAGAAAGTCCTCCAGCGAAACCGGGTGTTTATCCGGCTCACTGGCCGTTGCATCAGAAGCACCATAAATCTGACCCCGGGCAATACCGCCACCGGCCAGCATCATACTGTAACTACGGGCCCAATGATCGCGACCGTTTGACGTGTTCACTCGAGGTGTGCGTCCAAATTCAGTGGTCACCATGACCAGCGTTTCGTCCAGCATGCCTCTTTGATCCAGATCCGAGATCAGCCCGGAAATGGCGTGATCCAACGCAGGCCCTTTGTCGAGGAATGCGTCACGAATGGATTGATGGTTGTCCCAGCCACCATAGTCCACGGAAACAAACCGCACACCTGCGGCCACCAGTCTCCGAGCCATTAGCAGACGTCCTCCCACTGCTGCGGGCTGGTTGCGATAATTCAGGATGTAACCCTGCCCGTACAACTCTTTCGTGGCCTCACTTTCACCTTCCAGAGTAAACGCCTTTTTTGCTGCCTCTGAATTCAGCAAGGTGTATGCCTGTTCGTAAAACTGCGACATGGTGCCGAGTTGAGATGCATCAACTTTTCTATTCTGTAAACTGGCTTCAAGAAGAGCTCTGGCTTTTGTTCTACGTTCAAACTGCCGAGCTGAGACGCCATCGGGAATAGAAAGGTCCTTCACCTTAAATTCGCCTCGTCCACCGGGATCGGCATGCAATGCGAACACACCGAATTTGCTACTTAAATACCCTGTGCCTCCAGCAAAGCTGTTTCGATTCGGAATGGCGATGTACGGAGGCATATTATTTCGAATTCCGAATTCATGAGCGACTACGGAACCCATTTGCGGATAATCAATGACCGTTGTCGGCAAATAACCGGTAAACAGATGGTAGGTTGCCTGCCCATGGTCCGGAATCTTGCAATGCATCGATCGCACGATGGAGATTTTGTCACTGATACCAGCCGTACGAGGGAAGTTTTCACTGAAGTGAAAACCGTTGTTGGTCTTCACAACTCCAAAGGATCCGCGGTAATCACTGGGGGCTTCCGGTTTTGGGTCCCAGGATTCCTGAGCTGAGAATCCTCCATGGAGGTTGAGGTGAATGACACTCTTTGCCGGTGCGTTTGGATTAGCTTGCAGGACATCGGCCAATGACAAACCGAAAGCCGATCCTAAACACATTTTTAGTGCAGTCCGGCGATTTGGTTTTGTAAACGCAGTCATATTATCCTTCGAGGTGAAGACGATTATCAATATCCCTTCATTATAAGTACAAAGACATCAATTTACATCAGTTACGATGGTTAGACCCAGCATTCGCATTCTGGGGCGAATCAACTTCTTTTACTATTAGACTGTTTGACCCGGTCTCCACCCTTCGGCGTAATTTACCGTACGAATTTCGAAAAACGAAGTTGGGATGCGTAAACTGCGCCTGTCTGTTGATTCCTGAAAATGGCTTCCGCTATTCAGCTTTTGCTGACTTAAGTCATAGTCTCGGATCGGATAGGATTTTACGTCTAAATCCTCTTGACGCATAAACGATGATTTATACGTTAAGCAGTTTTCTTGGTTTTCTCCAGTATCATCTGCGTTCTTAGTAAGATCGGTAGAGAATTCACTTCCTCGATGATCTATAATCGCCGGAAAAGAATAGTCTTATTAGTGGAGTAGCACCTCAAATGCAATTGTCTGTCGGTGAAACACTCGGGCGATACGAGATTCAAGCAGAGCTTGGTTCCGGTGGGATGGGGACTGTCTACGAAGCCATCGATAACACTCTGCAACGCAAGGTTGCTATCAAAGTACTC
>DEAW01000025.1:7829-13874 GCA_002348315.1 Planctomycetaceae bacterium UBA2972 | reverse complement strand
CGCATGTGGAGTGTTCACAATGATTCCCCCAAGACTCTCCATCCCGTGTAATTCGACCTGGAAAATCTATTACGCATGATTAATCGCATGTTATCGCTTATGGTTTCGTTGTTGTGGGTGTTGGCCAATACATTTCAGGTATTGGCGAGTCCGCCGAACGTAGTGTTAATGTTGGCTGATGATTTGGGTTCTGGTGATATTGGGTGCTACGGTGGCCCTGTGAAAACACCTGCCTTGGACGCATTAGCTGCCAAAGGTGTGAAGTTCGACTATTTCTATTCAGGTGCCCCCGTATGTTCGCCGGCGCGTGCCTCCTTGCTTACTGGAAGGCATCACGTACGTACGGGCGTCTATACCGTGATTCAGGATCATATCCATGAGATGCATTTAAGTACAGAAGAAGTCACCATTGCTGAATTGTTGAGACAGAATGGATACGAAACAGTACACGTAGGCAAGTGGCATTTGGGGACACCATTTCGAGGGATGGAGAAGCCCTGGATCGACGAACATGGGTTTGATTATTGGTTTGCCACCGATTTGAATGCTGCTCCCTCCCATAGAAATCCCGGCAACTTTTGGCGAAATCGAGAACGAGTCGGTGAAATGAAAGGATATGCCTGTCAACTGGTAGTAGATGAAGCTGTGAAGTGGCTCAATACAAAACGTGATAACGCAAAGCCGTTTTTCCTTAACGTGTGGTTTCATGAACCTCATGCACCACTTGCCGCACCAGCGGACATCGTTGCTGAATACGGGGGAGCCAATGATCAGGCAGCAATTTACTCTGCCACCATTGATAACACAGATAGAGCAATTTCGCGGCTATTGAAACACTTGAAGGAAACAGGTGAGCTGGAAAATACGATCATTATTTACACTTCAGATCATGGTAGTTATCGCCACGAAAGAAATGGAGACCTGCGTGGTGGCAAAGGGTCTTTGTTGGAAGGAGGAATTCGCACACCTGGGATCTTCTATTGGCCGGCTGGAATCGATAGTGGGCGAGTGGAGAGTACTCCCGGGGCAGCCATAGACATCCTGCCAACGATATGCGGACTTGCCGGAATTGAAGTGCCGGAAACAATTGAAATCGATGGCACGGACCTCTCGCCTGTCCTGCGAAAATCAGCTGTTGCCTTGGATCGCAAGCAACCTTTAAGTTGGCATTCTCCTTTAAGTCAGCCAGTCGCAGTGTTGCGTGAAGGCGATTACACGCTAGTTGGTTGGCGAGGAGAGGAGTTTCCCCGGGACAAAACACAGATTGATGCTGTCATGGGCAAAATGAGAATTCATCTTCAAAAGCACTTAGGTAAAGAATTGACAGCTAAAGAGCTTTGGCATGAATGTTATAACAGTCCATTAAAAACCCCGGAATATCTCAAACTAAGAGCAGAGTTTGTAACTCTCAATACATTTCAGGAAAGATGGATTCCATTAATTAAATCGGGAACTGGTGGTATCACTCGGGTGCAATTGTTTGATCTCTCGAGTGACCCAAAGCAAACCAAGAACATCGCATCGGAAAATCCTGAATTGACGGAGCGATTACGCAAAACGATGCAGTCGCTTCATGAGGATGTTCTTAGGGAAGGGCCGGTTTGGGGAGAAGCCGCTGACGAGCATAAGTCCGGAATTCATCGGCCCGATTCAGCGCGGCGGTCGAGTTTTGATGCATTTGCCTATTTGAACCGCATACCGGTCAGTAGGGAGGATAATGAATCCATGAGTGACCTGTCTGGACGTATCGCCAGCAGATTGGCGAATCAGGAGGGACGGATTCTAATTAAATTGCCACCGGAGATGAATCAGTACACTTATTTCGGCTTTCGATTGGCTACTGCAAGTGCTGAAGGCTTTTCGACGGGACGCTGCTCCGGTTGCCATCAATTGCCGGAATTCGGTTTGGTGGCTGATGATCGGTTTGTTCCCACGTTACGTAATAAAAAATACTCGCTGGCGCGTTTAGAGTCATTGTTAGCAAACAACACACACCAACATATTGAACTTGATAAACAGCAAACAATTCAGTTGCTTGCGTTTATATATTCGCTAAGAGATCTCCCTGAAGCATCTTATAGGGAATCAATTCTGGAAGCCGCCGTTTTAGATACATCCGGAGATTTGAAATGATATTCCAACGCGGTTTAGCCTTCATGTCTACGTTGCTATTAATCTCGGTCGTCGAAGCTGATGTTCTAACTAAATCAACTATTAGCGGTAAAGTGGTAAATTCAACCGGGATAGGTGTTGAAGGCGTTATGGTCTCTGCCGTGGATGATGAATACCGTAAATGGATCTCGGTCTTTACAAAAAAAGACGGAGTGTTCGTTATTGACGGTCTTAGAAATGTAGACCACAAGGTTCGTACTCGTCTGATGGGGTTGGGTGACGAATGGAAAACTTCCGTGAAGCCTGGTACGAAAAATCTGTTGATTCAAACGCACGTGGCCATCGGAGAGGAGTTGGAATTACAGCGTCCAGCGAGTGATGCCTTTGGCATGCTGAAATTCGACAATCCGCGGGACAAAATGAATTTCAAGATGTTTTGCACCTATTGTCATCAGGTAGGGACCTTAGGATTTAGAACGCCTGAAAAGCCGGTCGACTGGCAGACGATGATTAGACGTATGGATGGTTTTGGGGGTCTGTATCCTCACACACAGGAAACCATTATTCAGAGATTGCGTGATACGTATTCTGAAGAAGCGGTTAAGAGTTGGCCTGCATTTGATCCCCCAGCCGCGCCAACGGGAGCGGCAGCGGCTGCAAAAATAACGATGTGGGAATTGGATGAATTACACCAGGGGTCGTTTCACGATCTCGAGATTGGCTCAGATGGCAATGTATATGCTGTGAATATCAGTAAGCATCGGATGATTGTGCTGGATCCTCGTACCGGTAAGACAGCTAGCCTTAATTATCCGCAGGGAACTTATGGCCCCCACTCCATTGAGACCGCTAATGATGGAAGCCTGTGGACCACGATGTGTGCGACCGGCCAAATGGTGCGATTTGATATTGTGACCAAGCAGTTTGAAACCTACAGCAGTGCCGAATACCCCAAAAAACGTGGAGGTTATCCTCATACGCTACGTATAGATCCAAAAGATCCGCAGGGCCTGATCTGGTATACCGATGCCGGGTCTAACAGCTGCTTTTCTCTACATCCGATCACGCATGAGGTGAAGGAGTATAAGCTTCTAAGCGCCGGTCAGGCAGTTGCAGCCGGACGAGGGGAGTCACGTGGGATCACGCCGTATGGAATTGACTATTCGCCGGTTGATGGCACGATTTGGTATTCCAAATTGAACGGTAACCGGATCGGGCGGATCGATCCCACGGCTGAAGATGGCGATGTGACGGAATGGAATCCACCATTTCGAGGCCCGCGGCGATTACATATCGCTCCGGACGGAATGGTCTGGGTGCCGGGGTTCGGCTCAGGTGTCTTTGGCAAGTTTAACCCAGATACCGAACAATGGACGGTTTACGAGTTGCCGGATGCTGAAAACCAAACTCCCTATGCTTTGAATGTGGATAAACATGGCATTGTATGGGTCTGTGGGACTGCAAACGATACGATCAATCGATTTGACCCGAAATCGGAAACGTTGCTGGAATATCGTTTACCGATGCGTGTCTCTTACACTCGGGAAATCGAATTTGATGATGAAGGCAATGTATGGACAAGTACATCCGGCCCGGCTCGTCACATGGAACGAGGAGTTGGTGCAGTAATTAAGATTACCTTGCCGAAAGAATTGCCAGCGGGAGGAGGAGTGAAACTGGAGCCGCGAATTTACGACGGAAATCATGAAATTGGGAATTTGGCAACGGCAGGTGATATGGAGGCTCGACGTAAAACGTTGTTTGCCATGATTGATGAGGCTGAAATGCCGAAAGCCTATTTTGAACAACCACATCAAAAGTATGTCGACAGCCGGATGGCTCAGATTTCAGCCGGTCGACGGGGCAATGTGGGCAGATTATGGAATGAATTCCGTATAATGTATCCTGCTCGTAAAATGGACGGCCAAATGTTTGTCCGCATTATGGAGTATGTAGCCAGCCAGGATGCTCTGGGACCTTCCCGCCGCTTTGTCAATAAATGGCAGCATCACAATTTCGGTAGCGCACCTAACAATCTTGCAGGGCGATCGATAGAAAACGGTCGTTTCATTTTTGAGCAGGCAACCTGCAGTCGTTGCCACAGCATTGATGGCAAAGGTGCAAAACTTGGTCCAGAGCTTTCCGGAATCAGCAAAAAATTTCAGGGAGCTAAGTTGCTGAACCAAATTGTGCGACCTTCGGTCGAGATACATAAGAAGTTTCAACCTCAGTTGATTGTGGTTGATACCGGTCAGGTATTAACCGGTGTGATTATAGAAGAAGATGACCAGGAGATAACGTTGTTGCCCAATATGCTGAAACCGGAAAAGACGCACGTGTTAGCTAAGTCATCCATAGACGAGCAGCAGACTTCCAATGTTTCAAGCATGCCTGTTGGACTACTCGATACCTTTACGATTGATGAAATCATGGACCTGGTCGCCTATATTCAATCCGTAGCTGCCAGACCTAAAGGTGACGGGGCCGAATGATACGAATTTCGTCAGTTGTGATAGCATTTCTGGGGATGACATTCGGTGGTGTTCCGGAATGCATGCTGTGTGGAAATGAGGCGGTTCAGAAGTTGATTCAAAGCTCCTGCCTGGAATGTCATGGCGAGTCCACCGAGACCGGATTGGACTTATCCGGATTGGGTTATGCTCTGGACGATACTTCCGTGTTTACGGAATGGACCAAAGTATTTGATCGCGTTGTACGTGGTGAAATGCCTCCAAAGGATGCCGCTCAGCCGGAAGTACCCCTGCGTTCCGCCGCACTGGTGGAACTGGAGAAAGATCTCATTGCTGCGAATTTAGTCGGTCGATCAGAATCTGGACGCGTTCCTTCCCGCCGTTTGGCACGGAAGGAATATCAGTATGTTTTACACGACCTTCTGGGGATCGGTGGTAGTATCGCGAAGCATTTACCTCCAGAGAATGATGCGGCGTCTTTTGACGTTGTCGCTTCCAAACAAGAAATGTCAAGCGTTCACGTTCAAGGGTTTCTAACTGCGGCAGATTTAGCGTTGGATGAAGCGATTATGCTTGGGCCTGCTCCCCAAATGCGACCTCGGGAGTTGGATTATTTCAATTCCAAATACATTCAAATGTGGGTAGATCGTCCAGTGCGCAATGGCGGTGGTACGATTTTCAAAACAGATAGAGACGTAGTGACCTTTCGAGGGGCAAATTACGTTCTACGATCAGACAACAACGGCTTCAGAATACAGGTGCCGGGGAATTATAGGATTACCGTGACGGCTGCGGCTCATAATCCCCGTTCGTCCATAAGCGTTAGTCTTAAACGTCAAAACGATTCTCAAGGTGAGAGTGAGTTGTTCGGCGCATGGGACCTTTCCGGCGACGAATATCGGGAAGTTTCCCTGATCAAATATCTCAGACCGGATGATTACTTTTACGTGAGTGCAGATGAGTTGGATCCAGCGCCGAATGGCCAGGTTATCTATAATAGCCAGCCAGCAAGTTCCTATCAGGGGGAAGGCGTTAAGATTCATAAAGTGGTGGTTCAGGGTCCGCTCGAAACAAGCTGGCCCCCCCAAAGAACCAGAGATTTGTTTCCCGGGATTGAATGGCGTTTTCAAGCAGCACGCAGTCAATTTGGTCGGTTCTATCATCCGGTGTTTACGAAACCACAGATCGATCATTTGAGAGAAATTGTATCCGCATTTGCTCCCAAGGCATTTGGACGTGTTGTTTCTGAAACCGAAATTGATGCTTTGGTTTCACTTGCAAAACCCGATTTAGATGCAGGAAGGGATTTTATAGCCTGTGCGCGTATACCGCTACGAGCCATGTTAATTTCACCTGAATTGCTGTTTCACGTCGGGGACGAAGGAAAGCTTAATCAATATGAATTAGCTGGTAGGCTTGCGACCTTTTTATGGCGTAGTTTGCCGGACGACGAATTACTTGG
>DEAW01000025.1:0-7438 GCA_002348315.1 Planctomycetaceae bacterium UBA2972 | reverse complement strand
ATGAGAAAGGACGACGATTCGTCGAGGACTTTTTGGACCAATGGTTGGAACTGCGGCGGATTGATGAGACGACACCTGACGCTTATCTTTTCCCGGAATACGATGATGTACTTCGCAGAGCCATGTTGGCCGAAACCCGTCTATTCTTTACGCATTTGATAGAAGAGAACCTGAGTGTCGCCAATCTTATAGATTCAAAATTTACGTTTATGAATAGGAAATTGGCGGAGCATTACAACGTTCCCGGGGTTTTAGGGGAGCAAATGCGTAAAGTTCAGCTTGGTCCGGATAGTGTACGTGGTGGAGTCCTGACGCACGCGGTAATTGCAAAGATTACGGCAAACGGCACGGTAACTACACCTGTAAAGCGAGGTAATTTCGTGTTGTCAAACTTACTGGGTATGCCTCCCAATCCCCCTCCGCCTGGTATTGGTTCGATTGAACCTGATACGCGTGGTGCAACCACCATCCGGGAAACGCTGGCAAAACATCAGGAAAATGTGTCGTGTGCAATGTGTCATAAGAAAATTGACCCCCCGGGCTTCGCTTTGGAGAGTTTTGATCCGGTAGGTAACTATCGTAAGAATTACAGAAATAGTCGGGGGATCACTCGGGAGGTGAACGCCGGCTTACGGTATGGGTCTGTTGACTACGACCTGGGCCGAAGTGTAGATTCATCGGGAGTTACCGTAGAAGGTGTGTCATTTAATAATATTCGCGACTACAAACAGCATTTGCTCGGATCAACTGAACAGGTGGCACGGAATGTTTTGTCTAAACTGATGGTGTTTGCTACCGGCGGGGAAATAGAATTTGCGGATCGAGCAGAAATTGAACGTATCCTGCAAGAGACAGAGGAGAGCGGATACCCAATGCGGAATCTATTACACCAGGTGGTGTTGAGTCGAATGTTTAGGGAACGATGATGCAAAACAAAATTGATAGACGACAAGTCTTAAGAGCATCGGGCGTTGCGATTTCGTTGCCATTGTTAGAATGTATGTCGGCGGCTATCGGCGCAGGGCAATTAGAGTTGCCAAAACGGATGGTGATGATTTGCAGTACCCTGGGACTGTACGCTCCGTCTCTGTTTCCGAAAACGACGGGCAAGGAATATGGTGCTACGGAGTATTTGCAGTTACTCGAAGCCTATCGTAATGACTTTACTCTGTTTTCTGGATTGTCTCATCCCGAACAAACTGGAAAGGAACCTCACGATACCGAAATGACGTTTTTGTCGGCGGCGAGAAATCCAGGGTTAGGTGGTTTTCAGAATTCTATTTCGATTGATCAGGTTGCGGCTAAGCATATAGGAAATCAAACTCGTTTTGCCTCCATATCACTCAGTACAGAAGGCCGTGAAAGTCAATCATATACGAGCAATGGTGTTATGATTCCGGCGGAGAACAGGCCGTCGGCGTTATTTTCGAAATTGTTTTTGACAGGTAGTCCGAAGGAAGTCAGACGTCAACGGCAGCGTCTCTCTGAAGGCCGCAGTATCCTGGACCTGGTTGGGGAACAGACCAAAGCGTTGAGTCGTAAAACAGGCATTCACGACAATCGGCAGTTGGCGGAGTATTATGAGGCAATCCGTAAGGCCGAAGTCGATCTTCAGGAATCGGAAGCCTGGCTTGACCGTCCAAAACCAATGGTTGAAGTAGAACCGCCACAGGATGTTCTTGATAAGACAGATCTAATAGGGCGAACTCGCACTCTATTTAACCTGATCCCTCTGGTGCTAAGTACAGATTCTTCACGAGTGATCTCGATGGTGATTCAGGATCATCAAGCCGTTCCGATGATTAATGGCGTGTCGTCAGGCCACCATCCCTTATCACACCACGGACAGGACCCGAACAAGATTAAACAACTTAAAATTATTGAGAGGTCGATTCTGGAGATGTTCTCAGAATTCCTTGGGGCCATGTCAGGTCCTCAGGAAAACGGTCAACGCCTGCTAGACTCTACCTCGGTCATGTTTGGAAGTAACCTCGGAAATGCGAACGCTCATGATCCTACGAACTTGCCAATTGTTCTGGCGGGAGGAGGTTATAAGCACGAGGGATATGTTAAAGCTGGAGAACATCACAAAAACACTCCGCTTTGCAATCTCTATGTGAATCTATTGCAACGAATGGGAGTGGAGACTGACAGGTTCGGTACGAATGACGGAGTGCTGGAAGTGGGCAGAGGTACAGATAGACAGATAGATAGTTAGGCAATTAGACAGGTATGTAAAAAGGCCCACGTTTTGGCGGGCAAGCGTCTAAAAAATATGAGCCAGTGTTTAAAATAAGATCCACTCTTTGGCCTGTAAACTACGCCTTTGTTTTGATTCGCAGTGCAGGCTATGGTCGTTCTGCCCCCGCTGTTTTGCTCGGAATACTTCGGGCGGGCTTCGGTAAAGCTTCGGTGGCTAAACCCCCTGCTTCGAAACCTAAACGGCAGGTTGGCAAAAGCTGGATCCTACGTCGTAACGCATAAAAGTCTCAACAATGAATCAGTACGAATGTTTTGAAGGCTGCTCAGTCCTCAAAAGTGACCTGGACTTCAAGGATACCAACGGCGGATTCCTCTTGAGGCGTCATGTTGATTCGGATTGCATCGCAAGACAACGGAGCTGCTGGATGGATCACGTTATACTGATTTGCTCGCGTATCGTAACGATCGGTTGTATACAACTCAAACGGCTTCCATTCTCCATTCTGTTCAATCTCTACTTTCCACTCCTTTGGAAACCTGACATCGAAGCGATCCTGCATCCAGTAGACTCCGATACTACGAATTTCACTCGGTTTATTAAATCTGGCAATAACCCATTGATCCTCTCCATTCTTCCCACGGCTTGTCCATCGTGGCACCTTATTGCCGGTCGACCATTCCGGCTCCTTGCCATCACCGATCGCATTCACTGTGTCCACTTCGGACGTGTATGATGCCTCTAGTTCCGAAAAGACACTTTCCTGTGGCAACGCATGCGGGTCAAAAACAGCCATATTCTGTTTGCGGGGAAACCACACCGTCATGGAACCTGTGCCGCGATTATTCCATGCATAGTACGGAGTGAGAATGACCTTGGTCTTGCGGCTGCCACCCTGCTCTGTGATAGCACGGCCAATCACGTTGGTTTGCACAAAGGAGCCATAAGGAACGTCGGTCATCATGACTTTGCTTTTGCTGCCGTTAGGTAATTTGTCAAAGTAAATTCGTTGTGTGGAACCGTCATTATCCAGTCCTTCTGCACAAAGGACAAAGGGGCCTCGAGTGAAACAAATGCGTTCGTGATTTGCTTCGACGGAGGGGTGACAAATATTGGTGCGGACGGGCATCGGTAAATGTAACTCAACCTGATCTCCGGCACTCCATTCCCTTTCGATGGTAGCAAATCCCTTGACGACGTGGACCTTCGTCGTGATGCCGTTGATGTACAAAGACGCCGGGTGTTTCTTTGAATCGGCAAAACGATAGAGATCGCCTGGAACAAATTGATCCTGAGTCCACGTGGGAATGCGTAGCCTTAAACGGAAGGTAGTTGGCTTAGCTGGATTGAGCGAGATATTGATCTTGCCATCATTGGGGTAGTCTGTTGTTTGCTCGATGTCGACAGCGACACCATCAAATTCCACTTGAGTTGAACTTTCCGTGAAAAATGTGATGAACAGTTCGTTGTCGTCGTGGGCATAGGTCATGCCAGGAACCTGAGGTAGTAATCGTGCCATGTTGGATGGGCAGCAGGCAGTTCCAAACCATGGTGCTCTGCCGGCGGTACCATGGTTAAACGGATATTTTCCATCAGCCTCCAAAGGATTTACATAAAAGAACCTGTTCCCTTCAAGGTTAACGGCCGCCAGTACATTGTTGAGCAGCGCAACTTCTGCCACATCGAGATATTTAGCGTCTTTGTTTAAGAGAAACATTCGGTAATTGAAAAGAACATTGCCAACGGCAGCGCATGTTTCGTTGAAGGCATCGGCGTTTGGTAGTTCATATTGCTTTCCAAATCCTTCGATACCGTGTACGGCGCCCAATCCACCGGTAATATGCATGCGAGTATCGGTGATATTTCCCCATATACGACCTAATGCCTTTCCGTAGGCGGGTTGTCCGGTGAGTGTCCCCACGTCAGCCATAGCTGAATACTGATAAGTTGCACGTACGGCATGCCCAACCGCTTCCTTTTGCGCGAGGACAGGTGCGTGTTGCTGAGCGTAAGTAGGAGCCATGACGCCTTCACCATCAGGTACGTAAGTGTTGCCCCGGATCTCTAAGAATTTACGCGCCATATCCAGATAGAGTTGCTTGCCTGTTACTCGATAAAGTCGAACGAGTGCCAGTTCCATTTCCTGATGCCCTGGTGCCTGCAAAATCGGCTTACCCTTGTTGTAGGCTGGATCTCCCTGGAAAATGACTTTATTGATGTGTTGGGCACTCTTCTCAGCAACATCTAGTAATTGGTGTTTACCAGTCGCTCGGTAATAGGCAACGGCTGCTTCATACATATGTCCGACATTGTAAAGTTCGTGGCTGTGAACAATGAAGGTATATGGCTCGTCCCCCATCATGTCTCGTTCTTTGCCGACCCCCGTTGTATGTGAAGGATATAAGTAGCCATTCTCGTGTTGAGCTGCTGCAATCAATTCGGTGAGTTCATCGAGTGTTCTTTCAAGTTCCGGATCTCGCTCAAGCTGGAGCAGATAAGCAGCGCCCTCCATGACCTTGTATAGGTCGGAGTCGATAAAACGATGAGGTCGATGTTGATCCTGTTTGATACCCTTTAGATAGTCCCGCGCCGCTTGGAGGTGTTCAACTCCGGGCTGCGTTCGTTCAAATGCAAAAGGGACGAGAGTCTCCCTTTGTGTCACGAGACGTGGACGCCAGAAGTCACTTGTGATTTTGACTTTGTTAAAGGGGACAGGCCTAAGCGGATAGTCGGCAGCCTGCACAATATGTGGTGGGAGACAGCATGGAGATGTCAAAACAATCGACAAGGCCATTAAGCTCATGATTCGGCGCACTAGTAAGTTCTCCAATATAAATACCAATTAACGATATGTTCTATTTTAGTAAATCAGGATTCGACCGTGTGCGATTGAAAAAGCATTCCAAGATGCCGGTTAGAGTGAGCTATGTAGCACGATTGCTAACGCCGAGACAAGCGAGCTTAGTTACAATAGATTGCTGAGTTAAAAAGCGTTTTTCTAATTCGTGAGATATATGACTCCATCGTTCCCACAGACTGTCATCCGTCATGCTGGCATAGCCGCTCTTGTTGTGCTGTGCATGGCAATGACGTTTTCACAACACCGGTTGTATGCGCAGGCTGATACCGATCTGTACGAATCAGAAATCCGCCCGCTTTTTATAAAACACTGTCAAGGTTGCCATGGTCCGGATAAACAGGAGTCCGATTTACGGCTTGATGCTCCTCAGTTTTGGGAAGCGGGAGGAATTAGCGGGCCCGGCATTGTGCCTGGCAAACCCGAACAAAGCCTGGTGTTGTTAGCCGTTAAAAAGACGGACCCGGATTTAGCCATGCCACCGGGACAAAAGAAATTAGAAGTCCATGAGATTGCAGCCATTGAAAAATGGATTAAGCAAGGTGCGAAGGCGCCGTTAAATCCTGTCGTCGTCAAAGACGAGCGGCTTGATCTTGAAGAAGCTGTTGACTTCTGGTCTTTTCAGCCAATTACTAAGCCAACAGCACCGACCTCTACGCTAATTAGCCAATGGGCCTGGAATGACGTCGATCGATTCATTCGTAAGCGTCAATATGAAAATGGGATCGAGCCGGTAGATCTAGCGGACAAACGGACGTTAATCCGGCGCGCTACATTTGATCTGACGGGCCTTCCTCCAACGCCGGAAGAAATTGCCCGTTTCTTGGCAGATGAATCTCCCGAAGCCTTTGATCGAGTAATAGACAGGTTATTGAACTCGGAGGCTTACGGAGAACGCTGGGCACGTCATTGGCTTGACGTGGCCAGATATGCCGACACGGCCGGTGATGGAGCAGACTATCCGGTAAGAGAAGCGTATAAATATCGCGATTGGGTCATTCAGGCGTTGAATGAGGATAAGCCATACGATCAGTTTATTAAGGAGCAACTAGCCGGTGATATTTTGGCTCAGGTTAGTCCCCACGAACAGTACGCCTCTCTAGTTACCGCTACGGGATTTCTTGCCGTCGGCAAACGATACGGCTATAAGCCGTCTCCGGATTATCAGCATTTGGATTTTGCTGATGCCATAGATTCCATCGGGCGTTCGTTATTAGGGCTGTCACTGGGTTGCGCGCGTTGTCACGATCACAAATATGATCCGGTGTCAGCAGAGGATTACTATGCCTTATACGGGATTATGCAAAGTACACAGTGGGCATTCCCTGGTGGTGAAGAGCAAAAGCGACCCTCTGATTTTCCAGCTCTAATACGGCCGGACGAAGTGCTGAAAAGGAACAAGGAGAAAGAAAAGCGGCTCGCCACTATCGATACCGCTTTGGCCGACCAGCGATTAGAGCAACGTAAACTAAGACCCGATCTGCGTGCTGGTGGACTGGATTTAGGGATAGAGAAGCAGGAAATCGGAAAACCTTTGGTTGATCCCTGGGTCTGTTCAGGCCCGATAGAGGTTCTTGAGGACGCTCAAAGTCCATTTGCAAATGTCCACCTTCCCGGGACGCGGGGAGTACGGGTTGGCTCCGGGCTTAAGACAGATGGAATACGATATGTCTTTTCTCCGGGGCTGCGTGCCACATCCGGTAAGAAGATGTATTTCAACATTGATTTTAGAGCGAGACCCAAGGGAAAGGAGAGCGCATTTCGGCTGTATCTGGGACAAGGCGTGATCCAGTCGATTGCAGTGCAGTTTAGCGTTACCGCCAATGAAGTTCTGATATGGGACGGTGCAGACTGGAGCTCTATACGCAAAACTGAATCCGATACATGGTATTCACTTCAGATCACGATTGACCCGGATAGCAAAACCGTCTCCGGAACGATCGGGACTTCTGAGGACGTTACCTCGTTTGAAGGAGTTCAATTGAATCCTGGGTGGAATGGTATCGCTGATTGTTTCATAAGCGATGGATTTGCTCATGTGGATAAAGCGGTGATGGAACGTGACATTGATAATGTTGCGTTGGTGGACACTCCGTTGAATCTTATCGGTGAGAAGATAAAACCGAAAGAGGGCGACGATGAGTCAGTGGCTCTGCGTCTAGCCGAACTTGATAAACAGATCAAGGTACTTGAACAACAAAGAATGGTACTGGCAGATGAACCAGCGTATGAAGTTGCCTATGGGGTCAGTGAAGGGACACCGATTAACGTTGCTGTCCAGCTTCGAGGTGAGCCTCAAAACCTCGGTAGAGAAGTATCCAGGCGATTTATTGACGTGCTGGGTGGACAACCGGTTACGGAAGGTGAAGGAAGCGGACGCA
>DEAW01000222.1:10874-26740 GCA_002348315.1 Planctomycetaceae bacterium UBA2972 | reverse complement strand
AGGGCACTAATTGCTTTGTTAGCTCGAATCAGAGCAACACCGCCGCCAGGAACGATTCCTTCCTCCAGAGCTGCCTGCGTTGCCGCTCGAGCATCTTCCAGAAGTGCTTTCCGTTCCTTCATTTCAGTTTCAGTCGTGGCACCACAATTAATCTGTGCTACACCACCGGCGAGCTTCGCCAGACGTTCCTGTAACTTTTCGCGATCGTATTCACTGTCGGTGACTTCGATTTCGTTGCGAATCTGATCCGCTCGACCTTCGATGTCTTCCTTGCTTCCGGCACCACCAACCATGACGGTGCTTTCAGAAGTAATGCGAATCTTCTTGGCGGATCCGAGATCCGACAGCTTGACACTTTCAAGCTCGATCCCCAGGTCCTTAAAGATCGGAGTTGCATTGGTCAACACAGCGATGTCGCCAAGAATCGCTTTACGGCGATCACCGTATCCGGGAGCCTTGACAGCACAAACATTGAGGATGCCTCGCATCTTATTCACCACTAACGTGGCCAATGCTTCGCCTTCAATATCTTCAGCCACAATCAAAAGTGGCTTCTTGGACTGACTGACTGCTTCCAGCAATGGAATCAACTTCTTGTTCGAGGAGATCTTTTCTTCGAATAGCAGAATCAAACAGTTTTCCAATTCCACCGTCACCTCAGACTCATTGGTCACGAAGTGCGGAGACAGGAATCCGCGATCGAACTGCATCCCTTCGACAACTTCAACGGTCGTTTCACTTCCACGACCCTCTTCCACTGTGATCACGCCATCTTTGCCAACCTTAATAAAGGCATCAGCAAGCACGTTTCCAATGGTGCTGTCATTGTTACCAGCAATCGTAGCAACCTGCTGAATCTCTTTTTTGTTCTTCGAATCAATTGCAATTGCCTGCTTGACGATTTTATCGCAAACCGCATCCACTGCCTGACTGATCCCCCGGCCAAGTGCCATTGGGTCAGCTCCAGCTGCAATCATCTTTAAGCCTTCACGAAAGATGGCTTCTGCCAATACTGTTGCTGTGGTTGTACCGTCACCAGCAACCTCGTTCGTTTTGCTGGCGGCTTCTTTCACCAACTGAGCACCAAGGTTTTCGAAGACATTATCTAACTCAATATCTTCAGCAACGGTGACTCCGTCTTTGGTGACCTTAGGTGATCCCCATCCTTTGTCCAGGACAGCATTTCGACCACGAGGTCCAAGTGTACTGCGTACAGCACGAGCCAGCTTGGCAACACCAGACAACAAAGACTGTCGAGCCTTGTCGTCAAATACCATTTGTTTTGCCACGTCCGGATTCTCCTTCAAAGAGTGTTCCAAAAGCGTTTAATTTCAATTCAACGGAAATACGCGACGGCATTTCCGACTATGTTCTCTGTTCTACGATTAACACTTAACGACAAATGTCACTTTAAGAATTAACTGTAGATACAGTGGACAACGCAACATGCGTGCCAAAGTATCCAAAATATGCCAGAAACGCCTTCGAGACAAGCACACAGATACCTATTATTTTCCCCTTTTCCTCTTAGATTAGAGCTTTTCTGAAAACAGAGGCGGCTTTTAGGACAGAACCCAAGATCGGCAGCATCCATCTCAACGAATTTCTCTCGGTGCCAAATTGGCAGCGCCAATACGGCAGTCCATTTAGAAGTGTCAGTTTGACAGAACGCGAACTCTGGATATTCGACTAAATCTCACTATCCTCACTATCCAAGCAACACGCACTCAATCAATCATGAATCAATGCACGGAGTGAAATCATCCTTGGCAGTGTAATTCGCAGCAAATCCAGCCAGTAAACTCGCAGCATAGTCGATATCATCCAAAGAAATCGTCTCCACAGCACTGTGCATATAACGATTCGGGATCGTCACCAACCCGGTCGCAACACCACTACGATTGAGCTGTAACACGTTGGCATCATTCGATGCCCCTCGTCCAATCGCTGCCAACTGATAGGGAATCTGATCCTCCGCAGCCACATCTCTGAGTTTCTGTACTACTAATGGATTACAATTCGGCCCACGATAAACGGCAGGCCCGCCTCCCAATTTGATATCCCCCTGCTGTTTTTTATCAATCGAAGGGCAGTCGGTGGCGTGCGTCACGTCGACGGCGATCGCTGCAGTGGGATCAATTCCGAAAGCACTCGTACGAGCCCCACGCAAACCGATCTCTTCCTGAACAGTCGAAACAGCAAACACTCCGCACGAAGGAAAACGATCCTTCGCTCGTCGCAATGCCTCGATCACCACCCAGACCCCCGTGCGATTATCCATACACGGAGCATTGGCAAGACCATTAAGCATTTCCTGCATTCCCAAACTCAGCGTGACCGGATCACCAACTTCCACCAGGGCTTCGGCGTCTTCTTTGTTGGCGGCACCGATATCAAGCCACATATCCGTTAGCTTCACAACTTGCTTTCGTTCCACGTCAGTCAGCAAGTGAATGGGTTTACGGGAAATCACAGCGTGCACAGGGCCTGTGGCTGACCAGATCACCATGCGTTGCCCGATCAACTGCTGAGGATCCCAACCACCGATCGTCTGAGCATAGACAAACCCATTGTCATCAATGTGGGATACCAGCATACCTATCTGGTCGCAGTGTCCGGCAAACATCAATTTCTGTTCAGCCGACGGATTGATCGCACAGATAACATTGCCATGCACATCGGTCGTGACTTCGTCAGCGAAATCAGCAGCATAGTCGCGGACCACCTGTTGTACTCGTTCCTCGTAACCGGACGGACCCGGTGTCTCCAACAGATTTACCAAGAAATCCTTCGATGCCTTATCCATTCTTTCTATCCTTTGTCTTTCACATATGACCCAAAGGTATTTGCTGATCTGGCTTAACTACTCTAATTGCAAGCCATTTTCTCAGCGTTTACGCCCCTGTGTATTCCCATGTTTTCTCAATAAAACATGGGCAGCTGACGCCAATCAGCCATCCTTGACCAATTTTTGCCAGCTACCTACTATGAGCTACATATGTGTTGTTTCTCGTTATGTCTCCTTTGAGTGTAACGAATTCAAACTAATAAACCTATGAGGTTCAGCGGTACGCACACTTAGCTGTAGGTGTTGAACAGAGAAGAGATGGAAAAAACAAAAATTGCGATCATTGGACTGGGCACTGTCGGAACCGGTGTTGCCAGACTTCTGCTCGACCATGGGGACCGAACGGCCCGGCATACGGGACGAATTCCCTGGCTGGAAAAGGTCGTCGTGCGCGATCTTACAAAGCAGCGCAACGTAGATATCCCTGAAGGCGTCCTGACTGACGATCTGGATGAAGTCATCAACAATCCGGAAATCAACGTCGTGGCGCAGCTCATTGGAGGACTCGAACCTGCTCGCTCGATCATGCTCCAGTTAATGGAATCTGGAAAAGATATCATTACGGCCAACAAAGCGCTGCTGGCCGTTCACGGGCCAGAGTTATTTGATAGAGCACGACAACTGGGACGCTCGATTGCCTTCGAAGCGTCCGTAGCCGGCGGCATTCCGATCATTACAAATATTGGGCAGTGCCTGACGGGCAATCAGGTCACCTCCCTGCGAGGAATCCTCAACGGCACCTGCAACTTCATCATCACTGAGATGCAGGAAACCGGCGCCGACTACAACGACATCCTGCAGGAAGCTCAACGATTGGGCTATGCTGAGGCTGACCCCACTTTGGATGTCAATGGAGCCGATACTGCACAAAAACTCACAATTCTCAGCCAACTCGCTTTTGGAGTACGGGAAAACTGGGATCGGATCCCTTGTACTGGTATCGACATGTTGGAAATCGACGATATCCAGTATGCCGACCAACTCGGATACCGCATCAAGCTGTTAGCCGTTGCCAAACTGGTCAACGGAGAAGTGGAAATGAGTGTCGGTCCCACACTCATCAAGAAAGGAAACCCACTGGCCGAAGTCCAGGGAGCCTTTAATGCCGTACGAGTTCGCGGAGATGCCGTTGGCCCGGTCTTTTACCATGGTCAAGGTGCCGGACAAATGCCCACCGCTTCCGCGGTCGTCGCTGACATCATCGACACCGTTACTGGTCGTAGCCAAATCACCTTTAACAATCTGGAATTATGGTCAGAAAACCACCGACCACTCTCAATGGCTGATGCTGACAATACCATGGACCGATACTATTTGAGGATGCAAGTTGTTGATAAACCCGGTGTGATGGCAGCAATAACTGGTATCTTGGGAAATAACGGAGTTTCGATCGCTTCGATCATTCAACACAAAGGTGATAACGGTCCTTCCCCGGAAACCGTACCATTGGTCATCATGAGTCATGAAACGACCCATGGATCTATCGCTCAGTCCGTCAGCGAATTCACAAAATCGGACAACATTGAATCCGAAGCTGTCGTCTACAAAGTCCTGTAACGCAATGTAAGAAGGTCATACCAGGTATCTACTATGAAATATGCGATCATCATTCCTGATGGCTGTGCTGACGAACCTCAGGAAAGCCTCGGCGGACAAACACCTTTACAGGCCGCAAATATTCCTCATATGGATGCCGTCGTCCAAAGCGGAGTGATCGGTGCGGCCAATCACGTACCACCTCACCTGCCCGCCGGATCAGCGGTTGCCAACATGTCGCTGCTGGGATTCGATCCAAATGAATACTTTTCAGGTCGCGCCCCTTTAGAAGCTGCAGCTCAGGGAATCGAACTGGGGCCCAAAGACTGGGGCATTCGTTGCAATCTGGTGACCGTTCAGGACCAGACGATGACCGACTTCACCGCCGATCATATTTCCGATGAAGAAGCAGCGGCCTTACTGGAAACCGTTCAACAGGAACTGGGTAGCGAAATTCTCGAATTCATTCCCGGCGTCAGCTACCGCAACCTATTGATCTATCGCGGAGAAAAGTCAATCGCGCCGTTCAGCAATGACACACGCACCACGCCTCCCCACGACCTGACTGACAAAACCATCATTCACGATTTCCCTCGCGGCCCGGGCAGTGATCTGCTTAGCCAACTCATGAGCGACAGCGTGAACTTATTCAAAGACCACCCTGTCAACCAACGCCGAATTGCTGCTGGCAAACTTCCCGCCACTAACCTCTGGCTTTGGGGCCTGGGGATCACCCCGAAACTTCCCGATTTCAAAGACCTCTATCACAAGCAAGGGAAAATGATTACCGCAGTGGATCTATTGCGTGGGATCGCTGCTCTGATCAACTGGGATCGTATTGAAGTGGAAGGAGCGACCGGGTACACCGATACCAATTACGCCGGGAAAGGCCAGGCAGCTATCGACGCACTCGACACGACCGATATCATCTGTGTCCACGTAGAAGCCACCGATGAGGCTTCTCATGAAGGAGACGCAGAGGCTAAAATCAAAGCACTGGAAGAAATCGATACACATATTGTCGGACCTTTAGTGGCCGAACTGGAATCACGCGGGGATTACCGTGTGTTAGTTTCCCCTGACCACCCGACACCGATTCGGACTAAAACACATAGTCACGGAATCGTACCGTTTGCCATCGCCGGGTCAAACATCGCAGCTGATTCACAAACCAGCTATGACGAAGTGCAGGCAGAAGCCTCGTCACTTCAATATCCTAATGGTCATGAAGTAATGAAATACTTTCTTGGCTAACCCACCTTTGACTCAGACGATTCCCCAAACCCTGCACAACAACATGTCTATCATTGTTCAAAAATTTGGCGGCACGAGCGTTGCCACCACCGAGAAGATTCTTTCTGCGGCCAGAAAAGCCATTCACGCACAGCAACAAGGTCATCAGGTCGTTATGGTCGTGAGTGCCATGGGCAAAAACACCGACACGCTGGTCAGCCTCGCTCATGAACTAATGGATCGTCCGCCGGCTCGGGAAATGGACATGCTGCTGTCAACCGGTGAGCAGGTCAGTGTGGCATTAACCGCCATGGCCATTACGTCACTCGGTCACAAAGCCGTCAGCCTGACTGGTGCTCAGATCGGTATTCGGACAGACAATGTTTTCGGCAAAGCCCGTATCATTTCGATTTCGACCGAACGCATGCAAAAACTACTCGATGATGGAAACATTGTCATTGCAGCCGGCTTCCAGGGCATTGATGAAGACTTTAACATCACCACACTTGGACGTGGAGGTAGTGACACCACGGCAGTCTCTCTGGCTGCCGTCTTGGGAGCAAGTTGTGAAATCTACACTGACGTCGATGGGGTTTACACCGCCGACCCACGTATCGTCACCGAGGCCCGTAAAGTTTCCCACACCAGCTACGATGAGATGCTGGAAATGGCCAGCCTCGGAGCCGGCGTTATGCATAGCCGCTCGATTGAATTCGCAAAAAAATTCAGCGTCCCGGTTCACGTGCGCAGTAGCCAGGACGAGTCGGAAGGCACCATTATTTCGACAGTCTCGGAAGACCCCACGCGAGGCGTAAGTGGCGCGGCGGTCACCATGGATGAGGCCAGAATCACGCTCACCGGAGTGCCAAATCAACCCGGTAGCAGCAACGCTATTTTCAGCTCGATCGCGAGGGCGAACATCACCGTTGATATGATTGTGCAGGATGCCGGTGTCGATGGATTCTCCAACATCTCCTTCACCGTTCCCTCGTCCGAACTTGAGCCGACCCTCGATGCGGTAGAACCTGTCATCGAAAAACTTGGAATTCAAAAACTATCGCATCAGGACAACGTCTCCAAAGTTTCCGTCGTGGGGATTGGAATGGCCGAACAAGCCGGAGTTTCTGACCGGATGTTCCGTGCCTTAGCTCAGGCTGAAATCAATATCCACATGATTACAACCAGCCAAATTAAGATTTCAGTACTCGTTGACCGTGATCAGGCGTTGCAGGCTATTAACGCTGTTCACCAGACTTTTGAACTAGACCATGTCTCACCCGAAGCTGTTCCTGCCGAGTCTCCACAGGCAACTCCGGCTGCGGACCCGGCCGCTGCTGCGAATGAGCTGCAAGGCATGGAGGAATTGGCCATTACCGACATTGCACTCGACAATACTCAGGCCAGCATTTCCATCAAGGGCGTGGCAGATACGCCCGGCATCGCCGCCACGATTTTTGAACGCGTTGCTCAGGAAAACATATTCGTGGATATGATCATCCAAAGCTTTCTCGATAATACGGACCTAGCGAGCCTAAGCTTTACGGTGAACCGAAACGACGTTGAACGAACGCTGGGTGTACTTAATGAGATGCAGTCTGATGTTTCTTACCAACAGGTCGTCAGTAACCCGGCAGTCGCCAAGCTAAGTGTCTCAGGCATCGGACTGAGAAGTCATACCGGGGTTGCCATTCGGATGTTCCAAAGTCTTGCAGAAGCCGGACTGAATATTGAGATGATCAACACCAGTGAAGTACGAGTCAATGTCGTCGTCGACGATAGTCAGGGACAAGCCGGCTGTGATGCACTCAACAAAGCCTTCGCCGACGTCATGCACAAATAGTGCCAACGAAGATGCATACGCGGCTAATCAGCAACAGCCTCGGCCAATACTTCTTCTTCAATATAAATCGGCAACGGTGGTTCACACGTGACAGCGACCGCAATCGCATCGGACGGACGAGAATCCACCTCGATAATTTCTCCATCCACTTTGACTCGCAGGCGAGCAAAATAAGTGTGACCCTGGACTTCTGAGATTAGCACACTGTCAAGCTCGCCACCAAGGGCATCCACCACACTACAAAGCAAGTCATGCGTGAGTGGGCGGGGTGCCTTAAAGTCCTTAACACGCCGCTCAATACTCGAAGCCTCAAAGATTCCAATCAGAATTGGAAACGTACGCTCCCCCTCCACTTCCTTCAGATAAATAACCTGATGGTCATTGATATCACTGATGATAATTCGTGAGAGTTTCAATTCTATTGGCATCTGCCGGGCACTCCGGAAGGTTTTTCGTCTGTTTTTTCTAAACTCTAGTATACGATGTACGATGATTCGACATCCAAACCAGAATCACTGACTGCGTAAGGCTTGCAATGCTTTTTCCACTGACACGACTTCCTCTTCCAGCTTAATCAGCCCGTCACGTTCCCGCTGAACAACATCTTCAGGAGCACGCGCCACAAAGTTTTCGTTAGCAAGCTTCTTTTGTTTTCCCTGAATCTGCCCCTGCAACTTTGCCAGTAGCTTTTCGTTTCGATCAATTTCTGCGTCGACATCAATGAAGTTCTTCAGATCGACAAACACTTCGATCGCTTCAATCCGGACGTTAGCACTATTCTCCGGAGGTTCAACATCCTGTCCCCATGCGACACTCCGAGCATTCGCCATCGACTGAAAATAACCATCCATCGGCTTCAACAACTCGACGACCTCTGTACTACACGAAACGGAGAATTCGATTTCCTGCTTCGGAGCAATATTCTGACGACTACGTATTTCGCGAATAGCCCTTAAGACGTCCTGGAACAAAGCGAACTGTTGTTCGATCACCGGATCAATCCGCCGGACTTCCACTTCCGGCCAGGAGGCAACCATGATCGACTCGGCCGCATCCTGCAATTCGGCTAACCCTCTTTGCGGAGCGATCTTCGCCAACAGACTCCAGACTTCCTCGGTGACAAACGGGATCATCGGATGCAGCAGACGTAGTAGTTGATCGAGTGCAAATGCAGTAACCCGCTGCGCCGTCGATTTAGCCTGCTCATCCTGCATACGTGACTTCGTCATTTCAATATAGAAACTACAGAACTCGTCCCAGGCAAAATCATAGATCGCCCGGGCAGCATCCGCATAGCCATAGTGTGTAAGTTTTTCGGTCACTTCGCGAGTTACCGAGGAGAGTCGACTCAACAACCAACGGTCTTCAAAGGCTAAGTCTTCATCAGACACAGTGGCAGCTTCATACCCGGAAAGATTTAACAGCGTGAAGCGTGAGGCATTCCAAAGTTTAGTACAGAAGTTCCGCGCGACTTCAAACCGTTCACTGACAACCGGTCCGGAAGGCAATTCCAGATCTTCCGCCTTGCGGGCCCACTGCGTTTTGAATTCCTTTCCACATTGCTTACAGGCAACGCGCGGCAGTTCGCGATTCTTTTTGGTCTGATCCATCAGGTTTTCACAATGCGGGCATTCAAACTGCACCGGCATACGAACATCCTGAGTTTCCGTTGTCAGATAGGCCAGCCCAAATCGAAGTGCGTCCGGCCCAAACTTTTCAATGACATCCAGCGGATCCACGCCATTGCCCTTACTTTTGGACATCGTTTCTCCGTATCCATCCAGGATTTTGGGATGAATAAAGACTTCGCTAAATGGAATCTCTCCCATATTATTGAGTCCCATCAGTACCATTCTGGCGACCCATAATGTGATAATGTCGCGACTGGTAATCAGCGTGCTAGTCGGATAAAACTTCGCCAGTTCTGCTGTTTGCTCCGGCCACCCCAGGGTACTGTGAGGCCACAATGCTGAACTAAACCAAGTGTCCAGAACATCTTCTTCGCGGACAAACCCAAGTTCAGCAAACCGAGTCTCTAAGGCTTCGTTCTCATCGTTAATGCAAACGTGAATGACGGCAAATGTATCGGATGCATCATCCCCAACGACTCGGCTTTGCTCATTCAATTCCGCCGTCAGTTCCACCTGAAAGGCTGCCTGTCCACCTTGTATCGCCTCATCACTTTCCAGACTGGCGATCCGAGCTTCCAGATCCGCCTGATCCTGACAGGCATACGACCAGATCGGAATCTGATGTCCCCACCATAACTGACGACTAACTGGCCAATCCCGTTTTTCACCCAACCAGTCGAGATAACCTTTGCGATAACGTGTGGGGAAAATCTGAACGCGTTCATCAGACACCGCATCCATGGCTGACTGAGCCAATTCCTGCATCCTTACAAACCACTGATCCGCCAGATAAGGTTCAATTGGAGTTTTACTACGGTCAGAGTGAGCCAGATCGATTTCGCGGTCTTCCACCTGATCCATCAACCCCAATGCTTCCAGATCCGCAACGACGCTCTTCCTTGCTTCTTTAATCGTCTGCCCTTCATAGGCTCCGGCATTGGCGTTAAGCGTACCGTCGGGATGCAGGATATTGATTTTCTCCAGTCCACAACGCTGCCCAACTTCATGATCATTGGGGTCATGAGCCGGAGTAATCTTTACACAGCCACTGCCCATTTCCGGCTTGGCCCATTCATCGGCCACCAGATCGATTTCACGATTCGCCAGTGGCAGCATCAACTTGCGTCCAGCCAAAGCCATATCACGCAGCTTGATTAAATCAGGTAAAATGTCCTGTCGCCGCTCATTCAATGCCTCTAACTGTTGTTGAACGGCTTCACGCTCCGCATCATTAGCATCCTGCAGCTTCGTCTCCAGTTCCTCTTGTACCTTATCGAGTGCTCTTGCCGGATCCGGATGCACTGCCACGGCAGTATCACCCAGCATTGTTTCCGGACGAGTTGTGGCTACGGTGACATGAGTTGGTTCGCCTGGCTGAGGCTCGACAACCGGATAGCGAAAGTGCCAAAAATGGCCGTCGACCACCGCATGAAAAACTTCATCGTCACTGACGGCTGTCTGTAGATAGGTATCCCAGTTAACCAGTCGTTTACCGCGATAGATATACTTCTTCTGAAAGAGATCAAAAAACGTTGTACGCACAGCACGGGCACAGATTTCGTCCAGCGTAAATCGAGTGCGTTCCCAGTCGCAGCTGGAACCAATTTGTTTGAGCTGAGAAAGTATTCGCTTTTCGTACTGCCCTTTCCATTCCCAGATTCGCTCGACCAAAGCTTCACGCCCCAGATCGTGCCGGGTTTTATTCTCTTCTTCTTTGAGGCGACGTTCGACGACAGCCTGCGTTGCAATGCCGGCATGATCCGTGCCCGGCATCCACAGCGTCTCGAACCCTTGCATTCTCCGCATCCGTGCCAACACATCCTGCAACGTATTGTTCAACGCATGCCCTAAGTGTAAGGCTCCGGTGACATTCGGCGGAGGAATCACAATGGAAAAGGGAGGCTTGTCCGAATTCGGATCTCCATGAAAGTATCCGGCCTCTACCCAGCCATCAAAAATACGTTGACTGGCTTGCTTAAAATCGAAACTGGTTGGAAGCGATTCAGGGGAAAATTCAAAACCCATTAGATTGCTGCTATTCTCTGCTTGTATTCATTAATCGAATTCAGAAGGTACGACGACTGTAGCCTTGACTACTGGCTGTCTTTATCAAGCTTGTATTCGATCGCATCCACTAATGCCATCCAACTCGCTTCTATAATATTTTCACTGACCCCCACTGTACCCCAGACATCTTTATCATCTTTGCAATCGATAAAGACACGGATTCTGGCGGCCGTGCCGGCGTCCGAGTTTACCACACGTACTTTGTAGTCGACCAGATGCATATTCTGTAATTGCGGATAGGTGTCACTGAGTGCCTTACGAAGTGCCGCATCCAGAGCATTCACCGGGCCATCACCTTCAGCGACTTCGTGCCGCACCTGATCGCCTACCAAAATCTTCACGGTCGCTTCGTTCGTTACAGTACCATCACTTTGCACATCCACTTCCACGTGATACTTAATGCGTTCAAAATGAGGTACAAAGGTTCCCGCACATCGCTGTACCAACAAAGCAAATGAAGCTTTGGCCGCTTCGAACTGATAACCTTCATTTTCCAGACGGACCACTTCGGCAAGAATCTCCCGCATCAGGGCATCATCATCCGGAAGATCGTATTCAGCCGACAACGCTTTCACATTACTACGACCAGACAATTCACTAATTAGAATTCGGCGTTCATTGCCCACCAATACCGGATCCAGATGTTCATAGGTACTTGCCGCTTTGGCAACTGCATGAGCATGCATTCCCCCTTTATGTGCAAAGGCACTTCGCCCCACAAATGGCTGACCATTGCGAAAATTCATATTGGCCGTTTCGTACACAAACCGGGATAACTCGGTTAAGTGTTCCAGATTAGTTCCACCTAACACTTCATAACCCTGCTTCTTAAAAGCAAGATTCGCAACTACGGAAATCAAATCGGCATTGCCACATCGTTCACCGATACCATTGATCGTCCCCTGGACCTGAACAGCCCCCGCATCAACGCCTGCCAACGAATTGGCGATCGCTAACTCACTATCATTATGACAATGAATCCCCACCGTCACTCCAAATTCGCTGACGGCCGAAACCGCAGCCTGCGTCAATTCAGCAATCTCTTCGGGTAGCGACCCACCGTTGGTATCACATAATGCAACTAAGGTCGCTCCGGCTTCTGCTGCCGACCGGATCGTTTGTCGAGCATATTCAGGATTGGCTTTCCAGCCATCAAAAAAGTGCTCTGCATCATAAATAACTTCACGGCCTTCGCCGACAAGAAAACCAACACTGTCGGCAATCATTGCGAGGTTTTCTTCGAGTGTCACACGAAGCACTTCGGTCACATGGAAATCCCAGGTTTTTCCGACCACCGTACAGACCGGCGCCCCGCTATCACGTAATGCCAGCATTCCCGGATCGTCAGCAGCAGCAATCCCTTTTCGGCGAGTCATCCCAAATGCACAAACCTTCGCGTGCTGTAAGCCAAGCTGCTGAACCTGCTGAAAGAACTGTTCATCCTTTTCATTGGATAGCGGATAACCACCTTCGATGTAATCTACTCCGATTTCATCAAGACGTTTTGCAATCTGAAGCTTGTCCTCGAGTGAAAGGCTTACGCCTTCTCCCTGAGTACCATCACGCAAAGTAGTGTCGTAGATTTGTATCGTTTTCGTTGTCATGTAGTTTCCTGACGCAGCACCCGAAAAGGTAATTAAAAAACCCTGAGACCGTTTGCAGGTCTCAGGGCTTGTGTTGTTTTACTGAGTTGCCCTTATTCCTGCACTTAGGTCGCAATAATCACATTGCTGACCACGCGAACCGGAATAATGATTCCGGCCGTAATAATGTTTTCAATAACAATATTACCAATCTGGCTCATAGGTATTTATAAGTGAGGGACAGAGGACTCGTGTGATTTGCATCACCAAATTCAGGTTAGGTGCAATCCCGGAAACTGTCAACCAACAACACAATTGATTAGGACAACTTCACTTTGACGACCGCCTTATGGGCATAGCCGGTAGTTGCTAAAGGAGCATGAATATCCTGTGGCATGAATACAGCAAAGCTGCCCGCAGGGACATGAATCCAGCTCTCAGGCCGATCATAAAAGAATTCCAGATCCTTCTCGGAATCATAAGGATCCTTAACGCGTTCTACAAAGTCACGTTCAAGCCAACCGATCACATCCGTTCCTTCGATTACATACTGGATATCCAGATACTTTCGATGAGCTTCCAGCATGGCTCGTTCTTGCCCCACACCTTCCCCTCGCGCGACAATCGCATAGACATCCCGCCCCTGGATTTCATGCACTCCGTCTTCCAAAGATGCCAGTTCTGCCTGTTGCAACCACTCAAATCCCTGACGAATCAAAGGCGCGACGCTAAGGTAGTGAGACGAGTTAGACAATCTATCAAAAATCATACGTTTTCCTGCAATTCAATTCCGGTGTTAGCCTTCGAGTTCTTCATCGACTTCGTCAGCCCACGAATCGTCTTCTTCAAATTCATCCCAAAGCTCTTCTTCATCTTCGGCTCCATGCACTGCAACAGCCGCTTTGTTGCGAGCTTTCACTAACGAGATCGTCGGCTCCAACACTTCCTCGTCCACGTCCTCTTCTTCCTCTTCATATTCATACTCGTACTCATCATCCTCATCGACCTCATCTTCGTAGACGTATTCTACTTCCTCGTCCTCGTCGTCGGCGGCAACTTCTTCCTCTTCGTATTCGTACTCGTATTCTTCGTCCTCATCTTCCTCGTCGTCTGTGGATTCAGCTACGATTTCCTCCGAGTCATCCTCGTCCGGGGCTTCCTCGTCGTATTCATAGTCCTCGTCAGCGTCCTCATCCATTTCTGCAAATGCATCCGCAGTTAACTGCTCTTCGTCTGCGTCTTCGTATTCCTCTTCGTCATTGGCCTGCTCGACAACTCCATGGGCGACAGCAGACTCTCCTCCGCTGTGCTTGATGAGTTCCCAGTCCTCCATCGTCATGAGAATCTCCCGAGCACTAGAGCCATTATGTTGACCAACAATGCCATCTTCTGCCATGTAGTCAATCATTCTTGCTGCGCGGCCATAACCAATTCCTAATGCTCGCTGCAAGAGTGAGCAGCTACCACGGCCTTCCCGCAACACGACCTCAATCGCACTTTCATACAAATCATCCCGCTTACGGATTGCTTCAGCATCGATTTCGCCTTCCTGTTCAACTTTCAAGTTGACCAGTTCGTGTTCAAAATCCTGTTCCACTACCGTACATTGCTCGACCACCCGTTCAATCTCTTCGTCAGACAGGAACGTTCCCTGTCCACGCACCAGAGTACTCGTACCGGGCCAGAGAAACAGCATGTCACCGTTACCCAGCAGCTTTTCAGCTCCCATTTCATCCAGCACAACACGACTGTCTGTACGACTCGCCACCTGAAATGCCAGACGCGCAGGTAAATTCGATTTAATCAGACCGGTAATCACATCCACGGTTGGTTTTTGAGTCGCCAACACCAGGTGGATTCCAACCGCTCGGCTCTTCTGAGCCAGACGGATAATGTGCTGCTCGACATCTTTACCGGCGGTCATCATCAGGTCCGCTAATTCATCTGCCACAATCACGATATAGGGCATATGCGTTGGCACTTCGTCCATCGTCGCAATCTTCGTGCCCAGGCGTTCACGAATTTTTTCTTCACTCAAATCATTGAAACTGGAAATATGCCGGACACCTGTTTGCGCAAGCAACCGGTATCTCTCTTCCATTTTCTCAACCGCCCAGGCCAGAATCGCTTCGGCTTTCTTCATGTCGGTGACAACCGGATGCATCAAATGCGGCAGTTTCCCATAAACCGACAACTCAACCATTTTCGGGTCCACCATCAGTAACCGGACTTCATCCGGACGTCGTGCCATCAGAATCGACGAGACAATGGTATGCAGACATACCGATTTACCCGACCCCGTACGACCGGCGATTAACAGGTGAGGCATTTTACATAGGTCGACTGCAATGGGATTACCCGAGACATCTTTTCCTAGATAGATCGGGATCGCCATTTTCTTAGCGTTGTCAGTCGCGTCCTCGATGACTTCCCGCATCCGCACTAATTGCTGCTCTCCGTTGGGCACTTCAATACCCACGGAATTCTTACCCGGGATCGGAGCAACAATCCGCACGCTGGGAACACGCAAGGCAATGGCAAGGTCATCGCTCAGGCTGGTGATTTTACTCAACCGCAAACCGGCTTCCAGCTCAATTTCATACTGCGCAATCACGGGGCCAGTCTCGATATCAACCACCTTGACGTTAAAGCCAAATTCTTTAAACGTCTTTTCCAAAATACGGGCATTCTGACGGACTTCATGTTCCTGAGAATCGAAGTCAATCATCGCGCGGCGTTCCAACAGCTGATTACTGGGAACTTCATATCCGGCAAATTGCTCTGCCGATGTGGAGGCCGTTTCCAGCGATTCCATTAATTGCTCACGTTCCGTCTTTTCTTCATCTAAAGGCGGAGCCGATTTCCCGATGACTCGAGTGGGCTGAGGTTCGACGATAGGCGGCTCTGCCGATTTTTTAGCTTTGAAATGCGGGCGAGGAAGCTTGCGACGTTTGCGTTTCTTTTTCAATACAGGTGTCGGCTCGGTATCCATCTCGTCAAGTTCGTCAAACTCATCGAGTGATTCCTCAGCCGTCTCGTCCGTCACTCGACGACCACTGATCTTAATTTCAGGCTCGGATGTTTCCAGTTGCTCTTCAGCGTCTGCTAAGGATTCTTCAATTTCTTCC
>DEAW01000222.1:0-10568 GCA_002348315.1 Planctomycetaceae bacterium UBA2972 | reverse complement strand
ATTCTTCAATTTCTTCCAGTTCTTGCTCAGCAACATTCATCACATCAAGCACGCGAGCGGCTTTACGTTCAGCCCTGCGTTCTACGCGACGTTCACGCCGAGCCCATAAAAACCTAAACGTTCCAGAGAACGTTTTATTGACCAAACTCAATGAAACTTTCAAGCCACGCGCAACCCAGCTGACAACCATGTAGTCCGTTGCCAACATTAACCCGCCAAAGACCAGGCTTAATGCAAAAATCAACCCGCCGGTCGTCGCAAAGGAACTCTGCAAAAATGCACTCAAGGACGCTCCTAACATCCCACCACTGCCCATCACGGGCCCCGGAGTTAAGGTCGGAAGCGTTAAAGCCAGACTCGTACAAACACCACAAAGCGACAACAACCATCCGGAAAGACGAATGGCCGGTGCATCTACCTGCCGGCGACGTAACATCGCGATATCAACGATCGCTAACGATCCTAATAAATAGTACGCGCCAAACCCCAACAGACTAAACAGGATGTCGGCGGACAGCGCACCAAGCTTACCACACGCGTTTTGAACAAACGTGCTCTCCGGAAATTCCACCAGGTCTGCCTGGTAAAGATGATTCAATGGAGGAATTAAATCTCCCAGAGGATCATTAGTATGATACGTCAGCAAAGCGGTAGCCAGGAAGATACTTCCTGCACATAACGTTAATGCAAACAGATCTCTTTTAATATCTCGTTCTAACATGGACACCACGATAAGGGGGTAACAATGGGTGTCAGCTTCCATGCCTGAGAATGCCTGTCCTCGTAGTCCGTTTACCGACAGGCATATTTATTTAGTTTTAGGTATAGGGATACCTAAGTCTTACCTTCGACTAGTTACTGAGCAAATTCTGAGAAAAAACTTTGTGCAGTCTTTATCGTTTTTTTTGTTACAACCAGCCTGTGGTTACAGGCGATTCCGATAAGGTTGTAACGGTCCTGATGAATTTGAGGCTATAGAAACTCCGCACCGATGGCTCCTCGCCAACAGATCCGGATCTTACCGTCTCCTAAGAAGGAAAGAAATTCTTGATGGGTTTGAAATGATCTGACTCGTCAACTCGTTGCAAAACGGTCAACAATTCATCATCACTTGAAACTCCCAGGACGAGTGAATCCACGACCGCTGGAACGGTAATCCGGCGTCCATGCATCAATTCCTGTTGCTGCAGGTCCGTTAAGACGAGCTGCTCAAATCCGGCAAGTGCCCTGAGAGGGTTGACTAAGGCCGCTTCTACATCGGCTGGCGACGAAAACTCCGGAGCTACGGCATGCTGCAGTTGCAAATCTCCAATCGCCGTCCGAGCAAGCTTTGTCATGATCGCGCCGGTCTGCAACCGTTCACCAATATCTCGTCCTAACGATCGAATGTAAGTACCGCTGCTGCAGTTAACTTCCACTGTCAATTGAGGGTAACTAAAGGAGAGCACCTGAATATGAAACACTTCAATTTCCCGGCGTTTTAACTCTACGGGTTTTCCTTCCCGAGCCAATTGATAAGCACGTTTTCCGTTAACTCTCAGAGCTGAATAGACCGGTGGCTGTTGCCATTGCTTGCCTTGAAATCCGTCAACTACATTCTGCACTTGCTCAGAAGTTGGCTCCGCCGCCACAGCATATGGGGTCACCAGGCCTTCCGAGTCTTCGGTGTCACTTGTCTTACCCAATTCAAACCGAGCAACATACGTTTTCGACGCCTTGTGGATATATTCTGTGAGTCTGGTAGCTCGCCCAACCGGGACTAATAAGACACCGGTGGCAAGCGGATCCAGCGTTCCCGCATGCCCTGTTTTCATCGGACGAATCACACGTTGCACAATATTCACTATATCGCGGGAAGTTACCCCCGCCGGCTTGTTAATATTGAGAATTCCAAACACGGATTCTAACCTGTCTTTCAGTGGTGCCGATTTATCGAGAAAGTAGCTCTATTTCCTTCGATTGGCATCGGAATCCTAGACTACCACAAAATAATAAATTCTCCTCAATAAGGCTATTTTACGTCCTTAAAAAGGAATCCTCGGCGAATCTGCATTCCATAATATAGAAACAGACCAATGATTGCCTTCAATCGTGATTAGGTCCAATTCACCAGTATCGCCATCAACCTTATAGAGTTCAACAGTCATGAGTGCTGAACCGTCCTTTCCCACATTACGAATGCGACGCTTACGCTACAATGCGGGGGTACGTAATTTAACCAGACACACCAGACTTCATCCTGGTTCACTTATCCTGCCCTTGTTTGTCCGTAGTGGGAACAACATTCGTCAGGAAATTTCTTCCATGCCCGGTCAGTACCAGTTATCTCTGGATCAGTTGGTCGAAGAAGCCAGGCAGGCTCGTGACCTTGGGCTCGGTGGAATCATCTTATTTGGGATTCCTGACGACAAAGATCATCACGGCAGTGATGCACTCCACGCTGGAGGTATCGTTCAGCAAGCCGTGGCCGCCGTCAAGGATGCCGTATCTGAACTGCTCGTACTTACCGACCTGTGTATGTGCGAATATACCGATCATGGGCATTGCGGCATCCTGCATGAACAAGGCGGGATTACGGATGTCTCGAACGACCCTACCCTGACCCTACTGGGACAACAGGCCGTTACGCATGCTGAACAGGGAGCGGACATCATTGCTCCGAGCGGGATGATGGATGGCATGGTTTCGGCGATCCGTCAGGCACTTGATGATGCCGATTTCAAACACATTCCGATCATGAGTTATGCTGCCAAATACGCCAGCAGTTACTACGGACCGTTTCGCGATGCTGCCGAAAGCGCCCCTAGTTTCGGAGACCGACGCACTTATCAAATGGATCCCACCGCTCAGGCCGCTCAGGCACTACGAGAAGTAGAACTCGATGTTCAGGAAGGTGCCGATATGCTCATGGTCAAACCGGCTTTGGCCTATCTGGACATCATCACCCGGGTTGCTCAGAACTACCCCGGGATTCCGCTGGCTGCCTATAACGTGTCCGGCGAATATAGTATGGTAAAAGCGGCCGCAGCTAATGGTTGGCTTGATGAAGCGCGTGTCGTTGACGAAACAATGACTGCCATTCACCGAGCCGGAGCCGATATCATTTTGACCTACTGGGCCAAAGACGTTGCTCAACGAATTGGCTCCTGAGATTCATACTCACGTTAATCCTCTTTCCTTCCTTCACTTCCATTCAGCCCCAAACTCATGCCTCACGATAAAAGCCAAGCACTCTTTCAAACCGCGCAATCCCTGATGCCTGGAGGCGTCAACAGTCCGGCCCGAGCGTTTGGCTCTGTCGGCGGCACACCGCTGATCATCGATCATGGCGAAGGGGCGACCATCGTGGATGTCGATGGAAATCGGTATCTGGACTACATCCAATCCTGGGGGCCGATGATTCTTGGGCACAAACACCCATCTGTACTCGCTGCCGTAGAAAATGCCCTCGCCAAAGGATTTAGCTTCGGAGCACCCACCGTAGGTGAAAACGAATTAGCTCAGCTAATCATTGAGGCAGTACCTTCGGTCGAGAAAGTCCGACTGGTTAATTCAGGCACAGAAGCGACGATGAGTGCAATTCGACTGGCACGCGGATTCACCGGTCGCGATGTCATTATCAAATTCGCAGGTAACTACCACGGCCATGTCGACAGCCTTTTAGTTGCCGCGGGCAGTAGTGCGGCCACACTCGCTGTACCCAATTCCCCGGGAGTCACCCTGGGGACCAGTCAGGATACGAAGATCCTCTGTTACAACGATTGTCAGGGTGTACGGGACACTTTTGCTGAAATGGGAGACCGAATCGCCGGTGTCATCTTCGAACCCGTCGTTGGCAACATGGGCTGCGTCATTCCGAGCACGGAATTTTTACAAACCTTACGGGAATGTACGACGGCTAGCGGGGCGTTGCTGATCTTTGACGAAGTGATGACTGGCTTCCGTGTTGGCTACGGTGGAGCACAAACTTTGTGGAGAGTTACTCCGGATCTCACTACCCTTGGAAAAATCGTCGGTGGTGGCATGCCCATCGGAGCCTACGGTGGTCGCGCAGATATTATGGATCACATCCTGCCAGTGGGAGAAGTTTTCCAGGCCGGTACACTCAGTGGTAACCCCATCGCATGTGCTGCGGGGAGTGCAACTTTACGAGAGTTACGAGATCATTCTCCCTACGACAGACTGGAACAACTGGGAGCGACCTTAGCTGAAGGATTGCAGCGTGCGGCTGAAACTGCAGGTCAATCATGTTGCGTACAACGAGTGGGTAGCATGCTAACGCTGTTCTTCAACCCGGGCCCTGTTCTCAACTGGGAAGACGCCTCGGCCAGTGACACCGAAAAATTCGGGCGATACTTTTGGGGGCTGATAGAACATGGCATCTACATGCCATGCAGTCAGTATGAAGCTCTGTTCATTTCCGCAGCTCATACTGAAAACGACATTCAGGCCACCATCACCGCTGCTGAATCTGTCTTACAAACTCTGTAAAAAGTAGCGCGAACAAACTCGAGCTTCATCCGATCGGAATTAACGGTTGACTTTATGTCCCGTTATGTAGACGGTCCCCGAGGAAATTATCCAATTCGTCAATCGCATAAATCTGATTTGCCGTCTCGGCAATCGGATAAGCGATACGTCGGAATTCGACCGTTCGCTGCTGGTCATCCAGAATTACATAACAGCTGCGTGAATCACCATCCCGAGGTTGTCCCACGCTGCCCACATTCACCATGATTTTTTGATCGCCCAACGAATAAACATTATCCAACTGAGTCAGCGTTAAAAATTCGAAATCCTCTGTAAACACCCCCGGGACATGGGTATGCCCCTGAAAACAATATCTGGGAATCAGACTAAACACTTTTTCAATCTTGCGACGATTGTAAACATCTTCAGGAAAGATGTATTCGTTAATCGGATTGCGTGCACTGCCGTGAACAAAAAGAAATTCGTCGACCTGATGCGTCCGAGGCAATTCGGCCAGAAATCGCCAACGCTCTTTGGCGGCATCTTCATCATCAGTATTTAACTCGAGTTGTTTGCGAGTCCAGAAGATGGCACGTTCAGCAGTACTGGAAAAGCCTTCGGGATCAAACAAAGCAGCCTGATCATGATTTCCCAGGATGCATAATTGAAATTGACGAACGTGATCAACGCATTCACGGGGACTCGGACCGTATCCGATCACGTCACCCAAACAAAATATCTCGTCAACATGCTGAGATTGGATATCCTCAAGCACATGTTGGAGTGCAATCAGATTGCCATGGATGTCACTTACCAGAGCCCGTCTCAAGAGATTACCTACCCGTTTCGATCAAGTCCGCCTGTCTGCTGCGTCTAGCGTCCAGCTCGTAAGCGGTCTCCCAGAGAATTATGTAGTTCGTCAATACTATAGATTTTACGAGCAGTTTCGTCATACGGATAGCTCAGTCGGCGAAATTGGAGGAGCTTCGAATCGGGGTCAAAAATCACATAACTACTGCGATTGTCTTCATCCCGAGGCTGCCCAACACTACCAACATTAATTAGGGCTTTCTGATCTCCCAGTTGATACTCATAGTCACACTCGTCCGGAGATACAAAATCGAAGTCGTGCGTAAACACGCCCGGGATATGCGTATGCCCCTGAAAACAATACTGTGTCACTTTGCCAAAAATCGACTCGAGCTTAGGCCGCTTATAGACGTCCTCGGGAAACACATATTCATTGGTTGGCTCGCGAGCACTTCCATGCACGAACATGACTTCATCTTCGACATGCATGCGAGGCAGTTCACCCAGAAAATCCCAGCGGCGATTCATTTGAGAAGGATTGCCACCCGCCTGCTCCAACTGATCCCGCGTCCAGTAGACAGCCTGTAAGGCAACCGGGTTAAATCCATCCGGATCGAACAGTGTTGCTTCGTCATGATTGCCCAGAATCGTCACTTCACAACGACCTATCACCGCATCCAAACATTCACGTGGATTCGGTCCATACCCAACAATATCCCCCAGACATATAATCCGAGTGATCCCTTGCTGCTGGATATCTGCCAGCACGACCTGAAGGGCTTCGTAATTTCCGTGGATATCGCTAATTAACGCGTATTTCACCGGAGAGGACCTGAATACTGAAAAAGTTGTTAAACCGTTGTTCTATTGTCCGGCAATCTGCTGAACATATCTACCACAGATTACCAAAGTCCGTATGATTATATGCATCTGTTTCAGTAATCCATGCATGATATTAATGTACGTTGATACGTTTTGGGATATTAGACCTTGAGAATTCTAGCAATCGAAACCACGCAACGTCAGGGCTCCATCGCTCTCTTCGAAGAAGATACCCTCAGTCTCCATCATCCACTGCCAGCCGACGCTCGTTCCGCTGCTACACTCGCCCCTGAAATTAAATCCCTCTGCACTGCCAACCAATGGGACTTAAACACCATCGATCTTTTCGCCGTTACGACAGGCCCCGGATCTTTTACCGGTTTACGAGTAGGCATTGTGACTGTTAAGACACTTGGGTATGCTCTGGCAGCCAACGTTGTCGGTATTAATACTCTGGATGCCATCGCCTTACAATCCACACATACCGGTGAGATCGAAGTCGTAATGGATGCTCAACGAAACTCAGTCTTTCGCCGTCGTTATCAACTACAAGCGGGCGAATTACCGCAACCACTGGGGGAAGTAGAAATCATTGACGATCAACAGTGGGCCCAACAACTCACTGCCGGGATTCATGTCAGCGGGCCTGTCTTAGCCAAGTTGCAAGACACACTACCCGAGCATCTATCGATCGAGAACTCCGCCAATTGGGCACCTCAAGCTATTAGTGTCGCCCGACTGGCTGTCAACACGCCACCACTGGACTCCCCACTGGCACTCATGCCTAATTATTTCCGCCAAAGCGCTGCGGAAGAAAAGCACGCTCAACAAGCCAACTGACTTGAAATCGCTGATAACGCAGGACACCTGGCTATTTACCGATACAAAAGGTCGAGAAGATTCGATCCAGGATGTCATCCGTGTACACTGTTCCCACCACCAGTCCTAACTGGTTTAACGCAGTTCGTAATTCAGCAGCAATGAGTTCTTCAACCCATTGTTGTTGGCATAACTCCAAGGCCCTCTGCACGCTGTCGACCGCAGACTCTAAACTCTCATAACAACGAGCGGCCGTCTGCTGAACCACCGTACCGGAGGTTGCTTGTTGTGAAAGTACACGCTGCAAATGTCCTTTTAACGCCACAACTCCCTCAGCTGTATAATTCGCTGTTACATCAGCAACTGCCAGTGGTTGGAATCCTGGTTCATCATTTTTTGTACTTACAATAATCCGTAGCGTCCCGGAGGAATCGTTCAGTTGTTCTGATTCCCAGGGGTCTAATGGGCGAGTCCCATCAATACAAAGTAACTCCACATGAGAAATAGATGCCTGCTGAGACGTCATTTGCTGAGAAGCCTGTTCAATTTCAGAAAGTAGTTCAGAAGTCGACTCAACGCCGGCCGTATCAATCAAGGTACATTCCACATCACCAATCAGGATCGACTGAGAAACATAATCTCTCGTTGTCCCTGCCACGTCCGAAACGATGGCAACTTCCTTTCCCACCAATGCATTTAACAGACTACTTTTGCCGACATTGGGAAGTCCACGCAGAATAACCCGGACCTGATTACGTTGCACCAAACGGCTATCGAGTTGATGCAGCACGATGATTAGTTGCTCGGCCACACCGCCCACTTGGGTTGTCAGCTGTTGCTGGGAAATAAACTCAATATCCTCCTCCACGAAATCCAAACCGGCTTCGAGATGAGCCAGGAGTTCAATCATCTGATCCCGCAACGTCTGCAGTTTCTTGTTTAAGCCACCGGCCAACTGGCTTAAGGCAATCGACAACTCCTGTTGATCCACTGCATCAATCACTCCCAGAACAGCTTCGGCCTGAGTCAAATCCAGTCGTCCTGCAAGAAATGCTCGCATGGTAAATTCACCAGGTTCAGCAATCCTCACGCCTTCGCCAACGCGTTGACATAGGTGATTCAATGCTGCTTGAAGCAGGGGAGCTGCTCCGGGAAGATGCAGTTCAAGTGACGGTTGGCGAGTATAGCTACGGGTATCCGGCCAGAAATAGATCTGAGCTGAACAGGGAGGAAATTCACCAATGACAACTGCTCGACTGCCCGTGGTCGGTTCATCAACGTCCAACAAGTCGCACGGTTCAGTTAACAGCGACTCTAAACATCGGCCAGCCAGGGGACCACTGACTCGTACAATCCCCCGCTGAGCCTGTCCGGGGGCGGAAGCGATTGCGCAAATCGTGTCTTCTGTGTCAAACAAACCAGGAGCACCTCAACCGAGTCGAAAGTAAATGCTGCTGCAAGGAATTCTATCTTCGACGACGTCCACTTCGCAAACTATCGAGCTGTTTTCGGCGTTCACTATCAGAGTTCGCAGGTTTTCCTCTGGACTGGCCCTGCTGAGCTTCTGCCGCTTCCATCATCCGTTGCATAAATCCGGGTTTACGCTTCTTCGACCGTCGAGCTTCAGCCAGACTTTCGAGATAGGCATCCGGGTCTTTGATTTTTGGCAGCATTTTACGTTCCAAAATGCCCCAGGTACTGGAGGCTACAAAATAAATACAAAGTCCACTGGCCACTCGGAAGAACATGAATCCCATGAACAGGAACATGAATTTCATCATGCGTTGTGCCATCTTTTGCGTATCATCCGTCGCCGGAGGCGTATAGATTTTTTGCTGCAACAGGAAGAGCACAATTGTCAGAATTGGCAACAGATTGAGATAAGGGCCAACAAAACCACCACGATTAATGAGCATGGAAGTGGATTCACCAAAGTAATAGAGCATGTCCGGCCCCGCTAAATTGGCACACCAATCGATCCCCGGAATCAAGGCCTGTCCACGCAATTCGACGTCGACCATGATACTGCGGTACAAACCAAAAAAGATCGGCATCTGGATGAAGATTGGCAGACAGCCACTTAACGGATTATAGCCATACTTAGCAAATAACTCCTGTTGCTTCATCGTTTTCTGGCGAGCGTCATCTTTGAATTTCTCGTTAATCTTCTCCATTTGAGGTTTCAGGAAACCCATCATCTGGGTACTGCGTACCTGTTTTCTACTTAAGGGATGCATGCAGCCACGCACCAGGATCGTGAGCATAATAATTGCCACACCGTAATTGCCAACAAGTGACTGAAAACCGTGCATCACAGCTCCCAGCGTCCTGGCGATCGTCCTAAACCAACCATATTCAATGACATTTTTCATGCCATAGGAAGCAAGCAGTTCATCCCCTTTCGGGCCAATGAACACTCGTAGATTCTGCTTCACTGAATCCATCGCTTTGAGTTCAATGACTGCACTGTCCACGAAAAAGGATGTATTAGGCACGCGCGGGGGTTTTTTGGTCTCACCATCGATCGGTTCTGCTAACACCGTGTGCACGTCACTAACATCCAGGCCAACTCCGGGATTTTCTCCATCACCCACAAACCCGGCTGCAAAGAACTGAGAATCCGTTACCAGATAATCCAGGGTTGGAACGGTTTTGTCCACTTGCCAAATCGACGATGAAAGCGAGTCCGGGTTTTCCTGAGCATATTCCAGGATAGTGGCGGCTCGGACATCATCTTCTTCACCGTTCATACTCCATTTGACATCGCGAGTTTTACCAACCGATGTCCACCATGACTCGTTGACAATACTGTTCGGCCCGTATTGTCGAAACGCAATTCGCTGGAGCTGTTCACTTTGATTGGCAAATTCGATTTCAAGATTCACGTGGTAGGCTTGCGTTTCGGCGTTGGGTGCCAACGTAAACGTCTTGGACACTGCAATGGCTCCATTAAACGGTCCGACTTGCTCCCCGACATCCTCTCCGGCTTCACCTTCTGCCGCTTGCTGGTCGACATTATCGATGACCATTTGAAACGTCACCGAGCGTCCATCCGTACCGATTAATTCCCAATTACTTCCGGCCAGCGAAGGAAGGTTAGGCGACTCACCATCTTTAGCGATTTCCTGATTCACTGAAGTCAGCTTGGTCAGTAACGAATTGGGAGCGTCAAGAGGGCCTCGATCCGAGTCCACCGGTGGATAGGGAGCGGGATCAATTACCGCCAGCGGGCGTTCTCCCAGCGTTACACTCAGCGACTGGGGCGTTCCTGCACGGACAACCTCGATCGTTACGTCCTCTCCGGGAACAGTAAGACCCAATGCTTTGTCCCAGTCATTGAGTGTCTGGATTTCAGTTGTTTTAAAACTGGTGATGATATCGCCGACCTGCAGACCAGCCTGTTGAGCAGGCGTGCCGTCACCTATCACTCGTACCTGCAAACCGGTGTTATCCCCTTCCAAAACCAGCGGAGCCAGATAACCAAGATAACCATGACGAAATTCGATGACGCCATATTTCAACTCACCAGCCTCGTCGCGTTCAACTAACTCAACACGGTCAAGCGATGCTCCTCGGGAATTGAAGTAGGCTAAATACTTTTCACCTTTGGCCGGATCATAGGAACCGACGGCGACATAGCTATCGTC
>DEAW01000023.1:14974-22944 GCA_002348315.1 Planctomycetaceae bacterium UBA2972 | reverse complement strand
CTTTATTGGCCTGAAGTCCAGTGTTGTAGCAGGCCATGAACACACAGGGGATTAACGCGACAACTACCATGGTCATCATGCGTTTCAGATCCAAAGCGTCGCGTACGTGCGAAGCGTTTTTGGTGATTTCGCCCGGAGTATAGAAAAAGGTATCGGCTGCTTCATACAGCGGATAGAACTTCTCAAGCTTGCCGCCGTCTTCAAAGAGCGGTGCTTTTGAATCAAGAAGTTTTCTCAACCATTGCATTTAACTGATCCAGTTTATGGGGTGTATTAGCAGGCGGGTCAGAGCCTGAAGTAAGTAAAAGTTAGCCGTCAATCTCGATGGTGGTCAGACTATCCCGCAGGATCGATCCGTATTCATATTTGCCGGGGCAAACAAATGTACACAATGCCAGGTCTTCTTCAGCCAGTTCCAGACAACCCAGCAGCTGAGCCTGTTCTGTATCCCCGACAATTAATGCTCGCAATAACTGAGTCGCCAGAACATCCAGCGGCATGACCTTCTCGTATGTTCCTATCGGAACCATCGCTCGTTTACTGCCACCAGATGAGGTTGTCATGGCGAACTGTTTAGCAGCATTGAGACTGGCAGCAAAGGCTCGAGTCACGCTGAACTGGTCGAAACCGGGTTTCTGCCATCCCAGAAAATCGCGTTGCGTTCCTTCTTCCAATACGGAAATCTGATTATGGAATCTTCCCAGGAATCCGACTGGAGCGTCTGCTTTGCGCCCGGACAACACGCTGCCGGAAATGATACGGACAGTTTCACCGGAAGTTTCACCGTCGGTTAGTTCCGAGAGATCAGCTCCGATGCGAGTCAGCAGTAGGCGAGGATCACTGGCAGCCGGTCCGCCGATGGAAATATAACGGTCTGTGTCCAGCTTGCCGCTGGTGACGAGTGTTCCGATGGCACTGACATCCTGATAACCGATATGCCAAACGGTTTTATTCGGGCCTACCGGATCGATTACATGGATGTGCGTCCCGGGAAGGCCTGCCGGATGAGGACCCTCGAAAGAATGAAACATCACTCCGTCGAGCCCTTCGCCGGGAACGTCGACGGTGGGGCCGACGCAAACATGAACCTGACCCGTCAATTGAGTTAATGCCTTGAGGCCAGCCAGAAACTGTTCGCTCTTTTGAGCCACTGCGATTTCGGGATTCACAGCCAGCGGATCCGTATCGATCGCCGTCACAAAGATCGAAGCAGGGATGCTATCAATCGCCGGGACTTTGTCGAAGGGACGAGTGCGTAAGGTCGTCCATAATCCGGATTCCACCAGAACTCTGACCACGTAGTCACGGTCGAGTTTTTCGGTTTCATGCCCGATCGAGTCAAAGGTGATTTCTTCATCTCCGTTGACTTCAATGACCAGAGATTCAAATTTCCGTTTGGCTCCCCGGTTGATTTCGACCACGGTACCTGCTGCAGGTGCCGTGTATTGGACCCCCGCTGTTTTTTTATCAGCGAAGACCAATTGGCCTTTTTTTACCTGATCACCGACCTGAACTGCCAGCGTCGGTTTCATACCAAGGTAATCATCGCCAATCAATGCGACTCGCGTCACGTCTCTAGCCTGATAGATCGTTGGCTTGGGTTGGCCCGTAATCGGTAAGTCCAAACCCTTTTTAATAATGTGCTTTTGCAATGTCTTATTTCCACATACTGAAAATAGGTTGCGATCGCTCCTCGCTACTCTCACAGCTGGAACTACCTGATCGGTACTTTGTGAAAAAAATCACAAAGTTATCCCGATAAAAAGACCGTTCTTACCCAGCGGTGGTCGACCGCAACGCTCAGACAAACAACGGCATTAAGCCTTCTATTTTGATTAAATCCTAGATTTCACACAATAGCTTCGGCTAGGCATTTTTTACCTCTCCCCCGGTTCTCTGGGGGATTTACCCTTCTATTGGGGTAACTATTGACCAACATCGCCGTTTTTAATAGGTCCACCTTTTCGGATTCTACGGAATATTCCTTCAATTTGGGTCGTAGTTACTGCCGAAGATTTGAGTGTAGGCAGGTAGGCTGCGCTGGTAGCTTGCGCCACACAACCAAAAAGTCTGGTGAGGGCACTAGTTTTTTGGTGAATGGGAAATGAAAGGAATATTCAATGAGCATCAAGAAGGTCTTGCTGATCGCGATTTGTACAGCAATGCTTGGGATTTGTTTGAACTCAGAAGCTCAGGCACAGGAGCGAGCATACGGTCGAGCCTGGGGCAGTGCTTACAGCCATTACAACTGGGATCGGTTTTATCACTATCCCTATGTGTACTACCCACAGAACTACTGGGGACAGGAATACTACCGTAGTAGCAACAGTTTGTATCATCGATACCCTCAGGAAATGCGTGTGCCAGCGTATAACACCAATTGGCACAACTTTTATCCTCAGCAGCGACGCTACCACTGGGGACATCATTTCCGCCTAGATGTATTCTAAATCCGTTGAAGATCAGACCTGTCCGTGGGGTTATGGGGCAACAGGTCTGACGTCTGCGACATAACGGCACATTATGACGCGGCAAAACAGCTTGACGGATTTTTGGCGGCACTCTGAATCGCACTTCAGAGTGTCGCCTTCTTTTATGCGCCGAAATTGGCCAGCAGTTGATAGTACAATTCCGCAGCGGCCGTCAGTTGCTCGAGTTCAATCCACTCGTCTTTGGTATGTGCCTGATCAATCGATCCCGGGCCAAAGACCACTGTAGGAATCTGATGCAGGGAAAAGGCCTGAGCGTCCGTCCCGTAGGGTACGCCGATCCGCTGGCCCGAATGGCCTGACGACTGTACGACCTGTTGCACATAGCTGGCAAGTTCGTCATTGTATTGATCACTGAGGCCGCCACATGACATAGTGGGCTCATGATAGATAACTGCGTCTGCCCAGTCTTCGTCGGCAATGTGTTGTTTCACATAATCCAGAATGTGCTGATATGCTTCCTCCGGAATTTCGGTCGGACTCGTACGTCGCCCGATTTCAATAGAGCATCGATCCGGGACCGTATTCACACTAATACCGCCCTCAATCATTCCTACATTCATTGTCGGATTGGTAACCAGAGGATGCTCGTTAAGCGTGCCCACCACTTCGCTGGCGTATTGTTCCAGGATCTGAATGATTCGCGCCATTCGATAGATAGCATTCCTGCCCAACTCCGGTTGTGAACTATGACAAGCGACACCGGTTACTTCCAATTCAAACCGAGTCACTCCTTTATGAGCAACCACGACATCGAGCAAAGTGGGTTCAGCCACGATGATGGCATCCGGCTGAGCAATCCACTGTTCTTCCAGCCAAAGATCACAAAGTTTGGCTGCTCCGGACATCCCGAATTCTTCATTGACAGTGCAGGCCATGATGACGGTCGGTCGATCTGGAGGTGGAGTTTCCGCAAAACGCTTAAATGCGGTCAGCATACAAGCCATGCCGCCTTTGATATCACAACTGCCACGGCCATACATTTTGCCATCCTGTATGATCGGATCAAAGGGTGCGACGGTCATCCCATCGACGGGCACTGTATCCTGATGAGCTTCGAGCATAATCAACCGACCGCCATCCTCGACCGAGCGGCTTCCGGGCAGGATCGCAGCGATATTGTCACGTCCCGGCTCGAGTGTATTACGGCGGAATTCGACTCCCAATTCCGTAAACCACTTTTCCAGATAGGACGTCATCTGTCCTTCGTAGTAGATGTCTCCGGAGACATCACGCCCCATCGGATTAACACTGGGTGTACGAACCAGGTCCTGAAGTAAACCAAATAACTCGTCTGACATTGTTAGGATTCCCTCATGATGTAAGCTTCAGGTGACTAATCCTAGCCTGGCATTTTGCCTTCCGCGATTTCGCGTTCCCATTCGTCCATCAAAGGCCAATCCGTCGCACAGGTTCCAAAGTCGGCCATATGTCGATAACTTTCCAGACGTGCGATGGTTCGTTCCAGCAATTCATCATCCTTGGGGAAGATGGGACCGTGACTCGGCAGTAACCACTTGACGTCACTCGCCTTAATTCGTCTCAACGATTTGATGAAGTCGTCCAGATTGCTTCCATGGTGAGCATCAATGGCACCCACGCATCCATCGCGGTAAATGTTGTCTCCGCTAAAGAGTAAATCACCCATACGAAAACTAAGTTGGCTGTCGGTGTGTCCCGGAGTTAACCAGACTTCAAGTTCCATATCACCAATGGTGATTTTATCTCCATCATTGATCAGCGTGTCGACTTCGACCGGAGGCATATCCAGATCGATCCCTTGTGCCTCAATCTGTGCAAAGGTCTTGAGTTTGTCACCAATACGCAGCGATTCTTCGGCCAGTGGATGCGCGGAAACGGTTGTCTTGAAGAGTTGCTTAAGCAGCGACATGCCCTGGATATGATCCACATCGGCGTGCGTTGCAATCAATGTCTTGCAGTTTGCAAACGGAAAGTCCAAATTGCGAATCAGATCCACCACCTCTTCGACGACTTCCTCATACCCAATATCGATCAGCAGCCATTCATCATGACTGTAGATCAAGTAGATGTTACATCCGATGACATAACCGAGTTGATGGTTGATTTCGATAACATTTGGAAAGACAGGACGACGTTCCAGCATAGATGATTCCTATAAATCGTTGTAAAAAGCCTACAGCGATTCTAATTCTTGAGGGATTTATGTACAAGCATTCAGGCCGAGGCGTTTTTTAGAATCTCGGCAAGTGCCTGCTTATAACTGGGGTACTTCCATTCGATTGGAAACTCCGAACACAGCCGTTGATTACTAATTCGCTTGGTGCCGGCAGCACGCTGAGTCGCGGGGCTTTGAGCATCCACCTCGGTGAATCGAATCTCTGGTGCTCTTAATAACGACGCAATTTCGTTGAGGTAATCGGTTCGCAGGACCGGACAGCCATCCGAAACTAAATAACAGGATGCTTGCGGAGTTTGCTTTATGACCCTGTCAACGATAGTCACCGCATCGTCAACATGGATGAGATTTAACCAACCTTCCGATGGAATCGCTAAAGGCTTGCCCTGCTTTATGAGGTCAAGCCGGGGAACACGCCCGGGGCCGTAAATCCCAGCCAATCGCAGGATTGTCACCTTGCATTCCGGCGGTACATTGGCGGGATCTAATAAATGCTGTTCGGCGGCCAGGCAAGCCTTACCTCCAGCTCGTATAGGCTGTGTGACAGAATCCTCTGTCACCCAACTCCCATCATCCTGCCCATAGACACCGGTGGAACTGATATAGATTAATCGCTGACAGGTTTGTGGTAGCAGGGCCACCAGATTCTGTAATCCCTGAATATAGACTTCTTCGATACTGTACGAACTCGATCGGTCAAAACCAACCGAATAAAGTACCTGCTCCACAGCAGGTAACAGCGCTATTTTTTCAGGTTCCATGACATCACCGATCAATGGTTCCAAACCTGATTGACGCAGGATTTCTGCATTGGCTGCATTACGCGTCAGCCCGTAAACCTGATGGCCTTCAGCGAGCCATTGTTGAGCGACTCGCTGACCTAGATATCCACACCCCACGATTAATCGATTGGCCATTTTGATCCCTTTTCGACTCGGTTGGGAGTTAAAGAATACTAGGTTGGGTAAACGCGGTAAAGTTTGACGAAGGATATTCCGGTGCAAACTACCAAAAAAGTGCTACCTCCCGTCTACAAACCAGTGATTCAGGGGTAATAATTATTAATACTACCATTTTGAATTATATTAAATGCACCGACGACTGAATGAATTTGGCGTCAATTGACGAGCAGGAAGCTCTATCCTCCTTTGATTTAGTGATCACGAATGAGCCAATCCACCAAGAGCTTGGGCCTACGAGTTTTATCTCTCCTAACCATATTCATCCTACTGACGATTTCCAACGTCGTCCTGGCGCAACCGCAACCAGGCGATGAGCAAGCGATTTCGATTGAAGTTTCAGAGAAGCTCGAGAGTTTCTTTGCAGGACAAGCCCCTTCCTCGGTGGATGAAATCGAGGACTCTCAGGTACACGTCCGTGAACTGGCCGAGATGGTCCAGAAGACCGTGGTTGGTATTGGAGTCGGAGCCGCTCAGGGAAGCGGAGTCATCATTAGTCGCGACGGGTATGTCCTGACAGCAGCTCATGTGTCGGGCAGGCCGGGAAGAACAGCCAGGCTGTTTCTCTCAGATGGTCGTATCGTTCCCGCTCGGACTCTGGGACAAAACAAAACATTTGATGCCGGCCTGATGAAGATTCAGGTTGACGACTGGGAAAACGAGAAATGGCCACACGCCGACATGGGAGATTCTGCAGACGTGGAACTTGGCCAATGGGTGATGGCGGTGGGCCATCCGGGCGGATATCAGGAAGATCGAAATCCAGTTGTGCGTCTTGGCCGAATTGTTCACACCTACAAGGATGTACTGACCTCCGACTGCACGCTTATTGGCGGTGATTCAGGAGGGCCACTGTTCTCTATGGATGGCCGCGTAGTGGGAATTCACAGCCGCATTGGTCCCGAGTTAAGCCACAATGTGCATGCTCCGATCGATTCCTACAAAGAGGGTTGGGAACGAATGACTAAGGAGGAAGAATGGGGTCAGATGCCCGGTGCACCCTTTGTTGGTGTTTCAGGTGGAGCGAATCCGGAGCAGGCCCGGATTGAAGAAGTGATTCCCGGTAGTCCGGCCTCGAAGGCTGGTATTAAGCGGGGAGACGTTATTATTCAATTTGCAGGCAAAGATATTACTACTTTTGATTCCCTGGTCAATGTTGTTGGCATTCATCGCCCGGGTGAAAAAGTGTCGGTTAAACTGATCCGTGACAAGAAAGAAATGGACGTCGAGCTGACGATTGGCCAGGCAAGTGGCCGAATTCCACAAGCTCCAGAAGAGGAAAGTCGCTTTAACGAACAGCCAGTCAGAACCGACTATAACAGTTGGCTTAGCTATATAGCGACATTCAAGCCAGCCACAATCTATCAACGGAATCATGACGAGGTCGTCAACGCATTTACTCCGGTCGTATCCAAAGCAGGGCCATCCACCGTCAAAATTTCAGATGGAAAACGACAGCTCGCACTCGGTGTGATTGTTAGTAACGATGGATATATTTTGACCAAGGCCAGTGAAATCCTTAGTGAAGAAATGGAGTTTCCACTGACATGTGAGGATGGCCGTGGTAATCAATACGAGGGTGTCTTTGTTTCTCATCGCCCGAAGTACGATTTACTGATGCTCAAAGTGGACGCCAAAAAACTAAAGTCAATCAAATGGAACACGGATCCGCAACCGCTCGGGAGCTGGTTGATTTCTCCTTCCATCAGTGAGCAACCTATGGCGATCGGCGTGGTTAGCGCTCATCCCCGTTCTATTCGGGGCGGTCTGCTTGGAGTTTTCCTGGGGGAAACTCCTGATGGAGTTCGTGTTGAACAGGTTTTCCCGGGAACTGCGGCCGCACGAGCCAAAATGCAGCGTGGCGATATTATTCTGAAGGTCAACGAGATTGAAATCATGGATCGTGCTCATCTTATCGATACGGTTCGAAGTCATCTGCCTGGCGAAAAGATTACATTGCATGTGCGTCGTGGTGAAGAAGAAATTGCGATTGATGCAGTTCTGGGGCGTGAAGAAGATATTGCCGGGAGCCGGGCTGTCGAACAGCAAAACCTCGGTGGCCCGCTGAGTACTCGCCGCAGTGGTTTTCAATCCGTTTTACAACACGATACGATTTTACGCCCCGAACAGTGTGGTGGTCCTGTCCTGAACATCAAAGGGCAGGCGATCGGAATTAATATTGCGCGGGCGACCCGAGTGGCATCTTATGCCTTACCGGCGTCGGTGATTGTTGAGCTGATTGAAGAAATGAAAGTACGTGATGCAGATGCGGCAACCGAACAGTCATCAACAGACGAATCTGATGAGACCGACCAATAACCAGACGATCTCATTGTCCCGCATCGCACAACGTTAACGCTCTAA
>DEAW01000023.1:0-14657 GCA_002348315.1 Planctomycetaceae bacterium UBA2972 | reverse complement strand
AACGTTAACGCTCTAAATAGGCCTGCAGCATTTGTTGTGCGGCGATCATGTCGAGGCGCTTCTTCCGTTTACTTGCCTTGATATTCCCGGCGATCATTAGTTCATGAGCCAGTGAGGTGGTAAATCTCTCGTCATGAAAAGTAATCGGGCGGTCGGTGACTTCATTTAACCAGCCACCAAACTCCCGGGCTTCCCGGCTTTTGGCTGTCTCATTGCCATCGGTACTGATTGGTAATCCAACGACAAACCCTGCGATTTCTTCTTCAGCAACGAGCTGGCAAAACCGTCTGGCATCCGCACCCGGATCTCGTCGTTGATAGTTCTCCACAGGACTGGCAAAGGACTGGCCGGCGTCACAGATGGCGATACCGATGCGAACAGTACCGAAATCGATACCTGCTAGACGACCGGATTGAGGGAATTCACTTGTCACTGCTGTCTGAAATTATCGAAGGGGTTTACGAGTGGTTTCGGATTCGAAATAACCATACTTCAGGAAACTGTGCACGTATTGTAACGTTTGGCGTTGATTCATGATGCGGGTGTGTGTGCTATCGACCTTACGGAAATCCCGTGCTCCGGCAAGCTTGGTCTCTTCCACCGAAACCACCAAATCTCCCGGTCCGTCCAATAGTGGATTTCGGACGAAATTATGTTTTAATTCGCCAGCAATGATTCCAAATTCAAATTTCGGAGTCTCCAGCCGGGATTCGAGTTCTTTGAATCCGCTTGCCAATTCCTGTCCGGAAACACCCCAAATGGACTCGAACAAAACATTATCGTCGACAGCTCGTCCTAATGCGGATCCCTGGTTCGGAGGAGCCAGCATCACCATACGCTTGATGCGGTCATCTTTTTGATTCTTGAGAAAATGTCGAACAACAACATTGCCCATGCTATGACCGACCAGATAGATTTCGGCCTCTTTAGGAAAGTGCGAAAGCAATTCAGCAAACTTATCAGCATGCTGACTGATGGTTTGACGTGTGCTGGCGTAACTCCAACTAATCACTTCAGCCACCTGTCGGTCACTGAGGTAGTCTGCCAGCGGTGCGAGAGAATTTCGTGTGCGAATGACACCATGTAACAGGATGATGATTTTCCGGCGATAGGGCCGAATGGTTCCGTCTTCAACCCAACGATTGAATCGTTGGCGGCATTGATTCAATGACCCCCAGGACTGACGTACATTGCGTTCGTCCAGAATGCGGCAATGATTCGTATAATGATTTTGCTGAATTCGCCAACCTCCCTGAACACGAATGTCTGTCCAGAATTGCTTGCCTCCCAGCGTCTTGAATTGCAGGTTGATATTCAGAGGCGCGTCGTCGTCAGCCCGCAATAGGTTAGGGCATAGCAAGGCCAATGCCAGAGTCGCCAGAGATGAGCGTCTTCGGATCTTCATGACGGTACGTTCCTACAAATGAGATGATTCGTTACTGGATTCTAACAGACGAACTAATTGCCTTACGGACTCTTCATCCTGTTTGTTCGCAACGAGTGTAGCATCCTCTGTGTGAATGATAATCAAGTTCCTGACGCCGACGGTGGCGACCAGATGATGATCCGTTGACTGAATGATAGAACCACTGGTTTCAATTCCCAGGTGCTTACCCAACACGGTGTTATTATTCTCGTCAGCCGGAAAGAGGCGCGCCAGCGCTTGCCAGCTGCCGATATCATCCCATTGGAAAGGTGCTTCCACCACAACCACATTGTCATAATTTTCCAACACAGCGTAATCGATTGAGATACCGTCGATCGCTGAGAATTCCGTTTCGAATACCTGTTGGAAATCCGTATCCTCTCTTCGTGCTACGATCTTCTCAATCCGTGACATCATTTCGGGCTGGCTTTGCTGCAAGGCAGCCAGAATCGTACTCGCTTTCCAGACAAAGATCCCGGCATTCCAGTAATACTCTCCCTGCTGCAGGTATTGTGTTGCCGTTTCCCGAGTCGGTTTCTCTTTAAACTCTTCTACCTGATAAACACCATTCTGAAGAACATCACCGCGTTGGATATATCCATAAGTGTCAGCTGGTCGGTCGGGATGAATGCCAAAGGTAACTAATCGTGAGCAATCCTCCTCGACAATATCTACGGCCTGTTGTAATGCCGTCTGAAATTCCTGCACGGGCTCGATAATGTGGTCACTCGGCATGACAAGCATGATGGCAGAGGGATCCTCGGCCGCAATCAAGGCAGCAGCCAGTCCAATGCAGGGAGCGGTATCACGTTTTGCAGGTTCACCAATGATTGCTGTTGGATTGAGAGTCGGTAATTGAGCCGTTATGGCCGCCACTAAAGCCTGATTGGTAATTACCGAAATATTGGAAGTTGCCACAACAGGAGCGAGCCTTGCAACAGCTTGTTGTAGCAAACTATGTTCACTACCAAAATTCAACAACTGTTTGGGCAGGACGATTCGACTTAAGGGCCAAAAACGAGTGCCTGCACCGCCGGCCATAATCACTGCATGTAACATCAGTTCTCCGGTTCACACAAATAGGTGTCTTGAGTGATCGCTAAGGGGATGTCCTTGCGTTGTAACAAGTGTGGTAAATCAACCGCATACGCTGGATGGATTTCCACAACAGTCTCCGCGTTTACCGAACACCCTGCTGTCTGTAACCAATGGCGATGTAAACTGCCGATCCCTTCCCGACTGGTTTGGGGACTGCTAAATCCAGCCGAGTCAGAATTTTTGACGGGAGCAAAAACGAATTGACGTTCAGCTTCCACAGTCACCGTTGATTCAGCTAACGGTAACAAGTCAAAAATGAATCGCTCGAATTTAATCGCATTGGGTGCGTCTGGTGTAACCAATGCTCCATCCTGATTGATGTGGTTAACACGCTTCCTGGCGAAGTGATAGGGTAACCCGCCCGTGGTGGCGACGGTTTGAAGAAAACCTGTTTGAAATACATGAACGGCAATATTGGCCGCCCAGTACTTGAGTTGGTTTTGATCGTCGAGCTGTCGAGCAAATTCGTCGGGCATTTCACTGTATTCAATAATCTGAGTCCGATCATTTAAGGACACGATATTTCCGGTCCGATCGTCTGCCGATTGTTTGGCGATTGTTTGTAACGTGACTTCCGCATCAGACGCTGCATGATAACCCAACAATGCAGGCGAGCAGGTCGGAGACAGTGGGTTGTCGACTTGACCGTAAAACAGTGTGTCGATTTCCTGCTCTGCGCAGCGTGCGAGTATTTCCTGTTGTTGCATCGCTTCCAGCATGCCACCGTGGCCGTTCGGACTGCTGAATATCTCGTAAGTGGACTTCAGCAATAGCTTACCGTCACTCGCATCCACAGCCGGCATCGTGTTCTGACAGAAAAACTCAATGCGGTCCGACCTGCCGAAGAAGTTTCTGGATTGGAAATAGGCAACCGTTTCTGCATGGACCGTTGGGCTGGTCATGATAAAAAGTGGGATTCGAGTTTGGTATTTATTCTCATACCCCGCAAGTTTGTCGAGTATAAATTCGAACAGAGTTCGTTCCGAAAGCGGCCCGATTGGAAAGAGTCCTTTGGGGTGATTAAACCCAAGCCGGCTTCCCTGCCCGCCGGCAACAATAACCACGCCGACCCGACCAGCTTGCAATAGCTCCTCACCGGTTGCATATGCCTGTTTGTAGCTGAGGACGTTGTTGTCATTCAGGCGAATCGATTTCGGCGGAGCTAAGGTGGAGAGGTCACGGCCGGAGCCTACCGAATCCTTGGCCTGACGGTGTTGTTCAAACAGTGATTGAACCAGGGGAAAGTCAATTTGAGCTAATTGGGACGTTAACGCAACCTGCTGCTGCTCGGTCAGCCTGTCCCAGAATTCCAGAACATGTTGCTGTCCATATTCATGAACCAGTCCATGAATCCGATCGATAAGCTTTGGCGAAAGTTCAGACATAGTGATGGTGTGTTTTACTCTCTCTATTACTCCAAAACCCCATTACTCCATAAACCTAGAACTCTCCGCGAACCCAGAGATAGGCAACATAGGCCAACGCCGGGAATAACACGAAGATCAGTCCGTAAGTAAAAATTGAGGTCCAGATTTTGCGTGGCCAGCGTGCCATGGTTGTCACATCCAATCGAACAAAAAGGGAGCTCTAAGCAAGTTTAGGCGGCCTGTTTTGCTTCGGCAAATATCTCCACCTGAATCAGTACGTCGACCGCTTCATCATAGGTCTCAGAAAGTTTCAAATCGAGGCGGATTCCAAAATCCTGAGTTTCTCCGACGAGTATCGTCACGTCCGGACCTGCTAACGCCGTTGCGTCCACAATAGGAATCGAAGGTAATCCCGGGATAAAGGACAGATGGAGAGTTTGATGACGTTGTCCGGATTCAAACAGCACTCGTTGCGTCGCCATGATTGATTCCCCTTGCGTGTCACTAAATCGCACCCACGATTGACTTGCCTCTTCAGGCAACTCACTTTCGGACCACTCGGTAGTCAGAGCAACGGAATTCAGGGAGTTGGAATTAGTTTCGAGTGATTGCAGTAGCCTTGCTTCCAACTCCAATTCAATAGGATACGTAGCGTCGGACGAGTTGTGCGTTCTGATCATGACCGGATTGAATCTGCAGTTACTGACCCACCAGAGTGTCTCACTTGCCACAGTAAACACCCCAAGCAGCGAAACGGCCTGTGTATCGGTTGAGCTAAGGGAGATTAATAGCGTCAACTGGAGTACGGTTAAAGATTGTAAATACCAGCTCCATTTTGCCAGTTGTGAGCGATTGGGGGATTTTGGGAAACCACAACACCAACGTAAGCCTCCAGTCACGATCAATGCTCCGAATCCCAACGCGAGTGTTTGAAAGGGACTCAGTCTGACCGAAACCAGGTTACTGCGAGCGAGTAAAAAAAATGCAGCGAAGCTGGTAAACAAGCAGGGAATGACTAATGCCCAGTTGCGCAGCAAATCAGCCGCAGACTGATGAGGTGCCCTGTTTAGTTTCCGAGTAACCGAAGTCATTGTCTAACCACTAATTGGAAGTGACGAATTAGCGGTAAGAGTACAGGAGAACAGTCGAAGCTGTAAAGAAAGAAAGCAACAATTCGTTGATGGCTTAGAATTGTGCTTTCAGTTCCTCAGCACGGTCGGTATTTTCCCAGCTAAACTCGCTTCGTCCAAAGTGCCCGCCGGCAGCTGTTTTGCGGTAAATTGGCTTGCGCAAATCCAGATAGTCGATGATCCCACCTGGTGAGAGTGGGAAGAAGTCTCTAACGATTTCGCAAATCCGAGCATCATCGACTTGTCCGGTCCCTTGTGTATCTACATGGACACTGACCGGGTCGGTGACTCCGATTGCATAAGCCAATTGGATTTCACAGCGTTCGGCCAGTCCGGCAGCAACAATGTTTTTCGCGACATAGCGTGACATGTAAGCGGCACTACGATCGACTTTGGTTGGATCCTTGCCACTGAAAGCCCCGCCTCCATGGCGTCCCCATCCTCCGTAGGTATCGACAATGATTTTGCGCCCCGTTAAGCCACAGTCGCCATGGGGTCCACCGGTAACAAATCGACCGGTTGGGTTTACGTGATAGGTAACATCTCCCTGCACTAAATCCTGAGGCATAAGTGGGTTGACGATTTCGTTGACGATGAACTGCTGAATGTCTTCGTTGGATACTTCCGGGCTGTGCTGTGTACTGACAACGACAGTATCAATACGAACTGGTTTAAGACCATCATATTCAACCGTGACTTGACTCTTACTGTCAGGCCGTAGCCAGGAGACTTCCTCTCCGAATCGAGCTTCATTGAGCCGGTCAAGGATGCGGTGGGAAAGTGCGATCGGTAGTGGCATTAATTCCTCTTCGGTGTCCCGGCAGGCAAAGCCAAACATCAAGCCCTGGTCACCAGCTCCGATTTCCTTACCTCGATCACTATTTTCATCGACGCCCTGAGCGATATCCGGGCTTTGGCGGTCGATGGAAGTCAGGACGGCACAGGTATCAGCACAAATCCCCATTTCATCATCGGTGTAACCAACATCGCGAATGACGCCTCGCACCACTTCCGGATAATCGATCTGTGCCTTCGTCGTGATTTCGCCGGCGATGATGGCCATCCCGGTGGTTACCATCGTTTCACAGGCAACACGACTATAAGGATCCTGTTCGAATAAAGCATCGAGCACTCCATCTGAGATCTGATCAGCCAGTTTATCCGGGTGACCCATGCTTACAGATTCGCTGGTGAACAAGTATTTTCCTGATGTCACGGGAGTGATTCCTCTCGTCCAATGTTAATTTCAACGGTAGTTTAACCGTTAATTATAGAGCCAGACTTCACCTATCGACAACCACACGCACTTCACTCAATGTGTGTTTATTACAGGAAACTCAGGATATCGACGGTGCGCCGCGTAGCGCCTTGTTGTAACGCAACCAATTCGGCTGCTGCCTTGCCCATGGATTGAGCCTGCTCAGATGTATGGATACACCAATCGATGAATTCTTCAAACTGTTCGGTCGAATGGATGACTTTGGCTGCCTGATGATGTAGCAGTAATTCCACAATGTCCTTGAAATTCCAGGTGTTGGGCCCGAAGCAGACTGCAGCTCCATAGGCAGCCGGTTCAATCATATTTTGACCTCCCCGACTCCCCATACTTCCACCGACCAATGCAATATCGGTCAGCCCCCACCAGGCTCCTAATTCGCCAATAACGTCAATTAACAGCACGCGGATATCCGACGGCACAGGTTGATCCATAGCGGACCGTCGTATGAACTCGAATCCGGCATTCTTGCACATGTCCGCAACGTCATCAAAACGTTCCGGATGACGTGGTACCAGAATCAGCTTGAGATTGGGGTAGGTACTCTGATGTTGATTGAAGAATCGCAGACACAGCCGTTCTTCTTCGACCTGGGTCGAGCCGGCTAGTAACACGACGTCATCGTCCTGAATACCGGCGAGTTGTTTTAAGGCAAGCGTTTTCTCATTGGCTCGGTTGCTTTCCGCACCATCAAATTTGATGCTTCCGGTCACTGTGACTTGCTCGGCAGTCGCACCGATTTCCAGAAAGCGTTGAGCGTATTGCTCGTTTTGAACGGCGATGTGGGAGAGCTTGCGCAGCGTAGGACGGATCAGAAACCCGAGTTTCTTGTAGCCCCTGGAGCTGTTTTCGCTCAGCCGTCCGTTGATAATTTTCACCGGACATTTCTTCGCAGTGTAGTGGATAAGATTCGGCCACAATTCCAATTCAATAAGGATAAACAAATCCGGTTGGATACGTTTTAGAGCAGTTTTAACAGCCCAACTAAAGTCCAGCGGACAATAAAACACCGTGCGGGAAGAATATTTTTGTCTTGCCAGATCAAAGCCGGTGCGTGTTGTGGTGCTAATGACACACTCCCAATCCGGATAGCGTTGTTCCAATTCCTGAAGTACCGGTTGCAGAAGGTTGACTTCCCCCACACTGACGGCGTGTAGCCAAATTCTTCTTTGAGATGAATCTACGCCGGTAGCTGGCAACCGCGGAACCAATCCCAGGAATTTAGCTCCAAATCCCTGGCGGTATTTACCTTTGGTGATAACGCTGATGAGTAACCAGGGCAGCAGCAGAATCAGCAGTACCAGATAGGCCAGGTTTCGCAGATAGGGCATGAGCAGTCCGTTCCTTTACCCAGCAGCGTCCGTGGTTCTATTTACCGTAACAACAGCGTTTGTACTTCTTACCACTTCCACAGGGGCAGGGATCATTACGGCCCACTTTCGGCATCGAGTTACGAACAGTTTTGGGTTTGGCACTGCGAGGTTGCGAAGGATCGTCTCCACTTTCGTTCATGCGAATGGCATCGTTGGAGGATTGGGCATCTGCATGTGTGGCTGAAGTTTCCACCCAGGTGGATCCCACGAATTGTTCGTTTAACTGTTCCATTCGGAAGATCAGGTCGGTGACCTGCTCCCCGATCGAAAACCACATGCTATCGTAAAGTTTCATCCCTTCACGTTTATACTCGACCTTGGGGTCTTTCTGAGCATAACCGCTGAGTCCGACGGAACTACGCAGACGATCCATCGTTAGTAGATGTTCTTTCCAGGCCGAATCCACAATCTGCAACAACAACGCACGTTCCATGCGTCGCATTTCAGCATGATGTTTATCTTCGACAGCTGAGGATAAACGACGGGATAATTCCTGTCGGTTAAGATCGCCGAGATCCTCGACAGAAACCTCACAATCAACATTGTCTCGCAGCCATAATGAAATCGCTGCAATTTCACCTTCATTGGCAATGCGGTTCAACCGAGTATTTTCAGTTTGGCCCTCAAACAAATCCGCGGACTTTTCTTTGGCCCAGGCACGGTGAGTTTCCGAGCGTTTTTGGCTGGCCAAACTCAGGTCAACCAGTGTCTCCTGCAATTCGGCTCGCTGCATATTGCGAACGCTGTCAATCGAAATCTCGGCATCAAATCGCTGAGAAGCCCACGTGATCAGTGCTTCCCTGTCTAACTGTTTGTCGGCTCCGCCTCCATAACGATAGATCCCCGCCATCACCGGATACTCAGCTTCACGATGCTGGTACATATCGATGGAACGGTCATGAATGGAATGCAAAAGCTCTTCATTGGTTTGGTCTTTCAGCTCACCTTCGTCGAGTTCAAAACCAAATTTATTTCTAATCCAGGTCGCTAAGGAACTGCGGCCGAAACGTTCATCCAGAAAGATAGCGCCGTCGGACAGGTCGACTTTATCAATATGCGCGTAGGCTAATTCTGCCAGGTCATCTTCGATGTCATCGAGATCAATGGCCTGTAAGTCACGAGGCCGTAAGGCTGTTCCCCAATTGGAATTCATGAACTTAGCCAGAGCCTGCCAGTTCCATTCGGCTTCATCAAAATCTCGGGGAAGATTTTCATCGACTGAGTCACGAATACGACGCATGGCCGAACGGTATGCCAGTCTCCGGGACTCTTCATCCGCCTGTTTAAAGTCCATTCCGTTAAACGTACGACTCTCTTCCTGCATATTGAACTGACTGTTGACCCAGGCAGTGAACGAATCGACACCGTAATTCGGGTCTAGAAAAACGTTGACGTAATGTTCAATCTGTTCTTCGAGACAATCGGTTACCTTGGTGGAGACGTTTTCGCCGTCCAGGATCTCCTGTCGGTATTCGTAAAGTCGCTTACGCTGAGTATCCATCACCTCATCGTATTCCAACAGATTCTTTCGAATTTCGAAGTTTCGTTCTTCCACCTTTTTCTGAGCTGCGGCGATTCGCCGGGTGACCATCGAGTTCTGGATGCTATCCTCTGGCTTCATACCGACTTTGGCTAGCATCGACTTTAAGTTACCGCCACCGAAGATTCTCATCAGGTCATCATCCAGAGATAAGAAGAATCGGCTACTTCCCGGGTCCCCCTGACGGCCACAGCGTCCGCGAAGCTGTAGGTCGATGCGGCGCGCATCGTGTCGTTCCGTGCCGATGACATGCAATCCGCCAAGCTCTTTCAGTTCTTCTCCCTCTGCCGCCATTTGGTACTCGTCATCGATTTCACGTACCAGATCGTCCCAGGTATCCTGCGGCACCTCGAGTCGGGTTGGATAGTCATTTTGTAGACGCGACCAGGCCAGCGTGTCAGGGTTTCCACCGAGCACGATATCGGTACCACGTCCGGCCATATTGGTAGCAATCGTGACGGCTCCACGGCGACCGGCCTGCGCGATAATCTCGGCTTCACGCCCGTGATTCTTGGCATTGAGAATTTCGTGTTGAACGCCTCGTTGCTTCAGGAAATCAGAAATTGCTTCACTCTTTTCGATCGAGACCGTACCAATCAGAACAGGACGACCGGCTCGATCTATGCTTGCAATGTCATTGCGGTCAATGGTTTCCCGTTTCCTGCTATCGGCGGGAAGTAACACTACGCTGGCGTCATTTTCTGACTCAATCGTGCCAATAATTTGATCGCCGTTGTAGTACTCAATCGTATCGTATTTGTTTAGAGCTTCGACTTCATCGGCTACTGCCCGGAACTTGTGCTTCTCTTCCAGATAGATGACGTCGGTGAATTCTTTACGTTTCAAAACCCGATTGGTGGGAATCGCTACAACATTCATCTTGTAGATGTCCCAGAATTCTTTGGCTTCGGTTAACGCCGTACCGGTCATTCCGGAAATCTTGGAATAGAGTTTGAAGTAGTTTTGCAGCGTAATAGTGGCCAGCGTCTGCGTCTCTTCTTTAATCTTGACGCCTTCTTTGGCCTCCACGGCCTGATGTAATCCGTCGGACCATTGTCGTCCATCCATCAGTCGGCCGGTAAATTGGTCGACAATGATAATCCGACCTTCACGCACCACGTAGTTCACATCCTTTTTGTAAAGGTAATGAGCCTTGAGTGCGTTATCGATCAGGTGAGGCCACTCCATATTGCCCGCGGTATAAAAACTTTCGACGCCGGCGAGTTTCTCAGCCGCACGAATACCTTCATCGGTCAAATTGACGCTGTGGTCTTTTTCATTGACAACAAAGTGCGTGTCTTTTTTGAGCTGCTTGGCGAGTTTCTCGGTCTCACCATATTTCTTCAGGTTGTCATGTGCCGGCCCCGAAATGATTAACGGAGTTCGGGCTTCGTCGATAAGAATATTGTCGACTTCGTCGATGATGGCGAACGTAAGTTTTCCCTGACACTGTTGCTGATGCTTGGGGAAACGGTCGTCACCACTGGCGGCCGGACGCATGTTATCCCGCAGATAATCAAAGCCAAATTCATTATTCGTTCCGTAGGTGATATTACACGCGTAGGCTTCCTGACGAGCACTGGCCTTCATGTCACTTTGAATACAGCCGACGGTGAGATTGAGACCGAGATAAAGAGGAGCCATCCACTCCATGTCACGGCGAGCAAGGTAATCGTTGACCGTAATCACATGGACTCCGTCACCACTCAAAGCATTGAGATAGGCAGGTAACGTTGCCACAAGGGTCTTACCTTCTCCCGTCACCATTTCGGCGATCTTGCCTTCGTGCAACACCATGCCGCCAATAAGCTGAACGTCGTAGTGTCGCATCCCAAGCCAGCGGCGGCCCGCTTCACGTACAACGGCAAAAGCCTCATTACGGATGTCGTCGAAACTTTGCCCCGCTTTGAGCCGCTCGCGAAACAAGTCCGTTTGGCGGCCAAGATCTTCATCAGACATGACCTGATATTGCTGCTCTAAAGCGTTTATTTCTTCTACAATTCCCAGATATTTGTCGACCTGTCGCTTGTTGGATGAACCAAAAGCAGAAGTGACAATAGAGTCAAATGAATTGACTAGTCCCAGGAAGAAGGCTGAGAGAAGCTCCCAGATTCGTACGAATATATCCATTGTTGCTCCGACTCATCACGACAAATGGTGCCCTTCTGCCAGGTGAACAGAGCAGGCCGAACCAATTTCGTAGCGAATCTTGTGTTTGTTTTCTTTTCAGGAATCCACATCGTTTACCAGTGGATTGTTATCAAGCATAAATGCTTATCTATATCTTATGCTTATCTAGTTCCGTTGGTAGCTTATCCCTATATGAATATACGGTCAACGGTGGTTATTCACATCATCATATCACTGCCAACGATCGGCGGAAATGAACTTGCCAGTCAATCGAATGCAGTAACGGCCGGGTTTTCCAATTAGAGATTATGGTCGCACCAACCATCTTTCACGAATCACATATGGTTTTGCCAGATTTTCTATAATGATTGTTCCATTAAATACCGTAACGTGATTTCAGCGAGGCATTCGCATTGGCCAAACCAGTCGTTTCTAAAGACATTCAAGGAAAGCTAATCCTGCTGGGGACAGGGACGAGTGTCGGTGTGCCTTCGATTGGTTGTGGATGCGATGTCTGTACAAGTACCGATCCTAGAAATAATCGAACGAGATGTTCCGTCGTGCTGGGACTTGAACAGGGAAATCTGCTGATCGATACCGGGCCGGATTTAAGACACCAATTGCTGCGCGAAGGTATCGGATTAATTCATTCCGTACTCTATACCCATGAGCATGCCGACCATATTTTCGGTATGGACGATTTGCGATTGTTCCAATTCTATCTTGGACACAGCGTGCCAATTTACTGTGAGCCCCGAGTGGAACAACGGTTACGACAATCGTTTGACTATGCGTTTACCAGTCGTGAACAGACTCATCGTGGTGCCATACCACAACTCCAGATGAATGAAATCTCGACCGAACCATTTGATGTGCTGGGCACCCGGGTGATTCCCATCCGCCTGCAACATGGCCCTCGCTTTCAAGTACTCGGATTTCGCATCGGCAACGTAGCTTATTGCACGGATACGAATGAAATCCCGGAATCCAGTTTGCCATTGCTGGAAGGGCTGGACGTCCTGATCCTGGATGCGTTGCGACTTAAACCTCATGCAACTCATTTTGCACTGGATGAAGCGATCGCCATGGCGCAGAAGATCGGCGCAAAACGGACTCTATTTACTCACATTTCCCATGATCTGGATCACGCCCATACCAATGCAGGCTTACCCGAATCGATGGAACTTGCTTTTGACGGGATGCAGTTCCCACTAACCTGAACATTGTCAGGCACTGAGTCTGACCTTAGTTTGCCTGTGTATGGATATACTCGCCTGTGATGGTAAGTACTTCTTTGTTGTAGAACGTGTCCGGGAAGACATCCGCTTCTCCATTGACACGTTTCGCCAGATTTTCCTGAGCTTCTTCCTGGGCTGAATTTTCTTCCTTTTTCGCAAAGAAGACTTTCTCTTCCAGTGAAACTCGTTTTTCTTCCTGTTGCTTCTTGTACTCTTCGATCTGTCCGAGCAACTTCTGGAAATCCTTTGAGGCTTCAACACGTTTGGCGGAGGCCGCTTTCAGCTTGCCAATCAGATCTGCGTCGCGCAATCCGAGTTTTTCGTCAACTTCGTCTTCCACTTTATCAAACGGTACGGGATAGTCTAAATCAGATTCAGAGACTTTCATGTGATCCGTGATGGAAGGCAAAATGATGTCCGAGTAAACTCCTCGCTGCTGCGTGCTATCTCCGCCCGGGCGATAGAATTGCTGCATCGTAATTTTGAGAGCTCCCAGATTGGGCGGGTTATTGATATTAAAGAAACGAGCTCCCAATTCAAGGAAGTTTTGTACCGTTCCCTTACCGTGCGTGGTGCTGTCACCAACAACGATACCACGACCATGATCTACGATCGCTCCGGCAAAGATTTCACTGGCACTGGCACTGAATTTACTGCACAACACAACCAGCGGACCATCGTAGCTCGTACCTTTCGTACGGTCATCATATTGTTGTACTCGCCCGGATGGATCCTTCACCTGGACTACCGTACCTAAATCGATAAAAAGTCCGGTGAGGTCGATCGCTTCGGTCAGGCTACCACCACCATTGGTGGAGAGATCCATGATCATGCCATCGATTCCTTCGTCGTTGAATTCTTCGATAATCCGTCGGCAGTCACGAGTCGTACTTCGATAGTCTTTGACACCTTTTCGGGCTGCATCCATATCCATATAGAAAGAAGGCAGATTGATCACGCCGATTCGTAAGGTCTTTTTGGATCCCGGTAACGTATGTTCAATGATTTCGCCCCGCGCTTCGCTATCGGTTAACTCGATCTTGGCTCGCTTGATCGCCAGTATCTTAGTTTCCTGACTCTTCTCAGGGATGATACCAAGGCGGACAGTCGTCCCTGGCTTACCGCGAATCAGTGCAACGACGTTATTGAGTTTCATGTCAATTACGTCCTGTAATTCGCCTTCCTCATCCTGACCGACACTGACAATGCGGTCACCGGGTTTCAGTTCGCCCTGTTTATCAGCCGCTCCGCCAGGAATGATCCGAGTGATTTTGGTGTAGCCATCTTCGAGCGTTAGCTGGGCTCCGATTCCATCCAGATTCAATCGCATCTGGATTTCAAAGTTCTCAGAAGTAGTAGGAGACATATATGTGGTGTGAGGGTCGTAACTGGTGGTGACTGCGGTCAAAAAGATTTCTAAGAGCTCATCACTTTGAGTTTGCTGCATCTGTTTGAGTTGACTGTTGTACCGACGATGCAGTCGTTCCCGGGCAGCTTCGCCTTCAGTCTTATCTCCTTTGAGAACAAGGAAATTGTACTTAATACGTTTTCGCCAGCGGTCAGTGAGATCCTCCCGACTCTTGGCAAATGCAAGATTGTCCCAGTCAGTACTGATGTATTCTTCGACTCCGTAGTCATGCTCTGCATCGATCAAACCGTGGACAACAGCAATGCTTTCTTCCATACGACTCATGTATTTAAGGAAGACATCATGAGCAAACTGGAGATCACCACTTTTAAGCATGTCGTCGATTTCCGTTTTCTCGGTCTGGAATGCATCGATATCCTCCTGCAGGAAATACAATTTCATGGGATCGAGTCGATCAATGAATGTGTTGAACGCACGCTCTGAAATTTCATCATCCAATTCATGCCGCGTTAGGTGTTGCGAGGAGACAATCCCTCGAACCATCAACGCAATCTGGCGATTCTTAGTACTAGGTTCACCAATATCAGCTCCGGTGAGCAGCGGGAGCGTCACACCGATAAGTAGAAGGATGAGTACTGTACGGAATATTTTTTTACGTGGAGTAACCGAAGTCATTGAATAATCCAGTGAATGCTATGTATTAATTCTGT
>DEAW01000097.1:2694-10983 GCA_002348315.1 Planctomycetaceae bacterium UBA2972 | reverse complement strand
CGGCGGGCACCTGAATACTGTCCGCTCCTTCGACTTCCTGGACGTCCGGGAACTCGTCGGCATTCTGAGTCGGCAATTCATGCTTACTTGAACCCCCTGTGACTTTGATCTGCGAATTTTCCGCAACCACGGTTAATTGTTCATCGCTACTTTCGCGAAGTATATTTCCAAACAAATCCACCGGCAGCACAATATTTCCCGGACTCTCAATCGTAATCCCATCGACGGCTACCCGGATTCCTACTTCGGTGTCGGTTGCCATTAGGGTTGCTCCGGTTTCCGTTCCGATTAATTTGACGCACTGCAAAATCGGCTTCGGACTCCTCGAGGGAGCAACCGAAGCTGCAGGTTGAAAAGCGGCCAGCATCTTTTCGCGGTCAAAGGTGAATTTCATGTCCGATCCTTCGTGGTTATTCAGAGAGGGAGTTATATATTATTTTTTTAAATACAGTTGTATTAAAAAGGAGGCTTCGTGGATGGTCAGTGGAGGTCCATTTGGAACTGCTTAACGCTGGAATTTCCGATAGTTGAAGCTGGTCATTGGTAGTGTAAAACCGGTCAGTGAAATGTTTATTCAACGTCGGTAAATGTCCATGAAAGGTTGGTAATGTCAAAGGTTGGCAGGGTTGCTGTATTTGGCGTTTAACGATGGACGTCGATAGAGGTTGAATAGACGAGTTTTCCACAAAGCTCCTTTTGAATATCAATGTTCAATTAATTTTGTTTTTCTAAATTGTATCGTTGAGCTAGTTTGGCCGAGATTTCCTCAACGGCCAGTCGGATGGAGGCATCAGACTCCAGGGCAGCAGCGATTTTTTTACTGGCATGCATCACAGTGCTGTGATCACGCTTACCAAAGTAGCGGCCAATATCACCAAAGCTCGACGTGGTAAACAATCGGCAGAGATAAATAGCAATACCTCGAGCCCTCACAACATATCGTCGCCTGCCGGAGCTCTTCATGTCATTCAGTCGAATGTTTAGGTGTTTGCTAACTGCGGTGGCGATAGACTTAATGTCGGGGTGTTTGACTTGCTGCTGACGATCTAGCAAGGCCTGAAGGTCAGTGCCGGCGAGCGAATCAGCTTGTAGATCAGCTTCGCTTCTTAGACGAATCATGGCCTGGCGTATTTGCGGGACGGTTTCCACTTTAGAGACGACCCGATCGCCTGCTTTAACCAGCGATGCTTTTGTTTCCTCATCCAGCTCAACACCATGCTGGTCAGCAAGCTGTTCAACAATCACCGATCGTGCTAATTTTCCCGGAGGCTGAAGCCCGATCTGCAGCCCGCCCATCAACCGGCTTGTTAATCGATCATCAAAATCAGTGATGTGCGTTGGTAGTTCAGGCAAACAAACTACGAGCATTCGGTCATTTGCATGATAATGATCGATGATATTGCACATCATCTGCTGAGCGGAGGAACGTGTCTTCAAGATTTGTAAATCATCGATCACCAGCAATCCAACTCCAAGGAACCTCTGACGAAACTCGTTCAGCGTGTGAGCATAAACTGCCCGGGCGTGCATTCGAGCAAAATCAGCACCGGTGGTATGCATCGCTTTTTGGTCGGGATACCGCTGGAACCACTGAGCAATGAGCGTGTGACTGAGTACGGATTTTCCTGTCCCTGACTCGCCATAAAGCACTAAAGGGCTGGCAATTGTTTGTTGCGCTAAGACACACTCAAGAGCCTGCCGGACAGCCGCATTCTCTCTGCCAAAAATGAATTGCTGAAGGTCATTCTCTGGCTGGGTGGCCGAGATATCCTCAAACAGCTCTAACTGCTCAGTGGCAGTAGGCTCGAGAGGCTTAATCGGGATGGCGAAAATGCCGTTGGCCACGAATGATTCCGTTTGCGAAAAAGTTTTTTTACCCTTAAAAAAAGGCTAATAAAGCTCATTAAGGGTGAAGACAAGAACTGTAATTAGGGTGTAGAACACCTCTTTTTACAACTCCCCTATTATAGGGTTTTTCGCCAGAGAATACGAGCAGGGATGACGCTTGAAAACCACCAAAATAAACAGACCTTAGAGAACGTCTGCAACAGCACAAATACGCTCGATAGCCTCTTCAATTTCAGCCTCAGAGTTGAATATACCCAGGCTAAATCTCAAAGCCCCTTCAATCACATCTTGCGGTAAATTCATAGCGACCAGCGTCGGTGAAGGCTCGCTGGAACCGGAAGCACAGGCCGAACCCGTGCTACAACAAACGCCGGTGACATCTAAGGCCATTAGCAATGCCTGACGATCGCCGCCTCGGAAGGCAATGTTTGACGTGTGCGGCAGTCTGGGAGCCTGCTCTCCTACCACGAGAGCATGGTCTATGCGTCGAGTGATCTCTGATTCGAGGCGGTCTCGCAGGTGCTGCAGTCGAGAACGATGGTCCTCGCTGGATTTCAGATATAGCTCGACAGCTTTTGTGAATCCGGCTGCCATGGCGACAGACTCCGTTCCGGGCCTTACGGCCGATTGTTGGAAACCACCATGAAAGATCGGTAACGGAGTATTTCCATGTTTGGTAATCAAAGCCCCCACACCTCGGGGGCCATGAACCTTGTGCGCAGAAATGGACATAGAGCTTATTGCTAAATCACGAAAATGAAGATCTATTTTCCCCAAAGCCTGTACGGCATCCACATGGACAGGAACTTGCAACTGCTCGCAGACGTCAACGACCTCAGCAATAGGCTGAATCACACCCGTTTCATTATTAGCCAGCATAACGGCGACCAGAAAGGTTTTATCATCCACCAGCGCGGCTAAGTGACCACAATCAATCTGGCCGTTTGAATTCGTCGCAACGACCCGAACTTCCACACCTTGCGTGGCTAACCAATCGGCAGTTGCGGCGATGCTGGGGTGCTCCACCCCGGAGACGACCAAACGGTTTTTTCCTTCCGCAGCGAGCCGATAGCCTTGCAGGGCAAGATTATTGGCTTCCGTGCCACCACTGGTAAAGAATAGATGGTCAGCATGAATATCGGCCAGGTGCAGCCCTAACAACTGGCCTAATTGTTCCCGGTGTGTCTCCAGGATTCTACGAGCTTCCCGGCCACGTTGATGTTGGCTTTCCGGGTTTACTAAACCACTTTGGTGACATTCCAGCATGGCCTTTGCAGCCTCGGGATGAATCACTGTTGTGGCGTTATTGTCTAGGTAAATTGATTCCATGGGACTCATTTTAGTTCGATTTTGGCGACAGCCTAAGGTGAAATCTATCTTTCTTTGAATTCACAAAAATCGGTATTATTGGCAGGCGAGAATTATTCCAAATGCCCATCAAACGCCCCATTCAATCACCGTCTCATCGTAATCTTCTGGTTCGCAGAAGAAATCAATGGTTGCGCATGAACCGTCAGCTTTCCGCTGAAGCTGCACCATTGGAAGAAGAGTCCGCTCGCATAGCCAGAGTGGAAGGTATTTTATTTCTTGCCAAAGAACCTCTGCCGAGCCGGAAGATAAGTCAGCTGGCAGGGCTAGCAGATGGCCGGGAAGTACGAACGTTGATAAGAAAACTGAATGAACGGTACGACGGCCGCGGCCAATCGTTTCGGATTGAGCCAATCGCTGGTGGCTACCGAATCCTTACCAAACAAGCCTATAGCAGTTGGGTTCGGCGGTTGGAATCTACACCAGCTCCGGCGAGATTTAGCACGCCAGTTTTAGAAACGCTGTCTGTCATTGCCTATCGTCAGCCGGTTTTAAGAGCCGAAGTTGAAGCGGTTCGAGGGGTCGGGTGCGGCGAGGTGATCAGACAATTGATGGAACGTGGATTGGTTCGTATCAGCGGACGCAGCGAAGATCTGGGCCGACCATTTTTATATTCTACGACGAAGGCTTTTCAGGAAACCTTTGGGTTAAACAGCCTGGAGGAGTTGCCGGCGATTGAGTTGCCTGAGCTAAAACCTGAGACAGACGCAACCGAAGGTCTGACAGAGCCTCTGGAAGAGCAGGTAGACGACCTGGAACAGCCAGAATCTGATCCCGAGCGACTCAATGATGATTTGGATGAAGAAGTCAGTGAGGTCGACGAAGACCTGGACGAGGCCGCGGAAGAAGATTGGGATGATGAGCTTGCAGCCTAAGATTTAGTCTTTGAGCTGGAAGAGTTTCTTCAGTGCATCCAAAAGCCCGGGGCCTTCCTCGGGATTTACCTCGTCTCGCAGAGATTCCAGTGGCGGGTGAAGTAATTTGTTTACTACGCGGCCCAGCGAGACTTCAATCTCCTTGCGCACTTTGGGGTCCTGTGCCGCATCGCCCAGTTTGTTGAGCAGGCGTTCAAGTTCGGCGGCCTTGATTTCATTGGCCTGCTGTTTGAGGCGTCCGATCCAAGGGCCTGTTACTCGACGATATAAATCGGTCATGAACCGGACTACTTCTTCATCAATAATGCTTTCCGCTTTGGGCCACTCGCGTTTGCGTGCTTTGCGATTACGATCACAAACGTCCTGTAAATCGTCTATGGAGTACAGGTAAACCCCCAGGAAATCACTAAGTGCAGGGTCTATATCTCGTGGTACAGCGAGATCGAGGATAAAGAGCGGTCTTTGATATCGTTTTTCTGCAACAGCCTGAAAAGCTTCGGCAGTAACAATGGGCTCGGTGGCCCCGGTTGCACTGACAATCAAATCAGCGTCAACGAGTAGGTTGTCGAGTTGTTCCCAGGGATAAGCTTCGCCGGTTGTTCTACTCGCCAGGTCAACAGCGCGTTGGTGATTTCTGTTGATAATGCGGATATCGCGAGCGTTCTTATCGATGAGATACTGCAACGTTTCTTCACCTATTTCACCTGCCCCAATAACGAGAATGACTTTATCGTCGAATCGTTCAAAGAACTGGCTGGCGTAATCAGCGACGGCAACCGAAGGGATACTGACACGTTTACGATGGATGTTGGTTTCAGTCTGCACTCGTTTGGCAACTCGCATAGCTGCTTGAAATGACGAGTGGGTAAGCGGGCCTGTGTTTTCTCCCTGATTAGCCATGTCGTAGGCTTGTTTGACCTGAGAGAGAATTTGGGCTTCCCCAATGACCATGCTGTCGAGGCTGGCCGCCATTGTAAATAGGTGACGAATAGCGTCCTCCCCGTCGAGGGAACGTAAATCCGTGGCGATTTCATCGACTGCGAGTCCGTGGTAGTTGGCAACAAAATTAATGAGCTGCTGAGCGCTAGGGCAGTCTTTTTCGTTTTCGGCCGCAGTATAGATTTCAACTCGATTGCAGGTAGAGATCAAAACGGCTTCCGACTGTGGAAACGCAGTTCTCATTTTTGCGAGTGCTTCGACGACTTGATTTGGCTGGAAAGCCAATTTCTCACGAAACGCCACATCGGTGTGATGGTGACTGCAACCGATCATTTGCAACTTCATTTCAGTACTCCTGTTACCAGAGAGATACTGTCGGTTTGTCCAGCATGTTCCGCCATAAAGACAAACCCCAAAACCATCGCCAGAAAGACAAAGCTGGCAAGTGTTAGGTAAGCGATTTTTCGTCCCTGTCGGGCGGGTTTATAAACCGCCTCGAAAATGGTCACGGTGATGAGCCAAATCAGGAGCACGCCGGAGGAAATGATGACGGAATTTGTCCAGGGAATAGCGGTTTGGTTTTGCGTGCTTTTTAAAATATTCATGATGGCGCCCGAGACAAGTCCGGCAGCAATCAGTCCGGTAGCGTAAAACAATGCATGTCGATTGCATTGCTCGAGCCATTCAAGGCTTGGTAAGCGAAACCCTAAGCGTGGGGGCAATTTCTTTTTCAAACGAAAGGCATGTACCAGATACATGACGCCGGCACCAAAAGCCACCATCATGGCAGAGGTTCCTAGCAGCAGCGTGACCCCATGAGTGATGGCCCAAACGTTGGTTGCTTCGGAATTGGAGAACGCTTCGTAATCTTCCACCATTAAAGCTACAGCGATAAACATCAGGATCAACGGAAGAAAAAAGATGCCGATAGAGTTCTCGTTTTTCTTAATGGCGATGATGACATAGGTAAAAGCCACAGCCAGAGAGACCATCAGACACCAGTCGTACCAACTGGACATCGGTGTACCACCACTAAAGTCTTCCTGAAATTTAAGCCACAGGTAGACGGTATGCGCAAAGATACCAGCGAAGGTCATCCCAACGATGACTAGAAATCGGATCGGCGCACGAAAGAAGAGTCGCGAGACTTCCAGAATCATCGCGAGTAGATAGCTAAAGGCAAAGCAGGACAACGAAATCTTTGTCATCCAGCCGGCGTCAGAGCCATTCATATCGAGAGTACACCGAGGGGTTTTGAGTCAATGTTTTTAGCCTGCAATTGCTAATAACGAAAATAGCGAATCCGTCCTGCTAAGAGTAATTTTATCCGCTGGTAGTCTGACTAGTGAAGTGGGCAATTCAACAGGAAACAGGATTACTCGTTATACGCAGAGTATTGTTGTCACAGTCGTTATAACTAATACCATGAGACCGCAGGGTGGGGGCTCTAGCCCTCGTTATCGAGTCCCAACTCTTTGATTTTTTTGTGGAGTGTATTGCGGTTGATCCCTAGCATTGCGGCAGCTTTTGTTTGCGTTCCACCGCAAGCCAACAGGACTTGATGGATGAGCTCGCGTTCCAGGCTTTCCACTAGTTTGGCGTGTAGGTTTCCATTAGCTGGATTGAAGTCTTGTAATCCCTGTTTTACCAGCATGGAATTAATGTCGTTGAGTTCCACAGGCTTGCCGGCTGATGACTTGATGGGCCTCCTGTTTTTGCCCAGTACCGAAGGGGGAAGCAGTTCCACGGTGAATTCATCATGGCTTGCCATCACCACAGCCCGCTCAACATAATTCTGAAGTTCACGGACGTTCCCCGGCCAATGGTATTGTTCTAAGGCGGCGAGTACATCTTTGGCGATATGGACAACGTATCGGTCATAGGCTTCGTTGTAGTGATTGAGGAAAAAAGTGACGAGCTGGGATATATCTTCCCGCCGCTCTCGTAATGGCGGGATCTCAATCGGAACGACGTTCAATCGCCAATATACATCTTCACGGAAGCGGCCTTCATTGACTTCGTCCATCAGGTCACGGTTGCTGGCAGCAATCACGCGTGTATCAATACTGATAGTTTGTGTGTCTCCCACACGTTCGAATTCGCGTTCCTGGAGAACACGCAACAGCTTAACCTGAAGTTGGAGTGTGGTGGAGTTGATTTCGTCGAGGAAGATCGTTCCGGAGTGAGCTGCTTCAAACCTCCCGGTTCGATTGCTTACCGCACCGGTAAATGAACCTTTCACATGACCAAAGAGCTCGCTCTCGAGGAGGCTTTCACTGAGGGCACCACAATTGACTTTTACAAAGGGGCCGCTTTGGCGTCGGCTGAGTTGATGAATAGCATTTGCTATTAGCTCTTTACCAGTTCCGGTTTCTCCCAGCAGCAAGACAGAAGCATCGCTTTGGGCTACCTGTCGAGTGAGTTGATAGACCTGCTGCATTGCCCGGCTGGTTCCGATAATGCCATCGATGGCAAATGAATCGGGGGAGCGACCTGCAGACGTCCGGTCGGAAAAACCGGAAGACTCATTGGAAGACTCAAATGGCTCGGATGTAGCCATGACGCTGAACAGTGGCTCCAGGACAAAAGATAAGTTAGCTAACCCCTAGTGGCTTAGCTCCGCCTGCTACTGATGATTGTAACAATATCTAAAATGCGGAGTATGAGGCAGACACGGTTATTCGTCAGAAGGTTCGTCGCTGGCAGCAGGTGCAACCGGAGTTTCGATTGAGTCGAGCAGCCCGCCGAGGATGTCGACCTCTTCCTGTAGCCCACCGATATTCTTGTTGTATAGGTCATATTGCTGACGGATTTCATCGCGGGTCAGCAGGACTCGGTGATGCTTGACATGGAGATCAAAGGCGGCAGCTGCCTGCTTGCGATGCTCGAGGATTTCTGTGTTTTGACTGGCAAGTGCCAATAGTGCCTTCTGGGCTTCAGGGGTCGGAATATTTGCTAAAGCCTCTGCCGCAGGATTGCATAGCAGAGGGAAGAACAGAGCGTCTAGTATTGGTTCCTGATGTCGCACGGGATTGTAGAAACCGTAGGTAGATTGGTCGGCAAGAATTTTGCCGAACCAATCAAGGCAAGCTCGAGCCTGTATCAGACGTTCTTCCACTGTAATCACCTGAAAGGCAGCGGCCTGTCGCAATCGTCGGGTCTGGAACAGCATCTGATCAGCCGTCACGGGCTCGAACAGAGCAAAGGTAAGTGGATCCAGGTCAGCGAGTCGCTGTGCTCGTGAACGTTCTTTGTTCCC
>DEAW01000097.1:0-2316 GCA_002348315.1 Planctomycetaceae bacterium UBA2972 | reverse complement strand
TCACCAATTTGATATTGAATGGATCGTAATTTGTAAGCGGGATTCGTTGCAATTTCAGCTTGATGTAAAACCGGATTCTTAAAGAATCCATTCTGATCTTTCCCTGTCACGCTGTTCTGAACGACTCGATCAAACTCAATGTCAAGATTGGGTGTGTCATCGATAATGATCCCGATCGGAATATCAGCCGTTCGAGGATCATTTCTGAGCGTGTATATAGTTTCACTGAGACCGGGTTTTTGGATAGCTTCTCCCAACAGAATGAATTCATAGTCCGTGTTCTTTTGTGCCAGTTTGATCAATTCATTGCCTGTTAACGCACGATCGCCCTCAAATCCGGTTTGCGATAATAGTCCCGCCCACTGTAATCCACGACCTGGCTTCACATCGGCGGCAATGGCTTTACGCGTTCCCGCTGTTTGAATAAAGTAAGCCGCAGCATTGGCAACGTAGCTACTTCCGGGAAACGGCCGCGTGGGATCGAGTTTGAAAATGCAATTCGCAATAGCAAATCTCACCCGGCCACTGGGGTTATTTAAAGCTCGAATCAGACGTGTTGGTTTACCGCTGGTGGAATAGACTAACGATTCATCGCCGATATCTCCAAGCACTTCAGCTGCTCCCACGGCGGCAGGGTAGTGTTTTGTTTCCAGGCAATGCTCCAGCAGTTCAAGAACATACTCCGGTGATTCATTACTGATAAGATTCCGAGTACCGGCGTTTAAAGGCTGATTGACACCATTGAGTACTTTGCTCGATTCAAGCACGCTTCGCAGAAAGAGCTGTTTGTACTCGGCATTCTCAAGATCCAGGCTGTAGAGGTCCCGGGAGGCAACTGTGGCATAGGCGAGGCTAATGACCCGCGAGTCTCTTAGTTCAGGCACGACGGTTTGTTGCTCTTTGTCATACGTCCAAAGCATTAACCGTCCCAGCGAATCCTGAGGTAGCATCAGGTCTTCTTCGAGGTAACGGTCGAATTGTTGCTTGAGGTATTGAGCGGCTTCAGCCTTCGAGGGAAGCACACCAACGATACGAGTGATGGCCTGTCGGGCTGCCGCACCGATCGGTGAGTCTGCCGGTTTGTTGATGGTGTAGGCAACGATTCGGTCAGCGACACGAATAGCCCCCAGGCGTCCAAGTACCGAGATAATTCGGGCTTTGTGCTGCTGGTCTTCAACGCCGAGAAATCCAATGGTTGGTTCAACGGCAATGTTACCCATCCCTGTCAGTGCCAGTTCGATTTGATCGAAGTAGTCTGCGCGGTTCTCATCACCTAAAGCGATCCCTAATGCAACCACCGCGTTGACGTCACAAGTACGCAATTCGGACGTAGCCTGGCGGCGAGTGAAATCGTCATCGCTGCCGAGGTTATTAATAAGACGTCCAATGCGAGCATCATCTCGTAAATACTCTATTGCTCCCTGACGTATCGTAGATACAAAACGACCTCCGTCAGGCTGTAGTTTTGAATGGGTTGCTACTTCGTAAAGAAATGCCGAGTTTAAGGAGCGTTGGATTTCTGAACACTGCTGAGGCGATGGCATCAGAGTATCGAAGGTTTTGATAAACCGCCGAGCAACATCGGTGCGGCCTAACTGGACACACAGTCGAATGGCCTGTGCTAGTTCGATCGGTGTTCCCGGGTTTTCTATCAGGAGCTGACGAATAATCAGATTGGATTCGCCAGCCAGCGGATCGTCCACTGGATTCGCGTTGGGTTGAACGCCGATTGCAGGCCTAGGTTGGGCGGCTGGAGCACCAAACGGGTTAGCCTGTGCAAAAATATTTACAGGAAATAATTCTGAAAAGAACGCCAGAATCAATATTCCCGAGAAAACTAAAGCACTTTTCGAACGAACATAGCGTTGATTGAAATCGCTAAACATAACCTAAACCACCCATAGGACGCAGTTTGTCAGTAATAAGCGCGCACAAACGCACAATTACTGTAAACCATTAAAAATAAAGGAGTTACATGGGGGGAGGTTAGAGTCCCAAACGTGTTTTCCAATTGGAAATCTGAGCTTTTACCTGGTCAGGTGCGGTCGAACCATAGCTTTTAAAGGCAGCGATGGCATTTTGCACACCTAGTACTCCATATATCTTTTCGTCCAAATCGGGCGAAAGCTTTTGGAACTCCTGCAAAGGAAGTTCAGCCAACGTGGAGTTGTTTTCGGTGGCCAGACCGACCAAGGCCCCCACCATATGGTGAGCAGTACGCTGAGGGATACCCTGAAGGATCAGATATTCCATCATAGAGGTTGCATCGAGAAAGCCTTTTTCAAGCCGGGCGTTAATGCTGTCTGCTTTGATAGT
>DEAW01000077.1 GCA_002348315.1 Planctomycetaceae bacterium UBA2972 | reverse complement strand
CCAATTCCTGGATCGCATCACCATACTCTCCCCACTCTGATGTCCCCTGAAATTCTTTGCTAACTCCCAGCGGAACGTGGAGCATGGTATGCGGAAGGTAAAGAAAGAACGGGTTTGATTTGTTCTTTTCGATGAATTCAATTGCTTCGTCTGTATATAGTCGAGTGAGTTCCGCCGGATCGACAGGCCGTTTAATTTCTTTACCGTTACGGATGAGGGGGACACCGCCCTGCTCTTCGAAGTAGACCACTTCAACTGGATCCAGATTGTGTAGTAATCCAAAATAGTGATCAAATCCCTGGTTGAGTGGCAGAAAGGGCTCCTGAAACCCGAGATGCCATTTGCCGATACAGGCCGTATGATAGCCGGATTGCCTAAATAATTCTGCAATTGTCAACTCCTCCGGATTGATACCGTAGTCGGAATCTGCACGATGTACCCAAATATGATTTCCCACTCGACGAGGATAGCAACCAGTCAACAAACCAGCTCTGGAGGCGCTGCAGATGGGAGCGGCAGCGTAATAATCGGAGAATAGAATCCCCTCTGAAGCCATTTTGTCGATCCGAGGAGTTCGGATCTCTGTTGCTCCATAACAACCAAGATCATAGTATCCTTGATCGTCCACCAGAATGAAGATGACGTTGGGCGTGGTGATTTGAGCCTGCGAAGCCGGAATCATAGTAGCTGACAAGAATAGAACCACGAGGATATACAAGAGTGTTTTGTTTGGTAATAACTGCATGGCAATAATTTCAGAAGTAAGCACGAGTACGAGAGGATTAGGTTTTTAGAATAACAGAGCTTATCGCCCGTATCGCCGATACATCGAAGCCGAAAGTCTAGGCGATAATCTCCTTGATGGGACTGCCGTGATCAATATCCAGCCGTTTTTGTCCAGGGACTTCTAAACGGCGNNTCGTACTCCGTTCAATATGAGTGCCACGCATGCTGGTCGCGAACATCATAACTTCTGTTTCACTTCCTGGATGGCAGGCGGAGGTGTTAAGGGAGGGCTCGCTTACGGGACCTCAGATGAATACGGAATCATGGCTGCTGAGGATTCCGCTCATACCCATGACCTCCATGCGACGATTCTTCATCAACTAGGTATGGATCATGAAGAACTTACCTATCGGCATGCTGGTCGTGACTTTCGCCTAACGGATGTTCATGGCAGAGTGTTGACCGACGTGCTTGCCTAACCGTTAAACGTCTTTGATGGGATTGTTCATGGTTTAGTGCACGTTGACCATTCGCTTGTTCTGGACATCAGATGCGAGAGTAATTGAATCGACGTATACGTCGTGTTTGATAGTCGGTGTTAACTCGTCGTGACGAATTACCAGGGATACTTGGTAGCCGTAGTTGTAATCAGAGTGTGATGTCTTATTTGCTAGGCGATAATTTCGGTTATGGGTTTTCCATGATCGATGTCGAGCCGTTTCTGTCCAGGGACTTCTAAACGGCGAGAGTCTAATCCGCATTGATGCAGTACCGTGGCATGGATATCGGTGACGTAATGACGGTTTTCGACCGCATGGAATCCGAGTTCATCTGTAGCGCCATGAACCACACCTCCTTTAAGTCCTCCACCGGCCATCCAGACTGAGAAACCATACGGATGGTGATCGCGCCCATCTGACCGTTCGGCACCTGGTGTCCTGCCAAATTCAGTAGCCCAAACGACGATCGTCTCATCAAGCATACCACGTTGTTTCAAGTCCTTGAGCAGTCCTGCTATCGGTTTGTCTACGCGCTTGCAGGTTTTAGAATGGCTTGCTTTCAATTTGCTGTGTGCATCCCAGCCGTTGTCATAAATCTGTACGAACCGAACTCCCTGCTCTACCAGTCTACGAGCAACTAATGCCTGTTGGCCAAAGGAGCCGGTAGCGGCGTCGTCGAGACCATAGAGATCACGTGTTGTCTGAGTCTCCTGACTGAAATCGACCACTTTAGGCACCGACATTTGCATCCGAAACGCCAATTCGTGAGTCTTAATTCGGGCTCTCAAATTCGCATCGTCTGGATATTTTACGGTCGTTAAGTTGTTTAGTTCCCTTAACAGATCTAACTGGTGTCGTCTTTCACGACGACTAACCCTTTCTCCGGGAGTGCCAAACGCCAATGGATTTGTTGGATTAACGGCCATGCGTACGCCGGAATGTTCCGGGCCCAGATAGCTTCCGTCGTGTGCTCCCTCGCCACCACAGCAATCGCCTGGGGGCGTACCCATGACGACGAATTGCGGTAAGTTCTCATTGAGAGTCCCAAGTCCGTAATGTACCCAGCTACCTATCGACGGATAAAATCCATCGAACATGTGGCGTCCTGTATGGAATTGTAATTGAGCTGCATGATCATTGTCGGTGGTCCACATAGATCGAATAACAGAGATATCATCTATACACGAACCCACATGAGGGAACCAATCACTGACTTCAATGCCGCTTTCTCCTCGCTTACGGTAGCCGATTTGCAGTGGATAGAGTTTGGGCATGAGATTACGCGGTACACCGCTGAAGTCCCGTACATTTTTACGGTAGAAGGGAGAGTCAAGGACTTGCTTCTTATAGGGGGATTCATCGATCGTTAAATCGGCATATTTGTTAAGCGCAGGTTTGGGGTCAAATGACTCCAGGTGGCTAGTACCACCGTTCATGAAAAACCAGATGACGCTTTTGGCCTTAGGTTGGGTGTGTGGCAGTCGTTGATTGTCTGCTGCCTGCGTATCTCCGTTAAGGAGTGCAGCTAATGCGAGGCCAGTGAATCCAAGGCCGCAATCAGCAAGGAACTCCCTGCGAGGAAATAGTTCCCTTGCGGCCGAAATTCCAGGGTTATTCATAGAGTTCTACCTTACGGTTACGAAATCATTATGCAAAAGCAAAACGTGAATTAAGTTTTCACGAGCTCTGATTTCAGGAGTATTAGACGGAGGTCGGGTTCGTTCGTTAGTTGGGGCAAAGCGATCGGAAGAGTCGTCGTTGAGAAGCGTTGCGTGTTCCGAAAGGAATGACTGACAAAGTTTCAACTCCTCCTTAGTTGGTTTCCGAGTGAGAATAGTTTCAAATGCGGATACGATAAAGTCGTCTCCAGCAGTCTTTAGCGATTCCGCCAGTACTCGGGCACTTGATTGGGCGAGATCACTATTCATCAATGCTAATGCCTGATGGGG
>DEAW01000055.1 GCA_002348315.1 Planctomycetaceae bacterium UBA2972 | reverse complement strand
CTGATGATGGTGGCTCGTGGTATGTCGTACATCTTGGCGGGTGGTGCTGACGCAGTGAAGATTGAAGCCGAGTCGGTGGGGACATTGTATTCGTCATCTTTGTTTGGGATTCCCAGCCAGATTGTACTGATGGTCCTCCTCTTTATCGTCGCTCATATTGTGATGAATCACACGGCCTTCGGGCGTTATGTTTATGCTGTGGGCGGCAATGAAACAGCAGCGAGGCTTTCCGGTGTACCTGTGGTCACCGTATTGATCGCAGTCTATGCAATCTGTGGTTTGGCGGCCGGACTTGCCGGCGTCCTGGATGCTTCCCATTTCGGAACGGGACGTCCCAAAGCGGGCGAATTTTACGAATTACAGGTAATTGCGGCTGTAGTAGTAGGTGGAACCAGCTTGATGGGCGGGGAAGGTAAAATCTTTGGTACCTTTATTGGAGCATTGATTCTGGGCGTGATTCAAAATGGCTTGAATATGGCTGGAGTGGACTCGTATAGCCAGATGGTGATCTACGGTGCCCTGATTCTGGTGGCCGTTTTGATCGATCAATTGAAGAAAAAAGTAGTGAAACCTGCCTCAAGTTAGCCAAAACAGGCGATTTTGATAGTTTTTAACAAATCTGACAGATTATCTAATTGCGGAAGGTTGACGCTTACCAATTGTCGCATTAGCCTAGTGGTTTCGACTGGTAAATAGAGGGTTGCAAGAGATAGTTACGTCTCTCGATTCTTTGGTCGAAAAGAAAACAAGAATATTCGTAAAAGTGACTCGTGGCCTGATCCGCCGCAATTTTGAGTTACGTCTAGACGTTAGAAATGTAGGAGATAATTCCGTGAACAAATTAGCTAAACTAGCTATGTGGAGCCTGGGTGCTCTGCTCATTATGGCCACGCCAGCATTGGCACAGGATGGAAGCTCTATCAGCTTCTCAGGTGCTTTTGGTGCAGGCCTTGTAACCATTGGTGCTGCTGCCGGTATCGGTAAACTTGCTGCTGCTGCTTTTGAAAGCATGGCACGCCAGCCAGAACGAGCCGCTCAGATTCAGATTGCGATGATTATCGCAGCTGCTCTGATTGAAGGTTTTACCTTCTTCGCACTTGTTATCTGTAACGGTCAAAATCCTTGGCCTGGTGCATAGGTTGCAATGCAATAAACCTAAAAACAGTTCGTGAACTCACGAGCTGTTTTTTTATGCGTGGTGATGTTTTATCTCCTCTATAATCCGAGTAGTTATATTGGCATTGTTTAGGAATCCCAGCACCATGGAAACAGCAACTCGCCGGCAGGCACTTAAGCGAATCGCTGCAGCATCCGCTCTGATCGTAACTCCTCGAGTAGGTCAGACTGCGGATTATAGCAATCTGGCCACAGACAAATTTTTGGGGAAGGTGAAGGAGCTTGCAGTCGTCGAAGACAGTAAGGTATTTACCGAAGGGCCGGCCTGGGGAAATAACGCACTCTACTTCACGAATGTCCACGCAGAGAAGATTCTGAAGTGGGACGGTCGGCAGTTGTCGGTTTACCGTGAGAATAGTAACAAAGCTAATGGGATGCACTTTGATCCCCAAGGTAATCTCTGGGCCTGTGAAGGTGGGGCCGGACGGGTGACTCGGACTGACTGGAAGACGGGCAAGATCACAGTGATGGCGGACAAGTTCAACGGTTTCCCGCTTGCCGCGCCGAACGACCTTTGCTTCGATTTCAAACAGAGATGTTTCTTTTCGTCCCGCCCTGGAGTGGATGATCCCACGCAGGGGAATGTTAACGCGGTTTACCGATTAGATCCGGACGGCACGCTCTATCAGGTGCTGACATGGCCGGAAATACATATGCCCAATGGGCTGGTGACGTCACCCGATGGCAAGCGACTCTTTTTAATCGAAGCGCATCCCGATGCTGAGCATCATCGTGATATTCGTAGTTATGACATTACAGCCGATGGTAAGCTAATCAACGAAAAGATTATGATCGACTTTTATCCGGGCCGCAGTGGAGATGGGATGGCAATTGATGCCAAAGGAAATCTCTACGTCGCAGCCGGACTACACGCTACGCGTAAAACCAGCGAGACATTGGATACCAAACCGGGAATCCATGTCATTTCGCCCAAGGGTAAAATTCTTGCCTTTCGTGAGACTCCGGAAGATACGATTACGAACTGCACCTTTGGTGGCAAGAACCGAAAAACGCTATTTGTCACCTGTGGCACAAAACTGCTGGAAATCCCCACGCGGATACCAGGTAAACCTATCCGCTAGAGGATTTACTTATGGCATTAGCCGACAGTCGACTGCAACGTATTGTCACGCTTTGTGTTTTGTATTTCGCACAGGGCGTACCGTACGGTTTTATGACTATTACGCTGGCCAACTATTTGTCCAGTCAGGGGTTGAGTACAGATCGTGTCGGTACGCTTACAGCGGTCGCGTTATTGCCCTGGACGTTCAAAATCATTTGGGCACCCGTGATCGATTCGTTTCAATTTATAGGCTACGGACGTCGCAGACCGTGGATCGTGATTGCTCAGGCCATCATGGCCGTCACGATGATTGGAATTTATATCATTGAGCCATATCTGGTCGGCGAAAATATGGATATCGAGAAATCCGCCGACTACTTGCTCTGGGTTTTCTTTGCACACAATGTATTTGCCGTTTTGCAGGATGTTGTTTCGGACGCACTGGCCGTGGACATTCTGCCCGAATCCGAACAGGGTTCGGTGAATGGCGCGATGTGGGCCAGCAAGCTAATCGGCACGTCCGGCGGAGCCGCGATCCTGGCAACGATCATGAACGACTATGGTATCCGCGGCGCTGTCATGGTTCAAATCTGGATTTTGCTGGCGATCATGCTCGTGCCTCTGTTTTTGCTGGAACGCCGTGGCGATAAGCGATTTCCCTGGAGTAAGTTTAAAGAAGATACCACGTCGGACGAACCCAGGTCGAAGCATCGATCGGTTGTTTCCATTGTTCAGGATGTGGTTCGCGGATTTTCTCTGCGAACGACGTTCGCTTTTGTCACGATGGTGCTGATAAGTCTGATTGGCTGGGGAGTGATGGAAACAGTCTTAAAGACTGTTTGTAATCAACGGATAGGCTGGAGTGCCACGCATACAAGCCACGTCATGGGCTATGCGGGAGTACCAGAGGCGATTGCTGCTATTCTCTGTGGATTTCTGGGAGACAGATTTGGTCGCAAGAAAATGATGACCATTGGCATGGGTGGTTATGGTTTAATGTCAATTCTGTTTGCTTTCAGTGAGCCCTACTGGGGCAATTCCCTGCCGACGTCATGGGCGGCGGACGGGTATTGGGATAACCATATCGTTTGGGCGTACACGGTTGGATATAAGATCTTTTTGGCCGCCTTTGTTGTGAATTATCTGGCAGAATCCATGGCGCTGTCGTGGACAAAATCGAGTGCCACGATGTTCACAATCTATATGACGATGTCCAACGTGGGTCATGTTGTCGGCAATAAATTTGCCGGCCTTTCGGAAGATATTTTCGGGCAGGTGCATACCTTTACAGCGATGGGAATCCTGAACATGTGCGTTCCTCTGTTGTTACTGCTGGTGAAGCGAGAAGATGTGACTCGACTTGAAGAGCTCGAATTGAGCAACGAAGCATCGGAGCACGTTTAAAAACTCCAAGCGTGTGGTATGCTTGATATTATGAGCATTTCCCGTAGTTTGCCCCTTCTAACATTGATCATTGTTGCCCTAACTTCGCAACAAACTTCAGCAAATTCTGTACAGCAAGTTTCGTTTGAAAAGGATGTTGTGCCGATTCTGCAGCAGCATTGTTTTACTTGCCATAACTCGGATGATCATAAGGGTGAATTTGCGTTACAAACAAAGGCTGAAGTCCTCGACTCAGGCTTTGTCGAGCCGGGCGATCCGGCTGCCAGTCATTTGCTTACGGTATTGAAACCTGAGGGCGATGAGCCACCGACAATGCCTAAAGACAGTGAGCCGCTATCGGTTGCCGAAGTGCAGATTATTGAAAAGTGGATCGCAGGTGGTGCCGTCTGGCCCGCTGGCTTTGTCATCCGGGAGCCGGCGATTACCAGCACGGATTGGTGGTCCTGGAATCCGCTGGTGAAGCAAATGGTTCCGACTCCACAAAATCCATTTGCTGAGTACTTTGGAATCGAAAATGCAATCGATGCCTTTGTACTCAATAAGTTGTTGGAGAAGAACCTGACCCCCGCTCAGCCAGCCGATCGGCGAGTACTCATACGACGGATTTACTACGATCTATTAGGGTTGCCGCCGCCGCCAGATCAGGTCGAGCGATTTACAGCAGATGCAGACCCACTTGCTTATGAGAAATTAGTTGACAAGTTATTAGCATCACCGGCGTACGGTGAACGTTGGGCGCGTCACTGGCTCGACATTGTTAAATATGCGGACACAGCAGGTTACGACAAAGATAAACTGCGACCGAATGCCTGGCCGTATCGGGATTATGTCATTCGCAGCTTCAACCGGGATAAGCCGTATGCCCGATTTGTCCGGGAGCAGCTAGCGGGTGACCAATTCTATCCGGACACCGAAGATGGCATCCTGGGACTCGGGTTTATTGCTGCCGGACCGTGGGATTTCATCGGTCATGTGGAAGTTCCCGAGACGAAGATTGATGGTCGCATCGCACGGTACATAGATCGCGATGAAATGGTTACAAACGCTATGAATACGTTCGTCAGTACGACCGTTCAGTGTGCCCGTTGCCATAACCACAAATTTGATGCTGTTACTCAGCAACATTACTACAATTTGCAATCGGTCTTCGCAGCAGTGGATAAAGCCGATCGACCGTATGGCGTCGACCCGGCCGTGATTGCTCACAGAAAAGAACTCGAACAGGAAATCGAGACGACGTCCGGGTTGATAGCGGCTTTGCAAAAGGAAATCGAGCAGGAGGTAGGGCCTGCCTATACAGACGCCATTGCAGATGCTGACAAACTCAAGTCCTTTGCGGCACTCGATCAACGGGATGATGCTTATGGGTTTCATACCAACATGCAAAAGACAACGAGCGATGCCCAGTGGGCACAGGTTGATCTGGGCAATTCCGTTGATCTGACGGAAGTACGACTACACCCCTGTAGTGATGATTTCGGTGGGATTGGAAATGGCTTCGGATTTCCGGTTCGATTTAAGCTCGAAGTTTCTGACGACCCGAATTTCAAAACCTCCACACTGGTTGCCGACGAAACTAACGCGGACTACCCGAATATTGGAATCGCGTATTACTCGGCAATCAAAAAAGTGACCGGCCGTTTTGTACGGCTTACCGCGACAAAGCTATATGACCGAAATGGTACACCGATGTTTGCGATGTCTGAACTTGAGGCCTTAACAGCCGATGGCACCAACGTAGCTCATAAGAAGATGGTAACCTCTTCGTCTTCGATTCAGGCACCTGTTCGCTGGGCTCGGAAGAACCTAACCGATGGTTTGTGGCCGACTCCGAAAGATATCGCTAAAACACAGCAATGGGCAGCAAAGGTCGTAGCGGCTGAACAACTACGAGCCAAAGCAGTCACACCCGAGCGTAGACAACGCTCTCAGGAATTAGCCGCCAAGAAAGAATCATTGACTAACGAAATGAACGGGTTGCCAAAGGGAAGAATGGTCTTTGCCGCCGCAACCGACTTCACGCCGCGGAGTAATTTCAAACCTACAATGGGCAAGCCCCGAACCATCAATGTCCTGCACCGGGGAGATATTCAGCAGCCACGACAGGCAACGCAGCCGGGCACGATCCCTCTATTGGTGAATGATGGAGTTTTTGAGTTAACGAAACAACACACGGAAGGTCAGCGGCGAGTGGCGTTTGCCGAATGGGTGGTGCGACCGGACCAACCACTAACGTGGCGGAGTATCGTGAATAGGATTTGGCAATATCATTTTGGTCAGGGTATCGTCACGACACCCAACGATTTAGGTCGCATGGGTCAGTTGCCCACGCATCCGGAATTACTGGACTGGCTGGCAATGGAATTTCGGGATCAGGGCCAGTCGTTCAAACAATTGCATCGTTTGATTCTCCTGAGTTCAACGTATCGTCAGTCTTCTTCGTATCACGATGCGAACAGTGAAATCGACAGCAGCAATCAATTTCTCTGGCGGATGAACCGTCGCAAGCTTTCGGCTGAAGAGATTCGCGATTCGATCCTGCAGGTGAGCGGTCGGATGAATAATCAAATGGGTGGGCCGGGCTACTATCTGTTTAAGCTTGAACATCCTCAGCATTCGCCGCACTATGAATATCATCTCCATGATCCGAATGATGTGAAGAGTCATCGACGCAGCGTTTATCGATTTATTGCTCGCAGTCAACCGGATCCGTTTATGACCATTCTCGATTGTGCTGATTCATCGAAGAGCACACCTCAGCGAGTCGAGACATTGACGTCAATTCAGGCTCTGGCGTTGCTGAATAATAAATTCAATCTGGCGATGGCAGAACACTTTGCCATGAATCTGAAGGCGATTGATACAACCGACCGGGAACGATTGGAAACGGCGTTCTATCGGCTGACCGGTAGGTCGCCCACGGCCGATGAGGCAACTCAGATGGTGGATTATGCAGAACAGCACGGGCTCGAAAACCTCTGTCGGGTTTTATACAACCTTCATGAATTTGTTTTTGTGGATTAGAGGCGGGCCTTTCGAATGACTGATCAGCAAACAAACTACCCAGCCAAGCCGTCGCGTCGTGAATTCTTATGGAATTCCGGCGGAGGCCTTGGGGGAATCGCATTAGCGAGCATGCTGGGGGCCGACCCATTGGAAGTATCGGCCAGATCCGGTGTTCTTGGCGGCGTGCTTCATCATCCTCCTAAAGCAAAGCGAGTGATTCAGTTATTTATGGCTGGAGCAGCTAGTCATTTAGATCTGTGGGATCATAAGCCATGGCTTGAGGAGCATCACGGCGAAGCCTCGGATTTCGGTGAGAAGGTGGAGCTTTTCCAAAATGGAGCCGGCCCCTGGACGAAGTCCTATTTTCAATTTCGACCCTATGGTGAATCCGGGAAGCACCTGAGCGACGCCGTCGCACCCTTAGGAGAAGTCGTGGATGACATTTCCTTCATCCATAACCTGGTGGGGAAAACCGGCGTCCATAGTCAGGCAACGTATTTACAGGCAACCGGCTTCCAGCGTCCGGGATTCCCGGGGATGGGATCCTGGATCAGTTACGCGTTAGGCAGTGTAAATGACAATCTACCGACATTCGTCGTGTTGCCAGATCATCGTGGTTTTGCTTCCAATGGGCCGAAGAACTGGGGTTCCGCGTTTCTACCAGCCAGCAGTCAGGGGACGACAATTTTTCCCCAGCGTGAAAACCCGATCGAAAATCTAACAGCACGGGCTAAGTATGTGACCAAGCAAGCAGACCAAAGCGGCTTGCAACTGCTGAATCGTATCAATAAAGGGTATGCTGCTGAACGTCCCGGGGATTCCAGACTGGAAGCTAGAATTGAAAGTTATGAACTGGCGGCGCGAATGCAGCTTAGCGCTCCCGAAGTTCTGGACATTTCTCAGGAACCGGCATTCATCAAGAAAATGTATGGTTTAGAGAATGAAGGCGCAACCTATGGACCGGAGATTAATGTTCCTGAGGAAGCCGAGTATTTTGGACGTAAGTGTTTGATTGCTAGGCGGTTGCTGGAAAAAGGAGTGCGGTTCGTACAGATTTGGTCCGGAAATGATAATGGGTTTCCTCGACGTAACTGGGATAGTCATGAAGATATAAAACGTGACCACGGGCCACTTGCCGAGGGAATGGCGATCGGTACGGCGGCGCTTATTAAAGATCTCAAGCAGCGGGACATGTTAAAGGACACTTTGATTCTTTGGACTACCGAGTTTGGTCGCATGCCAAGTAGTCAGGGAAGTAAAGGACGGGATCACAATCCGTTTGTCTTCACGAATTGGTTATGCGGTGGTGGTATCCAGGGCGGTGTCACCGCAGGCGAATCCGATCAGTGGGGCTTTAAGCCGTTGGATCGAGATAACCCGACGCAGGTTTATGATATCCATGCAACGATGCTGCATCTGCTCGGCATTGATCATAAACGACTGACCGTTCGTAACAATGGAATTGACCGACGCTTAACGGACGTTCATGGTCACCTCGTCAAAGAGCTTCTGGCATAATTTTTCCGGAGCGAAGACTCAGAATTTTCTTCGGTGGAAGAATGGAATTTGCCGTCTTAAAGGTTTAGGATTATTTGATAGCGAATAAATCACCTACTCACCCCCTAGTGGAGAGAATACCTTGAGACTTCAAAAGACTATCATGGCGCTATTTCTAGCTGCCTTCATCGCTGCACCAGTTTTCGCAGCGGATTTAAATGTACCGCCCAAGGGCTGGAAAGCTTTGTTCAACGGTAAAGACGTTACGGGCTGGTATGGCTGGTCGACAAAAAACCCTGAAACACTTTGGGCAATGTCTGACGAAGAACAGGCAGCTTATAAAAAAGAAAGCCTCAAAGATATCCACGAACACTGGTCCGTCAAAGATGGCGTTCTAGTCAATGATGGATATGGTTTGTACTTAACCAGTGAAGCCGAATTCACAAATTATGAATTGATGATTGATTACAAGACCGTTGCCAAAGCAGATAGCGGTATTTATCTGAAGGCTGTTCCGCAGGTTCAGATTTGGGATTCAACCGATGAATCCAAATTTAAAATCGGTGCAGATAAGGGCTCAGGCGGACTATGGAATAATAGCAAAGGTGCCAAAGGAAAGGATCCGGCGGTAGTGGCCGATAAACCTTTCGGTGAATGGAACAGCTTCAAGATTCGTCAGATTGGTGCTCGCACTAGCGTTTGGCTCAACGGCAAATTGGTCGTCGACAATGCGATTATGGAAAACTACTTTGATCGCAGTCGTCCAATCTTCCCGAAAGGCCCAATCCAGCTCCAGACGCACGGCGGTGAGATTAGCTGGCGAAATATCTTCGTACGCGAAATCGGTGCAGATGAAGCAAATAAGATCTTGCGGGAATCATCGGACAGCAAAGGATTCGCCTCCGTATTCAATGGAAAGAATCTTAAGGGCTGGGCAGGTGCTGTTAGTGAATACGAAGTAGTCGATGGAGCCATCCAGTGCCAAAAGGGCAAAGGTGGCAATCTATATACAGAGAAGAAGTACAAGGATTTTGTCGTTCGCCTTGAAATCAAAATGCCACCGGCTGGTAATAACGGTTTGGCAATTCGCTATCCGGGAAGCGGCAACCCTGCTTATCAGGGCATGACAGAATTGCAGGTGCTGGACACTCAGTATCCCGGCAAACTCGCTCCGTATCAGTACCATGGCTCTGTTTATGGTCTGATTCCAGCAGCTCGCGGATATCTATATGAAGCCGGAAACTGGAACTATGAAGAAGTCACCGTACAGGGGACCAAAATCAAAGTGGAACTTAATGGTGCTGTGATACTGGATGCTGACGTGGCTGAATTGGCCAAGGATCCGGAAGTTTTGAAAAAGCACCCGGGCCTGAGTTTGCTCGAAGGTCACTTTGGGTTTGCCGGTCATAACGACCCGGTTCAATTCCGCAATATTGAAATTAAAGAGTTGAAGTAATCGCTCGTCGAGCGTTACTTTTTCCTTTCCAACTAATCCATGGGGATTTCGCTATGAAGATGGCACAAGGTTTAGCGTGCGCAGTTATTTGTTTGTTCACGGTAAGTGGTTTTGGTCAATCTCGAGTATTTGAAAAAGGCCAGTTACCTGCCGACAGCCGGCTTGGAGAACTTCGTCACCTAAACAATTACTTTCCGTTCGAAGTACCGGACTCGACCGAGAAATGGGAGTCGCGTCGTGACCAGTTGCGTATGCGATTGCGTGTCGCATTGGGACTTTGGCCGGAGCCCGAGCGAACGCCACTCAATGCGAAGATTTATGGTAAGTCTGTCCGTGATGGCTTTACGATTGAAAAGGTGAATTTTGAAAGCTATCCAGGGCACTTTGTTTCCGGCTTATTATTTCGGCCGGAAGGGACGGCTGGAAAGCGACCGGCCGTCCTAACTCCTCATGGCCATGGCGGCAGGATGCAGGATCATGGGGATAAGATCAAGTCGTTGATTGAAAATGGGGATGAAAAGTTTGAAAACTCGGGGCGATTCCCAAAACTCGCTCGCTGTGCTCATCTTGCCCGGATAGGGTGTGTCACGTTCATCTACGATATGGAAGGTTATGTCGATTCGCTGCAGATCCCGATGGAAGTTTCCCATCGTCTGAACGACCGTCGTCCGGATCTCGAGTCTCCAACAAATTGGGGTTTCTTCTCTGCCCAGGCTGAGATGCGAATGCAAAGCATCATGGGCGTGCAGACTTGGAATTCGATTCGTGCATTGGACTTTCTGCAGTCCCTGCCTGACGTCGATGGCGAGCGAATCGGAATTACCGGCGGCAGTGGCGGAGGTACCCAGACGATTTTGCTGGGAGCATTGGACTCGCGGCCGATCGTGTCGTTTCCTCAGGGTATGGTTTCCACCGCAATGCAGGGTGGTTGCCCATGTGAGAACTGTAGTTTATTGCGGGTGGATACCGGCAACGTTGAACTGACGGCCCTGTTTGCTCCGCGACCGATAGCAATGACCGGAGCGAATGACTGGACGAAAGAAATTCAAACCAAAGGCTATCCCGAACTGCAGCAGCTCTACAAGATGGTTGGAAATCAAGAGGATGTCTTTTGTGCGTCCTATCTCAATTTTGGGCACAACTACAACTATGTGACTCGCAGACATATGTATCACTGGTTCAATAAGCACATGAAATTGGGACTTAAGGAACCGATTGTCGAACAGGATTGGAAACCGCTGACCGAAGAGGAATACTCGGTTTGGGATGCCGACCACCCTGCTCCTGAATCGGGGGTCCCTCATGAATTGAAGTTGCTAAAACTGATCGACCAGGACAGCAATCGGCAAATTGGAAAGGTGCTTCGTTCGGCGGAAAACAAAGTCGAAGCACTGCAGAGTCTGCATGGTGAAGCCCTGAAAGCCGTCATTGGTCGGGGACTGTCCTCGTCTGACGAAATTAGCCGTGAGAAAGTCGGGAAGTTTGAACGAGACGGTTATCTGGAGTTCACGGATATTCTGCGGTATGACGCTGGCAAGGAAGAGCTTCCTGTAGCCTCATTTTTCCCAACCAAGACGAAGTGGACCGGTACGGTTGTCGTCTGGGCAGATGGCAATGGTAAGGCCGGAATGGTTGGCGAAGATGGCAAACCGAATCGCGAAGTCGCCAGTTTGCTTGATTCAGGTATTTCTGTCATCGCGGCGGATCTACTCTATCAGGGTGAATTCCTCAAAGAGGGCGAAACGTTGACGACACAGCGACTGGCGAGCACGACGTCACGTCAGATTCCTGCTTATACCTATGGTTATAACAACTCGCTGTTTGTACAACGCGTTCATGATTTGCTGACCCTGATTTCTTTTGTCGCCAATGATGAGCATGGGACTAAGAATATTGTGCTTGTCGGAGCCAATGGTGCCGGCCCCATTGCAGCCACTGCTCGCGCATTAGTAGGTAATGCCGTCCACACAGCGATTGTGGATACCGCTGGATTCCGGTTTGGTGAAATTACTCGATTTAACGATGTAAATTTCTTACCTGGTGCAATTAAGTATGGAGACTTACCAGGAATTCTGGCATTGAATGCCCCACATCGTCTGATCGTGGTTGGCGAGGATATCCCGGCATTTACCAAGGCTATTTATGATGCGGCCGAAGCTCGGGTGAAATCCGCAAAGTCTATTTACGAAGCTTTTTAATTGAGCCGAAAAGAGTTTGAGAGGAATCCGGATGAGTAAATTAAATCGACGACAGATGCTCGGTACGGCTGCTGCGGTGAGCGGCGCTCTAGCCACCCGACAGGCAGCAGCACAATCTGCGGATGCTACCGAAGAGGAAATTAAAGTGGGAAAGCGAATTCGACGTGTAGCCAGAAATGGCCGAATTAAACATTCGATTGTGGCATGGTGTTTTCAGGATTACTGGAGTCCGGATGAATTGATCCCTATTGCCAGGGAAATGGGGTGTGTCAGTGTCGAACTGATGGATCCCAAGTACTATGCGGACTTGAAAGAGCACGGCATGCAATGCGCCATCGCAGGAATTGATATCGGTGGCCCGCCATTCATGCAGGGGTTCAACAATCCGAAATATCATGAAATGGTGATTGCGGCAACGAAAAAGTCCATCGACGAATGTAAAGAGTATGGCTGGAAAAAGGTGATTGCGTTCACTGGATACGATGAAGGATTGACCAAAGCGGAAGGCGCCGAGAATTGCGTCAAAGGATTCAAGGAAGTAGTGGGCTATGCGGAAGATGCCGGCGTGACGATCTGTCTGGAACACCTTAACACTCGTGATGACACTCATCCGATGAAAGGACACCCGGGATATGCCGGAGACGACGTGGAGTACTGCATCGATATTCTGGAGCGAGTGGATTCACCTAACCTAAAACTCCTGTTTGATATTTATCACGTTTCGATCATGAACGGAGATGTCATCCGTCGTATTCATCAACACAAGGACTGGCTGGGCCACATCCATACCGCAGGAAACCCAGGGCGCGCTGAGTTGGATGATAATCAGGAAATCAACTATCCAGCGTGCATGCAGGCGCTAATTGATGTTGGCTATCAGGGGCACGTCGGACATGAGTTTATTCCGACTCGGGATCCGGTAGCAGGATTACACCAGGCGATCGAATGGTGTGACGTCTAATCTCACATCGATGGAATGGCGATGCCGATATTCCATGAATGAGGATGTTGAGGTTAAAATTGATGCTATGAACTCACTCAAGGCAACGATCCTGTTGACGGTTTGCGTATTCTTGTTGGCTAGTTCCCGCGTAGAGGCCGTTAAACCCAATAATAACCGTCGATTTAAATCGACGGTCCTGCCGATTTTGGAAGCCAAGTGCTTTGGCTGCCATGGGGCGGACGTTCAGGAAGCAGACATCCGTTTAGACAACCTCTCAACCGATTTTCTCGCAGATCGCGCTGCCGCCACTGCCTGGCATGAAGCAATGCATGTGTTGAATAAGGGAGAGATGCCTCCGGAGGATGGAGAGCCCTTAACGGCGAAAGAACGAAATGTATTGGTTGGCTGGATTCGTGGGGAAATAGATAGAGTGAAGGCCGAGCTTAAAAGTACAGGTGGACAGGTTGTTTTAAGAAGACTAAATCGCAGCGAATATCAAAACACAATGCAGGACTTATTGGGTCTCGAGATGGATTATGCCCGGGATTTACCACCTGAAGGTGCCTCGCCGGACGGTTTTAAGAATAATGGACAGTCGCTGCAGATGACCGCCATTCAACTCGAATATTATCTGGACGCAGCGCGACGTGGCTTAGATCGAATTATAGAAACCCAAGATGCCCCCGAAGTGTTCGAACATACTTTTGAAAAAAGTAATGTTGGGGACAAGTGGTTTAATTACGAAGTCTCCAATTATCTGGGGCGTTGGCAGGGATTCTACGGAAAGATGGTCGACACCTATCCGGAAGAAGGAGACTATCTGGTGACGGTGACAGCCCGCGCTGACATTCCCGAGGGACGAGGTGCTCCAATCATGGAAGTCTCCGTCGGTTATCGTCCGGATACGGAACAGATTTGGAAAGTGACCGAGAAGATTGAAATCACTGAGTCGGAATCAAAAACGTACGAATTCACCGGACGTGTTGAAAACCATCCACTGCCCGTGCGGGGACAGGGTAAGTTTCCCGGACTTGTGGTTCGCGTTTTGAACCAATATGACGATGGGGCAGCGAAGCCCAAAGAAGTGGAACTGGAACGTGACGGTAAAAAGAAAAAAGGCATTCCTGCTGAAGAGGGTTATCCGATCATCCATATAGAATCAGTGACCTTTAAAGGGCCTGTCTATGAACAGTGGCCGCCGCACCGCCACCGAGCGATTCTGTTTGAATCTGACTTACGGGAAACCAATGAACAGGCATACGTAGGCGAAGTCATGAAACGGTTCTTGAAACGAGCCTATCGACGGCCGGCTACGCAGGCTGAAATTGATCGTTTTGTGAATTTCTATGTTGTGATTCGCCCCGACTTTCCCAGTTTCGAAGCGGCCATGAAAGAGACGTTAGCCATGGCTCTGATTAGCCCACCCTTTCTCTATCTTCTTGAGCCGACTCAGGATAAGAAACGAGATTTAACCGACTGGGAGTTGGCTTCGCGTCTGTCTTATTTCCTGTGGAGTACGATGCCGGATCAGGAGCTAATGCATTTAGCAGATCAGGGTCAGCTTTCCAAGCCGGCAGTATTAAACGGACAGATCCTGCGGATGCTGCAGGATGAGCGAGGCTGGCGATTTTTCCAGCAGTTTACAGACCAATGGTTGAAGTTGGAAAACACGGCCCAGATTGCAATCGATACGGGCACCTATAAAGGATTTGACACGGCGCTGAAACAGGAGATGTTGCAGGAGACACGGTACTTCCTCAGACATTTGGTGCTGAATGACCTGAGTGCGATGAATATGCTCAATGCAGATTTCACAATGTTGAATGAACCGCTCGCAAAACATTATGGCGTGGAAGGAGTAACGGGCCAGGCATTCAGGCAGGTTGCTTTGACCGATGAAACTCGCGGAGGACTATTAGGCCAGTCCAGTGTACTGATGCTGGGTTCAACCGGAAAAGACTCCCATCCCATTCGCCGCGCTGTTTGGCTACGTGATCGTCTGCTGAATGACCCCCCTGCACCGCCACCGCCGGACGTACCGGATCTGGATGAAACCAATCCTGATTTTGCAAAACTTACGATTCGGGAACAGCTTGAAGTCCATCGTGATAAAGAGTCTTGTGCATCCTGCCATCGCGGTATCGATCCCTGGGGGATCGCGCTGGAAAACTTTGATGCGATTGGAAAGTTTCGTTTGCAGGCAAATGATAAGCCAGTGATAGCCAGTGATACCCTGCCGGACGGCACGGAATTAGCCGGAGTGGTTAGTCTGAAAAAGTATTTAGTTGAGCATCGCAGTGAAGATTTCGCTCGGGCATTGGTGTCACGACTTACGGTTTACGCGTTAGGGCGGAATCTGGAGTTAAGTGACGAGGACTTAATTGACGATTTATCAAGTAGTTTTGCTGATAACGACTATCGGATTTTGCATCTGATTGAACAGTTAGTAGCCAGCGATGCATTCCAGGTTAAATAATCATTGGTGACAATTCGTCTGTACGTTAAAATGGATATTTGGGACGATTCGCATACGGCTCCCCGGATGAAGAATAAAGAAGACCTTTGAGGCAATAATATGAAATCGTGGCATTTAGATCGTCGTACGTTTTTGCTTGGTACTGGTGTTTCTATGGCGCTTCCTTATATGGAAGCGATGGGCGAACAGGTTCAGGCGGATGAATTACCACCACGTATGTGCGCTATGTATTTCCCTTTCGGAATTAGCCTGCCAAAAGAAGGTAGTGATCTGCATAAGTGGCGATGGTTCCCGGATGGCGAAGGGAAAGACTTCAAGTTCAACGAAAGTTTGAAGTCACTGGAGTCTGTACGGGATTCTGTCTCCGTGATTGGTGGCATGTCCCACCCCAATGGTCGTCGAATGGGTGGTCACGATACTGGTGATACATTCCTGACCGGAGCCCTGTTTGATAAGAAGCTCCTGCACAACACAGTTTCAGTAGACCAGGTAGCCGCTAATGCGATTGGCAGCCAAACACGATTTTCGTCATTGACAATGAGTACGGATGGTGGTGTTGGAGAACCGACACGTTCAAGTACGCTAAGTTATGACGATAAGGGTCGGCCCGTACCTGCATTGAATCAGCCGGAGATGATTTTCAATCGCATGTTTGGATCAGCGGATGCTGACCTGCAGCGGAACCATCGTCGTCTGCGAAGTGCCAGCAGCATGCTGGACTTAGTGCTTGAAGATTCCAATACACTCCGTCGTCGCCTTGGTCGTCGAGACCAAGAGAAACTCGACGAATACCTGTCTTCAGTGCGACAAATTGAACAGCGAGTGAAGAACACACAAAAATGGCTTGATATCCCACTCCCTTCACTGACCGATGAAGAGCGAGCTGTCCTAAAACTGGAAGCGGACACGGAAGCGCCGAAAGAATATATGCGGACTATGTACGACTTGATGTGGCTCGCGTTTAAGACGGATTCAACGAGGGTCGCGACTTATCAAATCGCCAGTATGGCGGATGCATCAAGTGTAGCCGGCCCGTTTCCGTTCCGGGAAGGGTTTAAGGCAAACCTACACTCATTGGCGCATGGATGGAATAAACCGGAAGGTGCCGTGGCGTTGGGTGAATGGGATAAGTTCATGGTCGAGCAATTGACGTACTTTTTGGAACGCCTGCAGGCAACTCAGGAAGGTGACGGCACTCTGCTCGATCGCACAATGGTACTTTATGGAAGTAGCAATAGTACAACTCATAACAATAGTAACTATCCACTGGTATTTGCCGGCGGTAATAAGCTTGGATTGACTCACAATCAGTT
>DEAW01000112.1 GCA_002348315.1 Planctomycetaceae bacterium UBA2972 | reverse complement strand
TATTTTGGGGAATTGGGCCAGATAAAGAGTGGGTGGGACTGGAAATGGTCTATTGTTTACTTAGTTGATAATGTTTATGATATTTATTCATTAATTAAAGGAGCGTTGTGGCGAGGTGGAAACCAAAAGCCCTGACAAATCATCGAATTTCAAGCGAATAGAGCCTACAGAGGAACTATTGGCAGAACTTGACGCTGCCAGCAAATCACTCGAATCAGCCGCGCCTGTCGATATACTCAAATGGGCCGTAGATAATTACGCTCCACATTTCGCAATGGCCACTGCTTTTGGCCCCGAAGGGATGACAATGATTCACATGCTCTCAACCTTCGCGCCGGAAACTCCTATCTTCAACCTGGAAACCGGGTATCAATTCCAGGAAACTCTGGATCTCCGTGATCAAGTAAAAACTCGCTATGGAATTGAAGTTCAGCTCATTCGTCCCGAACTAGACGTAGTTGAATACGAAGAATTACATGGCGGACCGGTTTATAAATCTGACCCAAATAAGTGCTGCTATGACAGAAAGCTGTCACTGCTAAAGAAAGTCGCTAACCAATTACATTGCTGGTCGAGTGCCATTCGTCGTGACCAAAGTCCGGATCGAGCTAAAGCTCCGATCATAGGATGGGACAAAAAGTTTGGCCTGATTAAAGTGAGCCCACTGGCAAATTGCAGCAAAAAAGATATCTGGGGCATGATTACTGAACATGACATACCCTATAACCCGCTACACGACCAAGGCTACCCAAGCGTCGGTTGCTGGCCCTGTACCCGCCCCGTCGGATTTGGTGAAGACGAGCGAGCAGGAAGATGGAGCGGAACGGCTAAAACGGAATGCGGATTGCATTCAATGGATGACTAATCGTGCATATCTCAGCAAAAACCGAATATGCGTGTATTGCGATTTTGGAACTCGCCAGTCGCTATAACGAACAAGCTCCGGTTCGAATCAAAGATATCTCAGAACGTCATGGAATCCCCAACCGGTTTCTAGTACAAATCCTACTCCAACTCAAAGGAGCTGGATTGGTAAATAGCATCCGCGGAGCCTCCGGTGGCTACCGTCTGGCTTCAACTCCTAAAGAAGTCTCTTTAGGGCAAGTCATGGCCATTGTGGATGGTCACTCGGGTGACATTTATCAGAACTCCGAGAATTCAACTCCGCTGTCTGCCGTTTTACTGTCAAATTGGAACCAAATCCTGTCCAAACAACAGGAAACACTCCATCAAATCACATTTGCTGATCTACTAGAACAGGCGCAAGGGCAATCAGAAGCGATGTATTACATCTAAAACATAATCTGATTGCTTTGACTTGTTCTGTCATCGTCAGGCCGAATAAACAGCTAGTACTGATCGTCAAAACAGGTCAAATCACCTGTATTCTCCAATTTTTGGCATCCTCTGTCACTGCCAGGCAAGATACTTGACCATCTGTGAATCTGCCCTTTAAACTAATGCATCGTAACTGTTTTCGGGATGAATAACTGTCAACTCGCAGTCATTCATTCCAACGTGGAGAACAACAGCTAAACCAAATTGCCAACGTACGCTCATTCCAACTTCATTTATCAAAAACGACATTAAACATGGCTCCCAAAGTACTCGACGTATACAACGCTGAAGACCCCCGGTCGGTGATTCAAGTTGCGGTGGAGACCCTTCAAGCAGATGAAGTCGTAGCATTTCCAACTGAAACCGTCTATGGTCTGGGTGCCGCCATTAATGACGCAGCAGCCATTGAGAAAATCTTTGAAATCAAGGGGCGACCGGAATCTCAAGTTCTCACATTAGCAATCAATGACGCCAGTGAGCTGATCAAATTTGCTCCTAATGCAACCCCTCTAGCCAAACGTTTAGCCCGACGATGTTGGCCAGGCCCACTCACCATGGTCGTCGATGCCACGGATGAACAGAGTCTGGTTCGTTCATTACCGGATGATGTCATTCCCTTTATTGCTCCGGAAGGCTGGGTGGGGCTTCGCGTCCCAAGCAATGAGGTATTGTTAACCGTGCTTGAAATTCTGGAGCAACCGATTGCCTTAACTAGTGCCAACAAAAGTGGTGAAGCCGATGCAACCACCGCTCATGAAGTCGCGGATCAGTTGGGAGACGAGTTAAGTTTAGTCGTAGATGGAGGCCCAACAAAAATAGGAACACCCTCGACCGTTATTCGGTTAGCTAACGATGAAATCACTGTGCTGCGGAGCGGAGCGATTGATAACCAGATGCTCAGGCAATTGGCACAACCCGAGATCGTGATCATTTGTACTGGAAACACCTGCCGTAGCCCGATGGCGGAGCTACTCTTAAAAAAGAAGCTTGCAGACAAATTAGAATGCGACCTTACGCAGTTAAAAATCCGAGTACAATCGGCAGGAATCGCTGCTTCGCAAGGATCTCCAGCAGCGTTGCAAGCTGTGCAGGTCCTGGATGAACAAGGTCTCGACCTGAATGATCACACAAGCCAGCAATTAAATTATCAGTTTGCCCGAGACGCAGACTTATTATTAACCCTTTCAAATTCTCACCGGCGAGCTATCATTGGCGAGTGGCCCGAATTTGAAGACAAAACTTTTGTGCTCGACCCTGATGGCGGCGATGTAGCTGACCCCTTTGGAGCACCCGTCGAAGTTTATCAGGCATGTGCTCAACAGATTGACGCATTGTTAGAACAACGATTGCCTGAGATACTGGGGTTACAACCTCCACACAACTTACTTGGAGACAACTAAATCATGCACATTTCGGTTGGAAGCGATCATCGTGGCTATAAAGTAAAAGCCAAGATCATTGAACAGCTAGAGCGGCTTGGCCATTCGACAAGTGATGCAGGCACCAACAGTGACGACAGTGTTGACTATCCGGACATTGCCAATGAAGTCGGACGCAGTGTCTCGCAAGGTGGTAGCGACCGCGGGATACTAATCTGTGGCACTGGAATTGGCATGGCGATTGCCGCTAACAAACATAAGGGTGTGCGAGCTGCCACGTGTCATGATACTGTCACAGCAGAAATGAGTCGTCGCCACAACAATCTCAACATTCTTTGCCTTTCGGCAGACCTGTTTGGCGAACGTAGTGTTGAGCAGCTTGTTTCCATCTGGCTGGAAACTGAATTTGAAGGTGGTCGTCATGAACGCCGTCTCAGTAAGATCTCAGACACCGAAGACCATTAATCTCTGGCTAGCCATGCTCACATCAAACACGGCCGTTCGGTCGTGTTTTTTTATGGCTGGGCAAACCGGATTCCAGTGCAGGTCGTAACGATTAAAACGCTCGAAACCAGCTAAATGTCCGAGATTTACCTTCGTAACGGTCACGACGAATACCATTCGGAATTAACTCCAGTTACGATGCAATTGGTAACAAATCGTTCTTGTAAGCCATCGCAATTCAATTACGATTCAAGACATAACCAAACATCAAAACAGGCGCATAAAACGGCGTCTGAGAAATAAGAAGTTAATAAGAACATCCATGTCTGAAGTTAGATTTCCCAAACACGAAGTCGATCAATTACTTCTCAATGCTCAGCTACGAGACGAGTTAGAACCTTACATGGACGAGTCTATTGAACTGGTCGACGCATCACAGATGTCGACTGAGGATGAAAACAAATTTCTCAAAGCCATGCTTTGTTGGGAACGATCGCCCGTAATTCCCATCAGCCAGTGGTTTGAGCCGGAGCTTCAAATCCCGCACCCTGACACCTTGTCCGATCGCAATCTATCTAAAGTCATGTGGGATGCCATCGAACGCTTAGCCGAACAACGCGTCTACTTAGAGTGCACCGACCATCTTTCGGACCGACAGCTTTACTGTGTTTTATTCCGGGACATCCTACCGGCCACCGAAAAGAAGCTCGACCTGCCCGAGAACAATCTCGTCTGGAAACTTGTCGATTTGGATTCGGATCCTGAGCTCTGGCTGACATACTATGCTGACGACCAACAACGGTATCAATGGGAAGTTGAAAACGGTAGAATCCCTCCCGTTCATCAAACTGCACCCTTTCAGCGCAAACTTCCCGAACCCTTCTAAGATCGGGGAATTCTATTCACACTTCGCTCCGACTGCGAAACCTGCCTAGGTGAATTCGACACTTCTGCTGGAGTTGAGTGGCCAATGTTTTGTAGAATGATTGTATAGCGGGTGAACAGGTAACTCGCCGCACTCACCAAACAAGTTTATGGAAGAAGACTGATGCTTCGGATGATCTTCATTTTTTCAGCAATCGCCATTTTGTACTTTCCCGGAACTCCGCTAGGCCCCGCGGCAGTTGAAGCGCAACAGCAAATCACTCAAAAGCAAGCCAAACTTCCTCCGGGGCGGCGAATTTACATGGGGCGTCAGATTGCGCAGACCATGCATTACACCGGCGCTCCCTGGCTCATCCGAGAAAACCGAGAGAACGAAGAACGCTGTTCGCTCATGCTCTCCAACCTCGGAGTCAAAACCGGGATGACGATTTGTGATATGGGATGTGGAAATGGATTCTATTCACTGCAACTGGCTAAAATGGTCGGCCCGGCGGGTACGATTCTTGCCGTCGACGTCCAACCTCAAATGCTACAACTACTTCGCACGCGTGTGGAAAGTGAGGCAATCGAAAACGTGACCCCCATCTTAGGCTCGTTTCACAATCCTCATCTTCCTAAGAACAGTGTAGATTTCATTTTGATGGTCGACGTGTACCACGAATTATCTCATCCGGAAGTCATGCTCAATTACATGCGAGAGAGTTTAAAAGAGGATGGGCAAATTGTCCTACTCGAGTATCGCGAAGAGGACCCCAAAGTTCCTATCAAACCATTACACAAGATGAGTAAAAAGCAAATTCTCAAGGAATACGAATCCAACGGATTCCAGCTAACCAAGGAATTTGACAAACTACCGTGGCAACACATGATGTTCTTTGGAAAAGACCCGAACTGGAAAAACGAATCCAGTAAATAAGTCGAGCAAGAACTCGATCAAATTTCCCACAAGAGGACAAGCGAGTAGGTGAAGTCATTCGGGCGATTCTGCCCAGGCGTACTGTCATAACGATCTAGTGCTGACAACTTCAGACTCCAACCATGATCTTCGTCAAGAATAAACCGCCAGGATCCTTCGGCCTCCAATCGGAACTCGGTGAAATTCGACCAATCGGGAAAGTAATCAAAGTCCACTTTTAATAGTTGTCGCGAAGTAAGCTGTTTTTCGAGGATTAGCCCAAACACGGCTTCCGGAATCACATTATCCTCGACTGCTCCGATCTCCTGTGACATACCGGCACCAAAACGCCAGCTCAATTGAGTCACCTCGTTATCCACAAACAGCTTCTGGATACCTCCATTGGCTGTCAATCGTAAATCAAAGGGACGAAATTCATCGAATTCCAGTCCCAATTCGGCAAACCAGCTCAGATTACTACCATCTTTCAACCACTGATGCCCTACGTCAAATAGCGTGTGATGTTTGTTGACCACTCCACCTGCTTTCGAGCGGACATAATCGAGATCAATTTCAAGTTCACCTTTGCGAGTATCCCGTTCTAATTCGACGCTGGCAAACAGGCGTGACGTACTGGTATTTCCGGTCGTCCCATTGCCGCCAAATTCAATCGTGCCATCCCACACTGTTTTGTCCACTCGAATCGTCGGAATCCATAAGCCGATGTTCTCACTCACTACATCGATTTCTTCTTCAGGGAATGGACGTCGGTGTTCTCCTGGTTTTAGCCGATTAAAACTGGGAGCCAAATTGCGAACGCCTCGGTTCCAATCCGGCGAATAGATCGCTTCTTTACCCTGGGGGTGTAGCAGAATAGGTTCTTGCGCAGACGCCGTCGTGCCACCAGAGGGGCAGGCAATAATCATCAGTAGGATGGCTACTAGTCGAATCTGCGATGACATCGAAGGACAAGTCGTGCAAGGAAGGCATGTAAGGACAAAAACCGATTGGAATTTGTACTAAATCCCCGGCCTCAACTCAATATGGAATGACAGCACTCTTACTTAAGAAGTACGCAATTGCGAATAAAGATCTGCCACTCGTCTGGTAATCAGCCCCGGAGTCCCGTCGCCGATTTGCTTTCCATCAACTTTGATAACCGGCACAATTTCCGCAGCACTTCCTGTCAGGAATACTTCTTCCGCCGAGTACACATCCTCAAGTGTCATCGTCGACTCTACCACTTCGACACCATCTCCGGCTGCCAGTTCCATCACCGCGCCACGAGTAATACCTTCGAGCACGCCCGCTTCAACAGGAGGAGTCAGCAGCTTTCCACCTTTGACAATAAAGATATTGTCTCCAGTGCATTCAGCCACTTCGCCTTTGTGATTCAACATCAGTGTTTCAACACACCCGGCTGCCAGGCCTTCGATTTTGGCCAGAATGTTATTTAAATAATTTAGCGATTTGATCCGCGGATCTAACGCTCCCGGATGATTCCGAATGGTCTTGGCCGTGATGATTTCCAAGCCATTCTGATAGAACTCATCCGGATACAACGTAATAAAATCCGTGATGATAATAATATTAGGTGTTGGGCACTTATTCGGATCAAGTCCGAGTGTACCTTCCCCTCGCGAGACCACCAGTCGGATATAACCATCTTCGATCTCATTCGCCGCAAGTGTCGCATTCACGGCATCGGACATTTCTTCTTTCGTCATCGGAATCGTGAGTTGAATTTTCTCAGCCGATTCCCACAATCGATCCAGATGTTCTTTCATTCTGAATACAGTTCCGGCGTAACTTCGCATACCTTCGAAGACACCATCACCGTACAAAAACCCGTGGTCATAAACACTGACCTTCGCATCTTCTTTGTTGTAAAGCGTACCGTTAATGAAAACTTTCAGAGCCATAATCTAATCACAGATTCCAGACAGTTGATTACTTCACCGTAGCGGTGACCAAGCCATTATTTTAGACAGCAGAAGTGAGCTTGAGTACCGGTTGGCAGAGAGTTAACTCTGAAACGAAACCGATTCCACTCGGCCTTCAGCCAATCGCACTGTCCGATCTGCCTGAGCGGCAATCGACATATCATGTGTCACCATGATAATCGTGACATCATATGCGGAATTTAACTCATTGATTATCGACATTATTTCTTCACCCGCGGCACGGTCCAGATTACCGGTCGGTTCGTCTGCCAATAACAGCCGTGGATTTGCCATCAATGATCGAGCAATAGCGACTCGTTGCATTTCACCTCCCGACATTTCCCTGGGACGATGTTTAAGACGGTGGCTAAGGCCAACCAAGTCGAGTAATTCCTTCGCCCGCTTACGAAACTTCCAACGCTGCATCATATAAGAAACGACACCGTGGTTAATCATGACGGGCATCAGGACATTTTCCAATGCCGTTAGTTCAGGCAACAAATGATAAAACTGAAAAATCATCCCGATGTACCGATTTCTCAGAATATCCCGTGAAGCAGCCGGTAAATTGTCTATCCGATTATCTTCGAAGAATATTTCACCTGAATCTGGTTTGTCCAGCGTGGCAAGCAAATGAAGCAGCGTGCTCTTCCCTGAGCCACTTGCACCAACGATGGCCTGAAACTCGCCCTCAACAACTTCAATATCAACACCATTGAGAACCGGGACTTCAACCTTACCCTTACGATAACTTTTCGTGACTCCTGTGGCCTGCAACACTACTGGCGAGGTCAACAATCGTGGATGTAACGAGTCCTGCGTTTCGTTGTCCTGACGTGGCGTCTCCGGGTATGTCAATTCAAAGGCACTACTCATATCTCAAGGCCTCCACCGGATGCAATTTGGCAGCTTTTCTCGCCGGAAGAATACTTGCAATCACAGCAATAGCGATTGCCCCGAGCACAACCCAAACACAGGTCACTGGATTCACAATGACTGGAATTTGGCTGAAGTAATAGACCGTCGGATCAAAAACTTCCTGTCCGGTCACTTGTTCAATCCACCCGGCGATGGTGTTAATGTGATCGACAAACAGTAGCCCCAGCACGAGCCCGACTCCGGAACCTACAGTACCCAACGACAACCCATAACCAAGGAAGATACTCATCACACCGCCACTAGGCGCTCCGAGGCTCTTAAGAATCCCCACATCCCGAGTCTTTTCAACAACGATCATAAAGAAGGTTGCCAGGATCCCAAAACCGGCGACTGCGATAATCAAAAACAAGAGAATATTCAGGATTGTGGTTTCCAGTTGGACTGCCGCTAAAAGTGGTCCTTGCATGTCCCGCCATGTTTGAATCTGATAACCGAACTGTTGAATCGGGAACCTCGCCTGCAGTTTATCTCGAACCGCATTGAGGTCCGCTCCTTCTTTCAACTTTAGCTGAATCGTTGACACACTTTTAACACCGGACTGAATATCCACCATGCCTCGCAGATCCTGGATTTTCGACAATGGCACAAAAGCAAATGATGAATCGTATTCACTCATTTCACTTTCGTAGAAATCCACAATCGTAAAACTATCACTCACGGCCTTGGGAGGTTGACCAGTATTTGGAAAAGTAACTTTGACATCATCGCCGGGCAACGCGAAATAGTAGTCCATCACTTCACCATCAGCATCTCGTCCACGAACGCTGCAGATTGAAATCCCCAGCACGATTCCCGTATGCTGTTCGGTGGCCGGGTCAAACACGAGTTCAGGTTCGTCGACACTCTGAAACGGAACACCGGGAACTCCATTATCCAGTCCCTCAACCGTTTCTCCTTGTCCTTCGATACCACTATCGTCGACCAACGGAAATGGAGAGGCTGGAATATCTGCTGCATCAATACCATCCTGTTGGGTTTGCGCATTGGCGGCATTGGTTTGCCATTCCGCAGAGACGCGGCGACGGGCCCATCCGGAAACTGGAAAGCGATCTTTTTTCCCACGTCCGTAATCGTTCTCTTTCAAAAGAAAATCGAGTTGCTGTCGATTGTCCGGGTGCAGTAAATACTCAGAAAAATCAGATACACCTGCGTACGTCTGTTGATCAATCCCGATGAGCGTGATGGGTTGAGTGATCCACTGCCCTTGAATATTATCTCGAAAATTAATCATGGCAGGAATCTGAATCGCTGCCGTCATCGCTTCAATCTGATCGCCGGCAAGCTTTTGAATTTCATCCATATGCCATTGCGGGTCGGGCAAGCCATTCAAATCGTGGCTACGGATCACGACATCTGAAAGAATACCGTGCAGGCGTTTATGCATTTCATCGCTAAAGCCAGCCATGACACTATTAACGACGATTAACGTTGCCACGCCCAGTGTCACACTGACGATCGAAGCGAGCGCAATATAGCGGCTTTTAAGATATCGCCATGATAGTAAAAGTTTATACACTGCCAATCCTTCGGCTTTGGTATGTTCGTCAGTTGCTCAATTCGCGTTCCATCCTGTAACGCTTCAACCTAACTTTTGTTTGACCACTTGGCCTATTCTATTATTCCGGGCGTAGTAAAGGGAATAGTATTACGTCTCTAATTGTCTGGGAATTCGTTAGCAGCATCACTAAGCGATCGATTCCGATGCCCAATCCACCTGCCGGCGGCATGCCGTAACGCAGGGCCCGAATAAAGTCGTTATCCATTTTGGCCATGGAATCCTCGTCTGACAGACCCTCCAACTGCGTTTTGAACAGTTCTTCCTGCAAGTCCGGATCGTTTAATTCGGTGTAGGCATTGGCAATTTCCATTCCTCTCACAAACAGTTCAAACCGTTCTGCTATTTCCGGATTATCACGTTTTCGCTTTGTCAGCGGACAGATACTGGCTGGGTAATCGATTACAAACACCGGACCTTCGAGAGCATCTTCCACACGTTCTTCGAAAACTTCATTCTTAATCACATCCGGATGGCGTCCTTCGGTATCGACACCAATTTTTTTAGCATATTCGGCCACAGCTTCGGCATTCGCAGGATCGACGCCGGTGTGCTTTTCAAACAGCTCGTTGTAAGTCGCTCGCTGAAACGGGGGAGTAAAATCAATTTCGTGTTCACCAAATGGCAATTTGTAGTTGCCACCAATGGCATCGATCGCATCCACGATAATCTTTTCAGTCAAATCCATCATCGATTGATAATCACCGAATGCCTGATAGACTTCCAACATTGTAAATTCAGGATTGTGTCTCGGGCTGATTCCTTCATTACGATAGACTCGGCCGAGTTCATAGACGCGTTCCAGACCACCGACGAGAAGCCGCTTGAGGTGTAACTCCAAGGCAATTCGCATATAGAGTTCTAAGTCCAATGCATTATGGTGGGTGACAAACGGACGAGCGGCTGCTCCGCCCGCGATCGAATGCAATGTCGGGCCTTCGATTTCCGCAAAGTTTTCATCCGCCAATGAGCTTCGAATTGACTGAACGATTTTGGTTCGATTCAAAAATCGCTGCTGTACCCCTTCGTTGTACGCCAGATCAACATAACGCCGACGTTGACGTAATTCAGGATCTGTCATTCCGAGGTGTTTTGCCGGAGGTGGTTCAATCGACTTGGTCAAAAAATGCAGTTGCTCTGCAAAGATCGTTAGTTCCCCTGTATTGGTAACTCCCAATCTTCCATCGACTCCAACGATATCTCCCAGATCAAACAAACCAGCTAATTCAAAATCTTCTTCACCGACCTGTTTTTTCCCCACGAACAGCTGCAGCCGTCCACTCCAATCCTGAATATCGATAAAGCTAAGTTTCCCCTTATCGCGTTTCAGCATGATACGTCCGGCAGCTCGCACGGTTGGGCCGATTTCCGATCCCGGCCCCTGCTCTGCACGCCAATCACGCATGTTAACTCGTTCTTCAGGATCTCCATCCAGATCCGGCAAAGCAACGAGCGTACCATCTTCTTTCTGGTACTGAACTTCGGCTAGCCGCGAGCGAATTTCGCTGATTAACTGGCGATCATCAAAACGTCCGCCCCAGGGATCGAGACCCAATTCCTCGATTTTGCGCATCTTCTCACGTCGGCTGGCAACGTGCATCTGCAGGTCTTCTATCGAATCGGACTCAGTTTCGGGTTTGTCTGCTGGTGTGTCGCTCATGCGAAATACCTTAGCTCTCTGTATCAAGCAATTCTCTGGGATTCAAGCTGGTTATTTTATGGCAATCGATAGCTTCTGTAATCCCCAATTTAACTAGCGGCGATATTTGGCGACCTTTGTTTTGACCCCAGGAATAATCCGACAGGCATTTTCAAAGTAGATTTTGCGCAGAACGCGTTCCGGAAGCCCTAAGCCGTAAATACGCCAAAAACCCTGAGGTGGAAATTCCTTTTCCGAATAGGGAAAGTACTCGTCAAACGTCTCAAGGAATCTCCAGTAATAGGTAATTCTGAGTTCCGGCCAGGGTCCATCAGTGCCGAACAAGATGCGATCCGAGTACTTCATAAAGAATTTCCGAGCTGTATAGGGCTGCCTTCCTAACTCACCAATTCGCGAAGCAAACTCGACAACCAGATTGGGATAAGACTCCATCCAGTCGACAACCGTTTGGAGATCTTCCGAGGAATTTGCCATATGAGCTCCGATAAATGTGGTCTCCGGATGACGCCCAATGACACGATTGCGTGCTGCCAACAATGCTTCACGGCTGGGATATTTATCCGGAGGGAAACTCCATTCCGGGTGCCGAAACAACTCTTCCCAACGTTCATTGGTTTCATCTATTTCATGAAAGAATGCAATCGGATCCGCCGTATGGATAATGACCGGAATCCCAAGCTGGCCACAGGCTTTCCAAATCGGATCCCAACGCTCGTCATCAATTTCAATCAATGAGCCATCTGGATTTTTATAGCCAAGCCCAAATTGCTTGAACAACTTCAAGCCACTGACGCCATGTCCAACTGCGAGCTGGAGTTGGCGAGCTGTCTTTTCTGCAAACCCCGGTTGATGACATGCCCATGATGACGGATCATCTTCCGATCCACTTCCCTGCCAATCCACATTGGCGAACACGACAAAACGATCGGGATATTTGGTACCAAGATATTCCAAATGAGAGTCGAGTGTATCGCCGAGCTTTCCGTCCAGGCTACAACAAACAGCGATATTGTGCTTATCCATCAGTTTTACATACTCGTCGAGTTTCCCGAGATCATGCTTTAAGCGATGTCGGAAATGGGTGTGGACATCGACAACCGGAAACCGAGCCTGTTCAAGCAACGTTTGCTCTACTTTGAGCGTCGGTTTAGGTCGAAAATTCCCTAAAGCCAGATTACGTCCTTCTCTTCCATCAAGCTCTACATCTTGTGCCAGACTCGGGGATTGAGGCGCGACCAGCAGAACGACTAACAATATCAACGGGAACTGCTGAAAATATGATCGAAGACGATTCATTCTGTTCCTTTCAAAAACTTCTCGTCAGAGACTCTGGGAATTAAAATAAAGGCACTCCTATTATGCCCGAATTCCCTCCTGACTGTCATAAACCTCAGATGAAACCGGACCGAACACAACGTCAATCCGATGCGGAACAACATCGTTCGCAACAGCTCAGCATGCAGCCACAAGACGGCCCGGCGGATTTACCTGGTTACGAGCTGCTTCGTCGCCTCGGATCCGGAGCCTATGGAGAAGTCTGGGTAGGCATTGACAGCAATACGAATCGTCAGGTTGCGGTTAAATTCTTCAACCATCAATCCGGAGTGGACTGGCAACTACTTGATAAAGAAGTCGAGAAGTTGGTGTCGCTAGCCACTGCCCGTCACGTCGTCCAGTTACTGGAAGTCGGATGGAACCACGAGCCACCTTATTACGTGATGGAGTATTTGGAACAGGGTTCGCTCGACAATTACATCGAATCGCACTCTTCGCTGGCCGTGGAGGACTGCCTGCAGGTATTCGAAGATGTTGCAACGGGCATGGGGCACGCTCACGTCAAAGGGATCCTTCATTGTGACCTTAAGCCTGCCAATATTTTGTTAGACGAAGAAGGGCATGCCCGACTGGCGGACTTTGGCCAATCCCGTTTAAGCACGGATCAGTCTCCGGCATTAGGCACGCTGTTCTACATGGCACCAGAACAAGCTGACTTAAATGCTAATCCGGATGTGCGATGGGACATCTACGGATTGGGAGCCATCCTCTATACATTACTGGAAGGGCAACCACCTTACCGGAATGAACAGCGATTGCATGAAATCGATAACGCCGGCAATCTCGAACAACGTCTGGCAACTTATCAAGATGCTCTGCGGGGTGCAGAAGATCCTCTTGCGGATATGCGTCGGTCGATCGACCCGGCCCTGCAATCCATTCTTTCACAGTGTCTGGCTGTCGACCCGGATCAGCGTTTTGCTTCTGTTGCTGATTTGCTTGAAGCTCTAGAGCAACGGAGGTTAGCCCGCGCTCGTCGTCCGTTGAATATTCTCGGACTATTCGGACCGTTATTGCTGCTGGCAATCATGGTCCTCTTCAGTGGTATCTGGTACCGACAAGCCGTTGCGGATGCTGAGCAAGCTGTCCGCGAGCGTGTATATGAAAGCAATTCGTGGGTCTCCAGACACGTAGCGTTGTCGGTCGAGGAGGAGCTACGCAATTATTACCAAATCATTGAATTCGAATCGTCTCGCCCGGAGTTACAACATCATTTACGTACCGTACTTCAATCCGAACTCCTAAAGTCGATTCAATCCAACCGGCAGCCATTCAATCAGATCACAGCGAAGCAACGAGCATTTTTAGAGCAGGATATCCGCGTCGCATTTGACGACTATTTGAAACAAAGAATCGGGGTCTATTCGGGACGAGTTGAGTCCGATGAATCCAACCCGAAGCTAGCCAGCCTGTTTGTGATCGGCGCTAATGGCGACATGCTATCGATTGCCTATGACGAACCTGTGCGAACTCAATCGGTTGGAAGAAACTACTCGTTTAGAACTTACTTCCATGGTCAGGGACAGGATCTGAATCGTGATACCAAACCGCAAAGCGTAGCTCCCATTCAAAACACGCATCTATCTGCGGCATTCCAATCGACAACGACCAAGCGTTGGAAAATTGCCATTTCCACTCCTGTCTATGCTGACGATGAACAAACCAACCTGTTGGGTATTGTCGCCTTAACTCTGAATCTCGGAGACTTCTCGTACCTGCGTAGCGAAGAGATTGAAAATCAGTTTGCTGTCTTCATTGACGGGCGTACGACAACTCGAAACGATCAGGTGCAGCTCCAGGGGACTATATTGCAACATCCGATCATGGATGAGCTCGACAATCCAACTCAGGAACCGTTTCGCGTGGATGGCAGCCAGCTCCAGCGATTATTACAGGGTGAGAAACAACTCTATATCGATCCGGTTGGCCAAAGCACAGACGATCCGCTTTACAAAAAATACGACGGCAAATGGATTGCCGTCATCGAAAGCGTACGACTTCCGGGACAAGCGTCCACGGATTCCGGAGCACCGATCGAATCAGAAGTGAATCGAAAGCAAAGCGAGCTACTCATTTTGATTCAAGAAAGCTATGAAGATGCGACTTCCCCAATCCGCGAACTCGGTTCAAACCTCATTCTGGAGGGAATTGTTACGGTCGTGGTGCTCATCATCGTGGTAGGAACGTTATGGTTTTTCGTTCTCCGGAGATTCGCTACTCCGAAGGCAAATCAGGCTTCTTCTTTCTAGCCTGCAATTACATCGTGAATCACATGGCCGTGTACGTCGGTGAGTCGCCGCTCAATGCCATTGTGATAGAAAGAGAGACGTTTATGATGCAGGCCAAGCATATGCAAGATGGTGGCATGGAAATCATAAACGGTGGAAACATTCTCAACCGCCCGATAGCCAAATTCATCGGTTGCACCATACTCAAACGGCGCCTTTACTCCAGCGCCCATCATCCAGGCAGTAAAGCCTGACGGGTTGTGATCTCGTCCACTTGCTCCAGCCTGGAAGGTCGGCATCCGACCAAATTCAGTCGTCCAAACAATCAATGTATCTTCGAGTAGCCCGCGTTGCTTCATATCGGTCAACAAACCGGCTACGGGTTGGTCCAGAATTGGCCCATGAACACTGTACTGGTTTTTCAATTGTTTATGACCATCCCAATTACTCGTACCTTCGCCACCTGTTTGATAAGAACCGTTAAACAACTGAACAAAGCGCACTCCTTTTTCAATCAAACGGCGAGCCAGAATACAATTCTTCGCAAAAGAGGCTTTCAATGGATTTTGACTATCATTGGCGCCATAGAGATTCAGAGTCTGCTCTGTTTCAGTCGACATATCACTCACATCAGGTACCGACAATTGCATTTTGGCCGCTAGCTCATAGCTTGAGATCCGAGCTGCCAACTGAGTGTCTTCGGGGAATCGTTCCAGATGACGCTCGTTCAGACGCTTGAGGAACCCTCGAGTTTTTTGATCTGTCTCCGCAGTTATTCCGGTGGGAGGAACCAGGTTTTCAATGGGCTTGGAGGCGTTAAAGTCCGTTCCCTGAAATGCGGCCGGTAAGAATCCAGATCCCCAATTATTAACACTCGACTGAGGTGTACCTCGCGGGTCGGAAATTGCCACAAAGGCAGGCAGATTATCAACTTCACTTCCTAAGGCATAGGTAACCCAGGCTCCAATGCTGGGGAAACCATCGAGCGTGAAGCCGGTGGACATATAGTTTTCCCCCGGACCATGGGTATTGGTTTTACTTGTCAGCGAGTGAATAAAGGCCATGTCATCGGCATGTTCACCGATATGATCCACCAGAGTGGAAATCATTTTTCCCGACTCACCGCGAGGCTTGAATTCCCAGGGACTACGAGTGAGATTACCCTGTTTCCCCTGAAACGTGAGCAAGTCATCTCCGCCCGGCATGGGCTGCCCGTTACGTTTAATCAATTCGGGCTTGTAATCGAAAGTATCCAGATGAGAGCAAGCGCCTGAGCAAAATATCATCAGGACATTTTTTGCTTTGGGCAGGAAGTGCGCGTCACGTCGAGCATTGGGGTTAGCCGGTTCGATTGTCGGTCGGATCGGTGTTCCTTGCTCGGCAATGTCCTCAGCCAGATGGGATGCCAAGGCACCTTGCTGGCTAAGCAAACCTGCCAATGCTACAGAACTTAGCCCATAAGCCATATTCCCCAGAGAAGCTCTGCGGCTTAGCAAATGACGACCTGCCAATTGTTCGGGGGCAATATTACTCATTTTTCAACTACTTAGGTTTCCAGGGAATCAATGTACAAACACGAATTCATTCGCATTGAAAATCGCTCGACAAAACTGCACCAGGCCGGCCTCCTGAACAAAAGCTACAGAATCAGCAATTTCCTCTTCTGTTGGAATTCGCCCGAACGCATTTTGAAGCACATGGGTTACTTGTTTTGAAGTAGCATCCGGATAATCTTCTTTAAGTTTATCGGCCAGTATTTCACATTGTTGCAGTACGAAGGTCGAGTTGAATAGATTGAGCGCCTGAATGGGCGTCGTGGAACGACTGCGTTTATCCACAACCTGACTCGCATCCGGACAGTCAAAGACTCCGAAAACTGAGTCTTTCTCCTGACGGACCTTCGTCATATAGATCATTCGACGCCAGTGCTCGGGACCGAATTCTGTCAACGGGAAGTAGTGACGCACGTTTTCCGCCTGAACTTTAAACCCCGGAAAACCACTTCCTCCCATTTTCGTATCCAGCGAATCGCTTACCTGTAGAATACTATCTCGAATTACCTCGGCCTCCATCCGTCTGGGAGGAAATCTCCATAAGAATCTGGCACTGGCGTCAACAGCCAGAGCTTCTCGGCGTGGGCGACTCGACTGCCTAAACGTCGCCGAATTCATAATCAGGCGATGAATATGCTTGAGGCTCCAGTCATGTTTGACTAATTCGGAGGCGAGATAGTCAAGTAATTCCGGATGTGTTGGAAGCGTCCCGGCCTGTCCGAGATCACTGGGAGTGTCCACAATGCCGGTACCAAAATGGAATTGCCACAGTCGATTCACGATGACGCGGGCGGTTAAAGGATTCTCAGCACTGGCAACCCACTCAGCAAATGCCAGGCGACGTTGTCCGTCTGTCGAATCCTGAGTTAAACCTAAGGACCCAAAGACTTCCAGAGCGTCCGGACCGACTGCTTCACGAGGTGCATTAAAGTCACCGCGATATAGTCGATGAATCACTTCAGGGCTGGTAAACGTACCGATGTATGCCACTTGGCGCATTCGAAGTTCAGCAAGTTCTTTTTTAAACTCTCTTAACTGAACCTGTTTTGCTTTGGCTAGCGTGCGTTGCTCTGCTGGCAGATGCTCAAAGCTGTAGACGACTTCCACCTTCCCAGCGGACAGGTAAGGGATACGATCATTACTTGAAGAGACTGTGACCCAGTTTTTACCGTCAAGCGAAACCTCCATCCTGTATTTCGTTGCGACTCGGTCTTTGTATTGTCCTTGCCGATCACGTGCCCATTCAATGCTGGTGACCATCTGGGGTTCAGGAAGTTCTATTTGGGACCAGCCTGTACCTTTCTCGTTGGAAATCCAACTATTCTTGTTTCCAAACAATCCATCGTTGAGATGCTTGATTTGGTGAATGGGGTAGCCGGGAAGATTTCCTGAGGCAGTGGCGATGGCACCGTCTTTTGCCAAACCTACGTTTTTATCTCCCGCAAACACAGACAATTCATCGAGACAGGGTTCCGCCGACGAGCATTCCAGAATCGTCATACGTACAAACTTTGCAAGATGTGCCTTGAATTGATCTTTGTTGAGATTGGGAGTGACTGCTTCCCGGAGTATTGGTTTACCGGGCCTAGACCGGTCGTTGGCAGCAACTGGTTCGAGTAACAAAACATCAGTAGTTACGGCTGTAGCTTTACCCTTTCGTCTAACAACCAGGGTAGCAGCAGGAGTTAGCTCGTGGATTCCTGCGTTATAAACGCCGCTCCACAATCGACCTGGCTGAGCGGTGGTTGTCCCATCTGCAAATTGAATCTGATTCACTTCGGCAATGACCGTTTGATCATCCTTCGTTGCTATGTCGCCATCACGATCCAGTACGTACTGAGTATCCAGGCTGTGACTCGTGGGCCCACTTCCCCATGATAACCAGATTCGATAGTGACCTCGCGCCAGCATGTGGTATTGCCCGAGGTCCGTCTTTCCGTCGTCTCGCCACCAAAAGTAAGAACCTCCGTTTAGATTGGGAAGCCGATCGGAATCACCACTGTCATCCTTTTGACCTTTTCCCGTACCATTGGCAATCTCAGCAGCTGCACGTTTGGGTACGATTTCCTGAAAGCCGCGCACTCCTGTTCGGCCCACAGTTGATTCATCAATATGAATCAGGCTGCCAGACGGAACATAGATATGTTTTGCCAAATCCACTTCCAGCGTGCGAACCTGCGATGCCACAATTTTCTCACGCTCAATTCGCTCTGCATCCGGCGTCAATGCTCGGTTACCATGTCGAACGCCGGCGAAAATTGCCTGCATCGCGTAGTAGTCTCTCTGTGTAATTGCATCAAACTTATGGTTGTGACAACGTGCGCAGCCGATCGTAAGTCCCAGAAATGTCGTCCCTGTTGCGTTGATGTAATCTGCTAATTCATCCTGACGCTGCATTTTGGTGAGATTAGGATCCCTGCTTTTCACTACATCGTTGGGGCCTGCTACTAAGAACCCTGTCCCAATTTCATTGCCCTGTTGATCACCAGCAATTTGCTCGCGCACAAAAACGTCGTACGGTTTGTCTTCGTTAAATGCCTGGATTACATAATCACGAAAATGAAAGGCATTCGGACGTTCACGATTCACTTCATATCCAGTTGTTTCCCCAAACCTCACTAAATCAAGCCAATGGGAAGCCCAACGCTCACCAAAATGATCGCTGTCGAGTATTTCATTTACCAGGTCAGCATACGATTCCGGGGATGCGAATCGTTGCATTTGTTCTGGTGTAGGTGGAAGCCCATGGTTGATCAACCGCAACCTACGCAGTAATTCCAGTGGGCTAGCCGCCGGAGACGGACTGAGGCCTTTGTTCCGGAGGCCCGCCAGAATGAATTGATCAACCGGGTTACGGATCCAGGGCGAAGTGATTTCAGGAATCTCGGGACGTTCAACAGGTTGAAAGGACCAGTGATCCGTTGTTACTTTGATCTCGTCTGCCTGCCCAGGCCAAACGACGCCCTGATCAATCCAAGTTCGCAGAATGCTGATTTCAGCAGCCGTCAATCCTTCGCCGTCAGGTGGCATTTTAAATTCTTCATTCGCACCTGCCACGACTTGAATCAGGAAGCTCTCTGCTCCCTTTTCTTTAATTAATGCCGGTTCACCTAAGTCCCCACCCCGGAGCAACGAGGCCTTCAGGTCAACTCGAAGATTGCTTTCCTGCACATCGCTACCATGACAATCAATGCAGTGTTTCTCAAAAATCGGAGCGACATCTTTTGCATAATCGATGGTCCGATCTAGGCCCGGAGGAATTCGTCCGTCCTGGGCTCGTCCGACCTGCGAAGTCAGCGTTGCCAGAAGAGTCATAAAAAGAGAAAGTCGGGGCATAAGAATCTGGATTCTTGAAATCTAAGGCGAAGCAATAATAATACCCCATTTTACTACGGTTTCTAATTTCTTTGCTACTTACTCTTGCTAACTAAGCAAAATATCATTTCGAGTAATAATTCAGAGTAAAATACAGGAGACCATTTATC
>DEAW01000229.1 GCA_002348315.1 Planctomycetaceae bacterium UBA2972 | reverse complement strand
GCATTCAATCAAACTCCTGCCTGGATCATCAGTTTGCTGGCACACGTCGTCGCCTTAATCCTGCTGGGTCTGCTTTACGATAACGATGAAGATATCGGAGAATACATCACACTCTCGGTGGTCGTTGGTGATCAGGATCGTGAAGGGGGAGCCATCACCAATTTAACTCCTGACACAGAAGACAATTATGAACTGCCGCCACCTGATAACATTGATCCCGACAATCCTGTGGAAATGGAAAAGGTAAACCGGGACCGGGAAGCGGCTGAAGAGCTCCAAAAGGACTTTGACACAGACAACCCCAACCTGCCTGATATCGATTCAGTCAAACGTCGAATCAATGAAGCGACCGGCACCAATAAGACAATCCTTGCCCGTGACCCCCGGGTACGAAAACAAGTCGTTGCACGCGAGGGTGGAACATCAGCAACAGAAGCTGCTGTAGCCCGTGGCCTGGAATGGCTTGCCCGACATCAGGAACCGGGGGGACACTGGAGCCTACATCGATTTAATGCTCACCCCGGTTGTACCTGCCAGGATCCGGGGCGTTCCATTACGGATGCGGGGGCTACCTCGCTGGCGTTGCTTCCATTTCTGGGTGCTGGCCAAACACACATCGCTGGGATTTATAAGGATCAGGTCCGAGCCGGTCTGGATTACTTGCTGGACAATCAGGCTCCCAATGGCGACCTGAGTACTGGCGCAAGAGGAAATACCCGCATGTATACTCACGGACAGTCAGCCATTGTCCTTTGTGAAGCCTATATGATGTCCGGAGATCAACGTCTGAAACAGCCGGCTCAGAATGCCATTACCTTCATCATCGCTTCACAGCACAACGCCGGTGGCTGGAGATACAATCCGGGGCAGGCCGGCGATACCAGTGTTGTCGGTTGGCAAATTATGGCATTACAATCCGCTCGGGCAGCCGGACTGCAGGTCCCAAATTCAGTGCTACAAAAAGCCAATAGCTTTCTCAATAGCGTACAGGCTCCAAATCAATTGTATTCCTATCAACCCCGAGTCAGCCCGACGCATGTCATGACGGCGGAAGCAATTCTCTGCCGTTATTACTTAGGACATGGAAGAAATGCTAACACGATCGATACCGGAATCGATTATCTGATTCAAAATCACCTGCCGCGACAGAAGGCAATGAATATTTACTATCTATACTACGGAACGCAGGTCATGCATCACTATGGGGGCCCCGAATGGGAACTTTGGAATGAGCGCATGCGTGAATTTCTAATTAACTCTCAGGCGGTCGAAGGGCATCGTCGGGGCAGTTGGACGCCCGTGGAAAACCATGACCGACAGGGCGGTCGTTTATATGCAACTGCGATGGCTGTCTGTTGTCTGGAAGTGTATTACCGACACTTACCAATCTTCCGTAAGTTTGAAGTGAAGTAACTTCCGGCAGTTACTTGTTGCCCTTCAGGAAATCCGGTTTTTTGAATTCGACCGGCTTATCATCACTTTTGCCGTCCCCATTAGGATTCAGTTTGAGCCCGCCGGCATTCGGATTACCAAGAATCACCTTATTACCAACCTGACCGCCGTTTGGATTAGCCACAGCATTTCCATTTGCGTTAGCCGCTGCATTGTCCGCTTCAGCTTTGTCTTCGATCTTGAGTTGCTCGATCTGCACGGCTTCGTTCGCAGCTGAGGAAACGTCGACAAGCATGTAACCCGACCAGAAGAACGGATGTGATGTATCGATCGGAGCATTGAAGTCTCGAGCTCGAGGTTCTTTGGCCGGATCCGATTGCCCTGCTCGAATGGAGTTAATGGCCAGTTGCCAGGCCTGATCGACCGGAAGTTCCCGGGACTTCTCTAAGAATCTGCCCATTAGCTTATAAGTTGATTCTCCACCAACTCTCCACCGACTCAATGCCACGGTACGTGATCCGCTCGCCAGTAATCCTACGGACGCCAGAAAGATTTCGTTCCCGCCCGCATGTTGTTTCAAACCGGCAGCAACACCTGTCCGAAAACCAGGCAGACAGACGACATCACAGTGGCTCCAGGGTATCTTCATCCATTCTCGCAACGAACTTCCGGGACGCTCAGGGGCCAATGCCCAATCATAACTACCGGTTTGAGTCCCCTGCATGTCCTGAAACACTACTAGTTGGTTACTAATCGGACCGAGGTGTGCTCCGGTCCCGGGGAAGTCGACAGGCAGAACTTCTGCTGTGTTAATCACGTCGGTAAAGCCATCTACCAGTTCCGCTCGTAATTGCTCGTCATCTTCCAATGCAAAGGGACCATCAATGACACTTGTTCTGGTCACAGGACGGTTATTACGTCCGTCTCCCAGCACCAGTGACACGGTGGGACTATAGCGAACCATGTGCGTCGCAATCAATGGATTCTCTCCAATCGGCAGCAATTCAAATGGGACATACCAGAGAAACCCATCCGGCACGATGACTACCTGACGACCAACATCAAAAGGGTTCTCCTGTACGTTTCCAAAAATCGCATTCTGAATGTTCGCCAGACCTTCTTTCCAGTCTTCTTTAGCAAGTATGGTAGGCGTGACCTGAGTATTAGAATCAAAATGCCCCATCTGTCGGTACATTGCCTTGAGGCCGGAAAGAATGGTTGCCGGAGATCCTATTTTCCAGCTCTGGTATTTTTCATTGGAGAGCATAAATCCATAAAGAGCTCGTTTCGTTCCAAAGAAGGAAATGACAACCTGATTGGGAGGAAGCTGTGCCTTAAATTCTTTCATGTTGTAAAGCGGAGGAAAACAAAACTCCGTTGGATTAGGTTCCAATGCCATCCGTAGTAAGTTGGTTTCCTGAGCCGTCGTACCTTGCCTCAGAACAGGGAATGTCTGCTGTTGAATGCCAACATCATTGGCTTGCTGCGGAGCAAGCGGAAGATCGGATACCTTCGCCAAAAACTGCTCTAACACCTGACGATTGTGTTGATAGTTTTGGTACTTATTAAGCAATGCCTGCCGTTGTTGCAGTGCTTTGGGGGAAAGCAGTTCTTCCGGACCTTCCAAAATCCAACGCAAACTTAAGACGCGGCCTCCCATCGGCAGCGTTTTATAGAACCGATGGCGACGAATACGATCGGTAATCTCAACGGCGCGTTCAACTTCTTTTCTGGTCATTGCCAGTTCAAACCATCGCTCCATCACTTGTTCATGATCGGATAGCAGATATTTAAGAGTATCACGTGGACTGTAAATCCAATCAAACGGTCCGGGATCGCGCAACACACGTTCGTAGACTATGTCCGCGGAACGCTCGGTAATCGAGCCATTCTTGAAGAGTGCATCGGCATGAGCGATTTGCAACAACCAGGGTGAGGCATCTGTTTGAAACTTTAACAGAGTGGCCATGTGTTGCTGCCCCTGAGTTAATTCTCGTTTCTGAAATGCCGAAAGCGCATTCACGAATAACAGTCTGGCACCAATTTCACCGTTACCCATTTCTGCACGATTGATGACGGTTCTGGCTTTGTTGACCAGCACATCTGCTTGCTGTACATCCTCCAGGGCAACTGCGTTTTCGGCCGCAGAAGTGTAAGTGGAGGCTTCCAGCCATTCGGATTCAAGGCGAGCGTAGTTAGCAATTTCTGATAGACCCGGGAACATGCCGGGAAGTTCGCCAGCGGTTTGATTTTTCACTCCCCAGCGAATCGCTTCTTCCACGACATCATAGGAATTATAAAGAGCAGCGCTAATGGTTGCTTCTTTGAAGTAATTGGCTGCCTGAGGATACTGTTTCTGTTCAAAGGCCAGTTTTCCGAGTTCCAATAAGGCCAATCCACTTAATTCATGATCCATTCTGCCAAAGGAAACGGAGGCCTGAAGTTCAGCGACAGCCGCTTGCGATTCACCCACAGAATGTTTCGCTAGGCCTAACATCAAACTCACCCACCCTTGCGTCCAGTGGTTGATCGCTGTTGGCCGGGAGTCTAAAACTTCCGTTACACGATTGGTTAACGGAGACAAGCGGCAGGTCACACCCAATAGCTCAGTACGACGACGAATTGATAAACAGACACAACGCACAATTTCCCGCGCGTTGATGGGTGTAAGCATGGCCGGCTGAACTGTCCCACCCTGTTGCAGCACGAGGAAGTTATCCAGTCTGCCACGGAAGATCGTGACTGATTCGGGCGTTTTACCTAACACCATTTGACGAGCGGATGGTCCCCAGGTGACTTTCCGAGTCGATCGGAAACTCTGGGGAAGCACATTGGGCATATAGAGTCGCATCATCCATTGCGGATTATTCGCGAATATACTCAATGCCAAATCGTACTGTTGTAGTGCCTGTCTGGCCTGTCCCATTTGATAGAAACACTCACCCAACATGGCTCGATGACAGATCCCGTCGATCCACTCGCCTTCGGGAGACTTAATACGTGAAGTACGATTGAAGGCAGTCGCAGCAGAACGGAATTCCCCTTCATTGAATTCAGCCATGGCAACCCAGTAGTCTGCACGAGGATACCCTGAAGAGCCCTGAGCAAAGGCATGTTGAAGAGGTCCCCACGCTAACAGTGTTACAACACATGCCCATACCAACATGGACGACTTACCAGGCATGGTACTGCGATCGCCAATTAATCCACTCATAGGATTGTTCCCCTTGCTGCAAACAAAATCTTTACCGATCGAATTTGACGTCGACAGATAAAGCAGTTCTAACCACTTCTATTATCGGTGTTTGATGATCCACCGACTAAATGGCATCTATCAATGATAGAAAGTGCAGAGGCATTAATTCCAGTAAATTGCGCAGGTTACCAAATAGGAGGTTCTCCATTTTATCTATTCGACCCATCTGCTTAGTGGAATCTAATTCATTGTGAGGGAGTTCGTATTGCAAACAAAAAAACGAGTTTTAGGACAATTAAGTAAAAGAAGCCATGGCAGGCGGACGATTTGCAATCAAGTCAAAGAAAGAACCAAAGATTCACAACCCGCATTCTCTTGTGAGAATCGTGAAACGAGTTAAGAAGATGTCCAATAAATCAAAACACTTTCTGTATAAGACGTGCACTGTCCTGGCTGTTTTGGGTTTGAGTGTTCTCACCGGATGCCAAAGTCAAATCGGCGGTCAAACATTGCCAAGTCCGCATTATCTAACGGACGACGTTCAGTACTTCGCACCTACAGGCGAGATGAAGTTGCAGCGTGAAGCCGCAGTCATGCAGGAGTATCAGGCTCAAAGAGAAGCCGCCGGTAACTAACAAGTCACATCAACTATTCCAAAATCCCCCCCTCCAATTGGGATAGCTGACAGACGATTGAAAACCATCTTCTGATTTCCAGGATCGGAAGATGGTTTTCATCTGCGCAAAGAAAAACCGTAGCCGGATGGTTCTTGATTCCCGAGCAACGGTTCGTTGGAATGAGGTTTGATTACGCCAGAATCTCGTGCAGCTGGATATGAAATTTACCCAGCTTGCCTCCGTAGTTTCCCGCTCCGATTCGCACGATATTCTCACCAGCAGCGGCCTGAATCACAGCGACCATTGCATCTGCCACCGCCTGTTCATCAATTCCGTCTACGACGATTTCATAAGCTGCCACTGTGTCGGCGTGCAACTTAGTTTCCACTCGCCCTTTTAACGTTGGACAGTAGGGATCCGAAGTCGACGCCGGCAGTGCTTTGTAGATGGATCCAACTTTGCTTCCGCTACGGGCAACCCCTCCCGGGAACGGCGCAATCGCTCCGGCAGAGGATGCGACTGCCTCAGCCCCTCGTCTTGCTGCGGCTAAGGCAGATGTCTTACAGGTACCCTGCAAGATGACGTTCCCCCCGGCAACGCCTGCTCGTACATTGAGCATATCCTGTACCAGAAACTCACCATCCATAACGGGAATTCGCCAGTGACGATCGTCCCCCAGAATTTTTGCTTTTTGAAATCCGTCCCCAAAGAAGCGAATCTGTTTCCCCAAAGCCACTTGCTTATCGCCATCAGGCAGACCGTCATAAACAGCGCTCGACGGGCACGTCATGACACACTGACCGACGCGATTTGGTACAGCTTTTTGTAAACCATCGGTTGAAAATCCAAAAATCAAAACCGCAGCACCGATGCGACCATCGGGAGTTTCCGCTTCGGTCAGATACTGTTCAATACCTGCTTCGGCATCACAGGCGATTACAGACGAACTATATCCGGTCAGCTCCCTCAGTCCGGCATCCAGCCAATATGGATCGGCGGCCGTGATGATTAGTCGGACATACTTCATACCGAATGCTTCGGCAAAGGTATCTTCGATTTCGGTGGTACCGATTTTCACTTACATCTCTCCACAATCGCCTAAGCGAAAAAACTCATCACTGGGGATGGGATTTATATATTTATGATGACTACGACTCTTCAAATTGCCAAGTAGCCGGGGGAACCGACAGTTTGATTCTCCCAACTCCGTTTGACTGGATATAATAGCATTAGTCGACCGTTTCATCAGTGTGAGTTTAGATGTTCCTACTCGATTAACATTTACCGGAGTCTCGTTAATGACCGAACCGTTTGACCCCTATCGAATTTGGCTGGGAATTCCTGCCGATCAGCAACCTCCCAATCACTATCAGTTATTAGGTGTTGTCGAATTCGAAGCGGATCCGGATGTATTAGAAAACGCAGCCGACCGGCAAATGGCACACATTCGCACTTTTCAGTCCGGAACTCACAGTGAAGACTCACAACGGATCCTCAACGAAATCACACAAGCTAAACTATGCCTGCTGAAACCCGATAGTCGGGCAGCCTATGAAGCCAAACTGAGGTCCCAAAAGCC
>DEAW01000157.1 GCA_002348315.1 Planctomycetaceae bacterium UBA2972 | reverse complement strand
CTGGAATTAATTAAGTACATTGTTCGCACCGAGCGTCCCTTTACAGAGATTTTGACAGCAGACTACATCATGGTGTCACCCTACACTTCACGCGGGTATGGAATCTATGAAGAACTAAAGGGCAAATTTAAAGATCATAATGACCCCTTTGAATACATTCCTGCTCGGCTACCTTCGCTGCAACATCGAGATGGCCGGTCCCATCAGGAGTCACCCACGGGATTCTACCCTCATGCAGGTCTGTTAAGTACTTTCCAGTATTTGAAAAGATATCCCACGACGGAAACGAACCGAAACCGACTCCGAGTGCGAATGTATTTTGAACACTTTCTGGGCGTAGACATTATGGCACTCGCACCGCGAGTGAACGACGCGGCAAAGATAACATCGGAATACGAAATCCCAACCATGGAAGCAACGGACTGTGTTGTGTGTCATAAGGTCATCGACCCGGTAGCGGGTTTATTACAGGATTATTACGCACTTGATGGTAAAGGGGTTTACGGTCCCCGGAAGGAAGGCTGGTATCAGGATATGTTCGGGCCCGGACTGTACGGTGAAGATTTGCCGGACGAACAACGCTGGCGATCGCTTCAGTGGCTTGGCGAACGGACAGTGCAGGATCCACGCTTCGCCGTCGCGATGGTCAAGCATGTTTGGTATATCCTCTATGGTCGTAAACCTATGCTGCCACCTGAGGATATTGACGACCCGCTGTTTTCGGCAAAACGGAGGGCGTATCAGGCTCAGCGGAATGAGATAGAACAAATTGCGGCACGGTTTGCTCAGAACGATTTCAATCTCAAGGTCATCTTTCGGGAACTGGTGCAGTCAAAGTTTTATCAAGTGGAAGGGGTAAGCGAAAAAGTAACGCAACCGAATCGTTTGGCTGAACTAGATGATCTGGGCCTGATTCACCTGCTCTCGCCGGAACAGTTGGAGCGAAAACTAACAGCGATCTTTGGTAAGCAATGGGGCCTTTTGACAAACCGGGATAGCAATTTCAACATCCTTTATGGTGGCATCGACTCGAAAACTGTCACCAGGCGGATTGCTGATCCTTCCGGGGCAATGGGAGCGATACAACGTATCATGGCCAACGATGTTGCCTGCAGGAACGTGGCGGCCGATTTTTCACTTCCAGTGAACGAGCGGCGATTGTTTCCCATGATTGAACCAGATGTGCTACCGGGGCTGGATACGGAATCAGATCAACAGATAAAAGAGGCGATTGTTTATCTTCACGACTTAATATTAGGGCGAGAGGACTCGGTCGATGATCAGGAGGTGCAAAGGACTTTTGAGCTGTTTGCCGGAATTATTAGTGATGCCCGATCTCAGGGAGAATTTGACCCGCGAGAGAGTTATGCGTGCCAAACGCTGCGTGAGAAAACGCCTCGTGATCCCGATCCTGAATATACAATCCGAGCGTGGCGTGGAGTCGTTACCTATTTACTAAGGCAACGTGAGTTTCTTTATGAGTAGGAAGAAAAGGTAACAATGAAACGTCGTAATTTACTAAAGCTTTGTACAGCGGTTGGACTAGGTTTTGCTTCACCGGTTGGTGAGCGATATCTGTTGAAGGCGGAAGAAGATACGTCAGAATCGCCTCCGTACGAGGGACCGTATTATATCGTGATCAACGCGTCCGGTGGTTGGGATACGACATATATGATGGATCCCAAAGGCGTGAATGAGATTAATCGTCTCTACCAGCAGGATGACATTCTCACACAGGGGAATATCCGGTATGCGCCTAATGCAAAACACACTACGGCAGGAATGAGTAACGAAGATTTCTTTGGCAAGTACGCTAACGAACTGCTGGTCTTCAATGGTCTCGATTATTCAGTCAACAATCACTCGCCCTGTTCGCGATACATGGCGACCGGAAAGCTCGACTCTCTGGAATACCCAACCTTTGCGGCTCTGGTAGCAGCCTGCAAGGGCTCGGAGACCCCTCTGGCATTTTTGACGTTTGGTCAATACTCGGCGACCGGCAATCTCGTTCCTTTGTCACGTGTGCCGTACCTAAGTTCATTGAAAAGACTGGCTAATGCGGATGGAGTGGATGGCAGCCAACGTACGTTTTACAGTGATGATTTTGTACGGGACAGGATCGACGCGGCGCTGATTGAGCAACGAGCGGCTCAGGTCAACTCGCCACGGTTGCCACGTCAACAGCGGGCAGAGAACATGTTGTACGCAGCACAGTTCAATTCCAAGGCTCTGAATCGTATCACTCCCTATATTCCCAAAACACAGAGTAAGGGGCGGTTGCCTTCGCAGGTAGATATTGCCCTGGCTTCCTTTAAGGCCGGAGTCTGTGTGTCGGCAAACCTTTCTATTGGGCAATTCGACAGTCATGCCAATAACGACGTGGATCAGATGAAACTGATTCCGGAATTTCTGGCCGGGATCGATTATCTTGCTACTAAAGCGGACGAGCTCCATCTTCGTGACAAACTCGTGATCGTGATTCAGAGCGAGATGGGACGTACGCCGACATATAACAAAGGAAATGGTAAGGATCACTGGTCTGTAGGTTCGGTGATGTTTATGGGAGCCGGCATCAGGGGGAATCGCGTTATTGGTGAAACCGACGACAAGCAGTTCTTGGTGCCCATTAATCCCGGAACACTTGCTACAGATGAGTCGCTGGGGATTCGAGTGCGTCCGGAGCATATTCATGCTGCATTACGAGAGTTCGCCGGAATATCAAACCACTCATTCAGCAGGAAATTCCCGTTAGATATCCCTGCCGGCGAGAAGCTTGAAAAATTCTGGGGTTAAGCGTGCACGTTCTTTGTATGGCTAAGCTGCAGATGTATCACACACTATATGCGTCGAGAAATACCCTGCTCCAATGCTGCTTCTATATATAGATTGCATATAACGGCCTTCGAATTCCTCCTCTGTTCTGTAAGGTTGCAGTTATTATTGACAGCAATTGACGTGCAATAGGTCGTTCATACGTCGATACTACCGGCTGCAATCCTCTGGGAGGAAAACGGAACGACACGTCGTCAACTTCGCTTTGCAAAGCTAGATGCATTTTTCTCCTTAACCGTGAATACGCCACTCAATGCATGCTAAAATCAGCTTCGTTGC
>DEAW01000228.1 GCA_002348315.1 Planctomycetaceae bacterium UBA2972 | reverse complement strand
GGCGAGGGAATTCATGTTCTGAGAAGTTATAGGTACTCTTTTGATCAAGTTTGGCCAGAATTGAACAGGAATAAGGGCCAGCAAGCGGTTATATTGATTGCCCGTGCTTGTTCTGTGCCTGTTCCAGTCTAGTTCCAGTCTTGCCCAACGATCGACAGTTCAGCAAGTCGGCCGAACGTAGATCAAGGCCAGCTACTAGCCAGTCATTCCTCCATCAACAGTTAAAGTCTGGCCTGTCACATAGGAGGCGGCTCCGCTGGCGAGAAAAGTCACACATGCTGCCACATCGGCAACCTGTCCAAGTTTTCGGGCAGGAATGCCAGCTTTAGCCTGCTTCAAAATGTCTTCACTCAGCACGGCAGTCATTTCTGTGATGATAAATCCGGGAGCGACACAATTGACGGTGACGTTTCGCCGGGAGATTTCCCGACTAAAACTTCTAGTCATTCCGATCAGTCCGGCTTTGGATGCCGAGTAATTCGTCTGACCAGCGTTGCCCTGAAGTCCGGAGACACTCGACATGTTAATGATTCGTCCATATCGAGCGGACATCATGTGTTTCGAAACGGCTCGCATAAACAAAAATGCTCCACGCAAATTCGTGTCGATGACTGCATCAAACTCTTCATCCGACATACGTGGTAACAGAGTGTCGCGGGTAATCCCGGCATTGTTAACCAGAATTTCGATGCTCCCCCATTGCTCGGCAATTTCATCAACCACTTTGTCAACGCTTTCGCGATCGGTCACACTACAAGCGAACGCTCCGGCCTGGCCGCCAGCGGCTTCGATTTCTGCGACAGTTTCGGCTAGCTTTTCAGCGTTTCTAGCAAGACAGGCGACCCGTGCTCCATTTCGCGCCAAGTCGATGGCACAGGCTTTTCCGATACCCTGCGATGCTCCGGTGACAATAGCCACCTGACCTGACAAATCTACGTTGAGTTGATTTTTTTCTTCTTCAGACATTTATTGGTTTCCTTTGTAATCTCACCGGTTGAAGGGTACGGTGATTTGATTGGCTGATTTCAATTCTAAACTGTCCGCCACAAACAAGACAACTACGCCCGATTAAGGCCCACAGTCCATGCGTTTTGTGCTAACAGGAGATGTTTTCACAGGGGACTTTCCGAGCGATACGTTTGAGTAGTCCTCGTAATACACGGCCCGGACCAATTTCAAAAAACTGCTCTGTACCATCTTCCAGTAATTGGTTCATGGAATCCTCCCAGCGGACAGGTGAAACGACCTGTTGCACTAATAGCTGACGGATTTCTTCCGGATCACTGTGAGCCGTGGCATCCACATTGGAAATGACGGGGATCCGAGGAGCGTTGAGTGTGACGTTTTCCAGCACTGCAGTGAGACGATCCACGGCTGGTTGCATCAATGGAGTGTGGAATGCTCCGGCAACCGTTAACGGCATGACCATGCGAGCTCCCTCTGCATTAGCTGGTTCTTCCAACCGGTCACATGCCTGCGAATGTCCAGAGACGACGATATTGCCCGGACAAAGAAAATTGGCGAGTTGTAGTACTTCGTCTTCCTGCCGAACCTGCTCGACGACTTTTTCCACCTGAGCAGTCTCCAGGCCAACGATGCTTACCATGCCGCTTTGTGTTAGTTCCGCGGCAGCCTGCATTGCTAACCCGCGTTCCTGGACCACCCGTAAACCATCTTCGAAGGAGAGCACTCCGGCAAAAACTAAGGCGGTGTATTCTCCCAGACTAAGCCCGGCAGTCGCTGTACAATTTGCAACTAACTCGGAGTTATCCTGTTTCAGTGACTCCAAAGCAGCCAGACTGGCAACGAAGATAGCGGGTTGGCTGTGATCGGTTGTATTAAGTTTCTCCGCAGGTCCGGATACGCATAACGCGGCCAGATCGTAGCCAAGGATTTCACTGGCCTGCTCAAACAACGCTTTGGACCGGGGAACAGTATCGATTAATTCCTGAGCCATACCGACGGCCTGAGCGCCCTGGCCGGGGAATAGAAATGCGACGTTACTCATAGGATTTTTAACCCTGTGTAATGATTTGTTGTGTTGGAGGGATCATCATAAAAAAAACCTGATCCGCTGTTTAGACCGTTTTGGAAAGTGTATCTAAGATACTTCCCAAAACCGGTACGGGGCAGATCAGGATTGAATTGAAAAGGTTGCTCGGCAAACCAGTACAAATCGGAGCAGATTTGTGCCACCAAATAGGTTTGGGTTGACGCGGGCAGCAGGCCGGGTTGACCTTCCAGTTGCTTATTCTTCGCTAGTCGCTGTAAACCGTCGACCTTTTTCAAGGTATGTGCCACATTGTGGGCATACAGTATGCGAAGGTAGTGGGCGACCACATCCTTTACAGGCGCTTAATTGAGGACTTGTTAAAAAGTCGTGACTACGACGCTTGTTGGAGCGTGAATTGGAATGTTTTCGTTTTGGTACCGCCATGATGACACCTAACGTGATGAAGTCGTAACGGAACTGTTTATTCCGTGATTTAAGCTTTAAGTCACACCGACAAGGAAGCTTTCACTGCATTACTATCGGCAGTCAAAGACCTTGGGTAAAGAACTAATCCTAAAACTGCA